>NZ_JADEXE010000292.1 GCF_015207265.1 Nodosilinea sp. LEGE 07298 | reverse complement strand
ATTGCCGGTCAGATGTTTGATAACGAATATGACTTGGCCATGACCGTCATTGACGGCATGGAAGCGCGTAGTAAAGCTGGAAATTATCAGCTAGAACGTTTTATGTTTAAATGCGCCTAGCTACTTAGAGGCTACGGCATAACGAAGGCTTTGCCTATGCAGATTCAGTTTCCAGAGAGTTGGCCGACGACGCCCGCCGAGGCGATCGCCCTGCAGCAAACCCTCGCGCCCCAGGTCATTCTTCAAGATCGCCTGCCCAACCCGATTCGCTACGTTGCCGGGGTAGATGCCGGGTTTGAGGATGAGGGCCAAACCACCCGCGCTGCTGTAGTGGTGCTATCGTTCCCCGACCTGACTCCGGTGGACGAGGTGCTGGTGCGGCAGCCGACCGTCTTTCCCTACGTGCCGGGGCTGCTGTCGTTTCGGGAGGTGCCTGGGGTGCTGGCGGCGCTGGCGCAGCTCAACACCGAGCCAGATGTGATTCTCTGCGATGGTCAGGGGATCGCGCATCCTCGGCGATTGGGGATTGCGTCGCATTTGGGGTTGTTGTGCGATCGCCCCACGGTTGGCGTGGCCAAGTCACGCCTGGTGGGCACCCACGCCGAGGTACCGCCTGACAAAGGTACCTGGGTACCGCTAATAGATCGGGGAGAGAGGATTGGAGCTGTGTTGCGCAACCGCGCCAACACCAAGCCGCTGTACATTTCCTCCGGCCACTACACCACGCTCGAAACCGCGATCGACCTAGTGCTGCGATGCACGACCAAATATCGCCTGCCTGAGACTACACGCTACGCCGATCGCCTAGCATCTTCCGGTACAGCGCGATCGGCGCTAGGAGAAGTTCAGCAAGGCCGCTTGTTTTAGCAGGGTTAGACCCCAGGGTTCTTCTGGGGTAAGCCAAAATTCTTTGACAGTTGCAAAAGAACCCTGGGGTCTTGATGCAGGGAGATTTTGACAGTCAATCAGGCTCGGTTGGTGGGTTACGGCTTGCTAAAGTGTTGGTTTTTTTGGCCAAAGTTAACGAGGCCTAACCCACCCTACAAAACTTTGCTATTTGCTTAAACGGCTTAGTAGTTTGCCTGCCTTGCGACTTAGGGTTTTCATAGGAGATGGGACTGCTACCGGAACTTCTGCTGGGCGGCTGTCGGGATCGCGCAGGTAGCGGTAGTAGGCCCAGATATCCCAGTAGGGGCAGCCGGGTTGAATGCGGTAACCCGCCCAGTGCAGATAGTCGAGGGGCTTGTTCACATTCGGATCTACCAGCGTCATGCCCTCTTGCACAAAGTGGGGGCTGCCCGCCCAGTTGCCGGGGCCACCGCCGGGCTGGCGCACCAGGTTAAACCGCCGCGCCATGCGCTTGAGAATCAGGTAGTTGATGATCGGCTGGTCGGAGGTTTTTTCGGAAAAGTCGAAATAGTTGGGGTGGGCGGCGCATTCGGCAAACGTGTCGTAGAGGTCTTGCTCGCTGACCAACCCTTTTTTAGACCCCCAAAAGCCGCAGTTGAACATATCCTCTAGCTCGGCGGCGGTGAAAACGCCCTGCTCAATAATGGCGGGGGCAAACACGTTGCGAATGCCGCCCCGGTGCTGGTAGTCGTAGCTGATAAAGTCGTAGTTATCGAGGCAGTCCAGCACTTTGGCGATCGCGCTAAACACCACCACATCGGTATCGATGTAGAGGAAGCGATCGAAGGGGCCAAACCAGCAGGCCTGCTTGCGAAACTGGTTGGGCCGCGCAAAGAACCCCTCGCCAAAGATGCCGTGCAGGTTTTCTGACAACCGCTGAATGAATTCCAGATCGGGGTAGACCTCCACGCCGTAGTCGCGGCCCAGCACCTCGGCCACCTGGTGGTAGTCGTCGTTGTAGGGAATCAACATGACCGGAATGCTGGGGTCGTGGGCGCGAATGCTGTTGAGGCAGGCGATCGCGTGATCCATCACCTTGTCGTTGGCTGTAATGTAAATGCCGCGCGAAGTCATAGCAATCCTCAGGGGAGCAACTGGGCCAGGGGTTTTAGGTACCGTCGCCAGCCTTGGGGCTTGGCTGTCACTAGTTTGCCCAGCAGAGCGGGGCGGGTCTCAGGATTGTGCAGATAGCGGTAGTGCAAGAACACCTCGCGGTAGGGCAACTCCACGTTCTCGCCATTGCAGAGACGGGCGAAAAATTTGGATGACAGGCCAATGTAGTGCAGATACAGCAGCGGTACGCCCTTGTCGTAGACTCGGTTTTCTTGAATGATGAAGTGACTAGAGGTGACGGAGTTGCCGGTGCGTTGCTCAGTTGGCAACGTCAGCGCCAGGTTGCAGGAGTTGATCTCGCACCGCATGACCAAGTAGTTGAGAATAGTTTGGTCGGGAGCCATGGAGTACAGCACCGCTGCTTCCCCAGAATTAAGCCAATCCAGAATGTCTTGGCCTCGATCAGGATCAAACAGCCCTTGGCGACTCGCGTAGAAGCCCGAGCAAAACGCCTGCCGCTGGAGCTGTTTCGCTGAGAACAATCTTTCCATCCAGTCAGAATTCTCGTCATACACATGGCTGAGGTCTTTGTGCTGAAAGTCGTAGGTAACCCAGTCGTACTTAGTCAGCGCGTCGAATATCGGGATTGGATCGCTGAGCAGCAGGGTGTCGGCATCCATGTAGAGGAAGCGATTGAAGGGGCCGTCGAAGGCGCAGAAGCGGCGGTGGGTACCCATGCGGTGAATGCCCGTGCTGCCGATCGCATTCCACTGCTGCCGAGCGGTGGGGTGGGCGGCCCAGATTTGCTCGACCCAGGTATCCCACCGCTGAATAGAGGCAGTGTTGTCGTAGAGGGTGAGTTGAGGACGCGATCGCACCAATTCCCTCAAACGCTCCACCTGGTCGTCGTAGGGGTAAATGCACACCGGCATCCCTGGGGCGAAGACGTCGATGCTGTTAAGCAGGGCGACGATTTGGTCGTAGACGCGATCGTTGCCGAGGGTACAAATGCCGTCCATGGCTCTGTCTGACTGCCTATCGCTGGTTGGTACTAAGTCCTACAGAGAAGTTGCCCGTTTACCATGCCAAAATGAAAAAGGAACCCGTTTTTTCAAAAAATGGGTTCCTGGGGTGCCCACTGATGCCAGGTAAGGGATCTCTATAGCACCTGATTTTCAGTAAAGAGGAGAGCACCGATTTTTTAGACTTGCCCCGGTGCCCATGGTATTCGCAAGCTCAGGAAATCGGTAGGGCTGGCAGCTTCTAGAATGGGGCTAGAGCTGCGATTCTCTAGATATGGTTTGCCTATGGCTGCCAAAGACCTGTTTCACGATGCCGTCAGACACGCCCTTGAGAAAGACGGTTGGACAATTACCCACGATCCGCTTTTCATCAGCTTCGGTGGCGTCGATATGTACGTTGACCTAGGAGCTGAAAGAATTTTGGCGGCACAGCGGGGGAACGAGAAAATCGCGGTGGAGATCAAAAGTTTTGTGGGTTCTTCTGCCACGACCGAGTTCAGCATGGCGCTGGGCCAATTTCTCAAATATCAGCTTGCCCTAGAAGAAGAACAGCCTGAGCGGACCCTCTACCTGGCCATTCCGGTAGATGCAGATCGGGAGTTTTTTCGGCTAGAGCTGCCCCGCCGATTGGTGGAGCGCTACCAAGTCCGCTTGGTGATCTACGATCCAGAGGAGGAGGTGATTGTGAAATGGCCAACTTAGAACGCTACCGCCCGCTGGTTCAAGAGATGCTAACCGAGTATAGCCACGTGGACTTCAGCAATCCAGAGCTAGAGACCGAGCTGATTTTCGACACTGAGCGCGATCGCTACCAGGTCGTCCACGTGGGCTGGTCGAACAAGCGGCGGGTCTACGGCTGCGTGCTGCATCTTGACATCAAAGACGGCAAAATCTGGATACAGCACGACGGCACCGAGGGCGGCATCGCCAATGAGTTGGTCGATCGCGGCGTGCCGAAGCACGACATTGTGCTGGGGTTTCACTCGCCCTTTAAGCGTCAGTTCACTGAGTTTGCCGTGGGCTAGCGCTGCTCTTGCCCCACCCACTCCGATAGCCAGTTCATTAGGTTGAGCTTGTGGAGGATCACCTGGCGGGCCTCTGCGATCGCATCCTTGGCCTCAATCCACGCATCCGGGCTCGCCGTTACCTCGCGAATATACTGAATCCCTTTTTCATCCAGGCTAGGCAGGCGCAAAAAGCTGCCGGGGGGCAACAGTTTATCTGCCGCGCCGCCGCCGTAGTAAATGGGCAGACACCAGGAGAGCAGCGCATCCCACAGTTTTTCGCTGGCGTACCAGTCGTTGTCTGCAAAGTTCTCGATCGCCAGGTTGTAGGTATAGGGGGCCATACCCGACCACTTGTTGCTTAGTTCCCCAGCGGTGCGGGTGCCGGGGGGCAGGTCGCGCCCGTAGACCTCGACGGGTAGGCTACTGTCCTGAAGCTGCTGCAAAAAGGCTAACCTCTGGCGGTGGCTCTCGGTGCGGTTAATGCCGGAGGTGATCCAGCTACAAGGGCTGTGTTTTTCGGGAGGCGGGGCCTCGTTCAGCTCGCGGAAGGAGACATTGACGTACCAGATAGCGGGCATGTAGGCGGGGGTAGGGGCCGAGTCGTCGGGGCCAGAGACGTAGCCGCAGTAGTCGCGGGCGTGGGCATAGTTGAGCAGGTTTTTGGGTCGCACCTCCGGCAGGGGTGGTTCGCGCAACAAAAAGGCAATCCGCTCCTTGGGCACTTGACTAAACTGGGGAGGCAGCTTATCCAAGACATCCACTGCAACGTTAGGTTTGGCAAGAGACAGCGCATCGCGCAACTGCTGCGATTTAGATCGGCGCGGGGGAGCAAACTGCTCGTGAAAGTTGAACTGGTAGAGCAGCAGGTAGTCAGGCTGGGGGTCTGGCGCATGAAGCTGCATATTGCCCCAAATACCAAAGGGCTGAGGGCTCTGCTTCCATAGCCAGTCGCACTGGGTGAGACCGCTATAGCTCGACAACATGCCAACGATCTTAGGTGTCATAGCTCTTGGGTGTCATGGTGTTTACGTCTCAAGCTGGCTTTAGTGGAGCTAAATTGAGGGGCTTTAGAAGGCTCTATAATTGCCCATAAAAAATTGGTTTAGCCAAATTTCTAGAGAAATGATCGTTCCCAAGCGATCGGCTAAATCTTCGCCCGCCAAATGGTTTTCCCAGTCTTGCCGCACAACTTTAGGGTCAATGAACTCGGCGTATAGCGGTTCAGGTGCCCCCAGCAATTGATCAATAAAGTCTTTGGCTGGAGACTCGCGCAACCAGGCGGCATAGTCAGCAAACTCTCGCGGCTGTAATTGCGCGACAGCAGGGCGATCGGTGCGTTTAGGCCGCAGTGGTTGGGTCAGGCTGTGTACCCGTTGATGATACCGATCTAACCGCTGATGCCAATGATGCTTGGGTAAACTCTTGACCAGGGGCAGCCCTGTTTTTTGATAGGGAAGGGCTTTAAAGTAGGCGGGAAAATGTTTAATTAGCATGCGGTGGTATAAGGCCGATGACTTAAAATACTTTTCCGGTATGGCATACAAAAACTTTTGCAATTCATAATCCAAAAAGGGAAAGCGCGTTTCGATACCGTCAACCAGACTGATGCGCATGTCCTTAGAGATAAAGCCTCTAACGCGGCCATCAAGAGCTAATAGATATGACGAAGAGCCCAGCGATTCAAAATAAGCTTTAGCTCTTGTCATCACGGCGGTATAGTGGGCCGGTGTGCGAGCAAAATTGCCTAAGTTAAGCTGTCGATCTACAAAGGTTTCAAACTTTTCTGGGGCAAAAAACTGGTCTCCAGAGAGTTTGTCGCCCCATTCTCCATGCAGATTGATCTCGAATAGATTTTGGCTACGAATAAGTTGGCTAGGGCCAGCAAACTGAGCATGGAGAATGCTGCAAGGAGCATCCATTTCCCAAAGGGCCATGACTCTAGGCCAAAACCAGGTTTGGGCATCGAACTCGCACAGGTGAAACTTAGCTTGAGCGATCGCGGCCGCACGCTGGGCAATCGAGCTATCTTGGCAGCCCGCCTGGCCGTAGGTTAAACAGTTTATCGGCCCCTGAGCGCTGGGTATTGCCGCCAAAATAGCCCTAGAATCTAAGCCACCACTGAGGGTAAGGCCGACTGACTCGTGGGGTTGACATCGACGGCTTACCGCCGAGCTAAAAAGATTGGCCAAATCAGCTTCGAGGTCGGCGTGACTGGTTTTAGGAATGTCAGTACGACGTGGAATTTCCGTCCACCACCAGTAGCGATTTGGGTGGCAAGTCGCCGCCTGAATATCCCAGGTCAGTAGGGTGGCCGCTGGCAGTAAGCTAACCCCAGCTAAAAACGTTTGATTGCCCTGGATATAGCGAATTCCTAAAAAATCTTCTATGGCCTCCCGGTTTAAGGTTGGGGTATAGCCCGATAGCCCTAGCAGCGCCTTGATTTCTGGGAACCAAAATAGGACACCACGATGCACGGTCCAGTACAGACGGCGAAGACCATAGCGGTCTGAAATAAGATGAACCTGCGCTTGATTAGAGTCGTAAATGACGGCGCAAAAAATGCCGTCTAGGTGACGTAGCAATGCCTGATGGTGCTGACGCTGATAGGCATTAAGCAGCACGCGGGCACCCGAATAGCCCTGTCCTAAGGATGAGGGAACTGGCTGCGAATTGTGAGCCTGGCCAGAGGGGTATAGCTCTCCGTCAATCCAGACGTAGACGCCTCCATCTGCACAAAAGCTTTCGCGGGATTTTGCTGGTGCTGTTGTGATTTGTACACCGGCAAAATAGCGGTCTACTACTGGCTCAGTCTGCCGGTAAAATTGGCGGTGCATGAGCAGCTTGGCCATAGACTGTAGCGTTAATCTACTGTCTATAGAAGATATGTTTTTGCCAGCAAAACCAAGCAGACCAGGCATAGAAATAACCAACAATAGCGTGACTGTAAGCTAAAACTTGAGCGGGCGATATTGCGCTTCGACGTGGGCGAGGATAGTCTCGATCCGGGTTTCCCAAGAGTAGGGTTTTAGGATATCGATATCAGGGATAAACCCTTCGGCAGGGCGGGGATGTTGGGTCAAAACCTGCCGCAAACTGTCCGCAAACGCCTGGGGTTGATCGGGGTCACACCAGGCAGCAATCTGCGCAGTCAGGGGCCAGTTCTTTAAAGATGGAATGCGAGTAGCGACGATGGGGGCTCCCGCCGCCAGGTAGTCGAATAGCTTAAGCGGTGAGGTAAAGGTAGCGGCTGGGCCTTGCCGATGGGGATGGGCTAACGCATCGGCGGCTTGCAGCAGGTGGGCCAGGTCTTGCTGCTCTAAAAAACCTAGCAGGTCTACATTCTCTAACCCTAGGTTGGTAATGCGATCGCGGTAGTGCTGCTGTTGGTTAAGGGGGCCGCCCGCCAAAGCAAATTTCGCCTGCGGAAACTGGGGGGCAATCTCTAGCAGCACATCTACCCCTTTGAACTCGTGCAGCGCTCCGGCATAGACGACGAGCTGGTCGAACTGCTGATCGAGCAGGCGATCGCGCCACTGCTGCGCCGCTGCCGGATGCCGAGCCAAAAACTGGCTGTTAAAGCCGTTGGGCACTGTGACCACCTTTTTCTTGGGCACCCCGTTGCGAATGATGCTCTCTTTGACTGTGTCGATGACGGTGACCACCGTTTGCAGCAGAGGATGGGTGGCCATCTCGGGCTCAAAGGGTTTGTCGGTGTGGTGGTGACACTCAAATATTACGGGTACCCCCTGCTTGAGAGCGGCTTTGGCAAAGTTCCAGTCGCGGGTGTGCACGAGGGCAGTGTGGGCGGCCAGGTGCAGCGGCCAGTAGTATTTGCAGGCCACAGTGCTGGCGTTGGTGAGCTTGTGCTTGACTCGGTCGATGGGCCAGGGCATGGCCAGAGGCAGCAACTCAAGCTGATGTTGAATATTGAAAAACCGAGCAAACTCCGGATTGACGGGCTGCGCTTTGGGGTTGACCCAGCGCCAGGGTTGCCAGGCGGTTATGCCGCGATCGACAAAAGACAGTTGGGTGGGGTAGCCCAGATTGGCGGCGGCATTGGCGCACTGCACCGTTTGAATTAGGTGGGCGGCTGGCTGCGGTAGGGTATCGCGAACGAAGAAGAGGTAGTGGCGGGGCATGGGGG
>NZ_JADEXE010000291.1 GCF_015207265.1 Nodosilinea sp. LEGE 07298 | reverse complement strand
AGCCGCACTTCGGACACCGGATAACGCCGTCGGGCCAGCGCAACGTCCGAACGCTGTCGTAGCACTTGGCCTCTTCCAAAAGGTGTGTCAGGGTTAGCATGAGATCGCAGAGCAGGTGCACTTTAGTATTCAGCCTAGCGAATACATCATCTGCTTGCAGGTCACCTCCCTGAAACACCTATTGAGCCTCCTCGTTTATACCGTTGAGGCCAAATTTCATGGGGAGGCAGGCCAAGTTTGCCCGCCACGACCTGCTCGATACGCCGCGATCGCTGTCGAGTCAAGGCATTGGAGACTGCCGAGGTGCCAATATTCAGTTCTTTTGCGATGCTGGTTAAAGTCCAGCCCTGCTTGCGTAGAGCTGCTTTAATGTCTTCTACATGCATAGAATTGTCTTAGCTCCATCAATATATCGATGAAGTTAGCAATAAATAACTTGCATGTCAAGTGCTATAATTTGCGTCTGCAATTTATGTAACCCTATGACTAATCCTTTACCTGACGAGGCGCAGGCGGGGGCCACGGGTGTCGATCAGTTTCCAGTTCGCCTAAAACAGGCAGTCGGAGACAAGAGCATTCGGGGCTTTGCCAGGGATTGCGGCTTTTCTGACACCGTGCTCCGCCAATATCTCAATGGCCAAAGCGAACCCACCCGACCGGCACTGCTCGCTATAGCCCGCACGGCTAACATCAGCGTCGAGTGGCTGGCGACCGGTCAGTCTGTAACGGGGGCTAAGGATTCATCCAAAACGTCAGCCGAAGATTACATTTACAAGGATCCACTGGCCTTTGAGACGGGCTGGCTCCGAGCAGAGTTCCCCAACGCCTTTGAAAATTTGCTGCTCACCCAAGTGGTCGATGAAAGCATGGAACCGACCCTTCACCAGGGGGATTTAGCACTGGTAGATACCAATGATCGTGACTTGGAAACCGTGAGTCACGGTATCTACCTGCTCAAACTCGATAATCGGCTGCTCATCAAACGCTTGCAGTACATAGCCGATGACATGCTGAGAGTACTCAGTGACCACCCTGCCTATGAAGCCTTCTCAATTCAAATATCTAAAACATCCAGCAGCCTCAGCCTCATGGGGAAAGTGGTCTGGTTTGGGCGCAAACTATACTGAAACCTGCGCTGGGTGCTTATTGGGTGCTTATATTTCTGGTAAGCGAGGGCGGCTGTTGACGTTACCTGCATAATTTCGGTAAAGCGTCTGCACATCGTGCCCTGTTAACTGAGCTACTTCCACCGGATTCATACCCTTATCCAGGGCATGAGAAATCAAGGCATGTCGGGTATTGTAAGGTCTTTGATAATCAATGCCTAGCTTAGTTAAAATTTTCTGCCAGCCTCGTTGGGCAAAGTTTTTTGCATCGATAGGAGCGCCTTTTGGCCCCTTAAAAACTAAATCATTGGGATCGCTATCCGCTTGCCTCAATCCCTGAAGCATTGTCTGCAATTTAGATGTCAGGGTGATATACCGAGACCGATTTGTTTTGGTGGCTTTCTGCTTCCCTTTGACTAAAGCCTCACCAATCCAAATGGTTGAGCAATCCTCAGAGATATGTTTCCAGCGTAGGCCCACGATCTCTCCAGTCCGGCAACCACTGCCAAAGCGAAACTCCACAAAATTGACGTAGTGGCGATAATAACGGTTAGCTTTAAACGCCTCAACGATTGATTTGATTTCTGCCTCGGTGAAAGGCTTAGGCATTTGTTTTGGCGGAACCTTAATTCTTAAAGGCATATCTACCCAAGGATTAGACTCAACTAAAGCCTGCTCAATCCCCCACTCCCAGCACGCCTTCAAAAGGCCTAGACGCTCTCGAATGACAACCTTGGATAAATCTTGAGAGTCATACCAGCTGGAGAATTTTTCGGCCTCGGCTACGCTGACTTCAGCAACCGAACGAGTCTTAAAGAATTCCTCCAAATAATTCAGCAGTCCACGATATTTATCCAGAGTGGCCGAAACGACTGTCTTTGATTTGTGCTGGATGAATTTGTTGAATAGGCCGGTGACAGTCAGCTGACTGCGGTTGGGAAGCTGCAATTTATAGGCTCGAAGCGTTGGATCGAAATGCCCTGACATCATGTCGAGCTCGATTTGGGACGCCTTGGCCTCGGCCACTCTCCGGTTCGTGATGGTGTCAGGGAGTCCGATAAACAGAAAATAGCGTTCCCCTTTGTATCGCCAGCCCAGACGCAACCGATCTCGGTCACTTGTCACTGAGACGGTGCCCTTCTTCGCTCTAGCAGCATTGGCCATGGTGAAAGCCCTACAGAGAATGGCTCGAATGGATCGAGGAATCTTTCGATCCAATTTCGATCCAAATTCTAACCAAAATGGCCAAAAGTGGCATAACAGCGTCTAGCCCCAGGAACTCAGCAAGGCTCTGAATCACTTTGTTGATGGGCAATACAACCCTTGGCCTATATAGGTTTGAGAGAATGGAGAATAGGAGATTCGAACTCCTGACCTCTGCGGTGCGATCGCAGCGCTCTACCAACTGAGCTAATTCCCCTAGTTTTGTATGCGATGCACCGTAACGGTGCGATTGGCCTTTGACTACCCTTTGGGAACGCAGCGCTCTACCAACTGAGTTAATTCCCCTAAGAGCTGCCAGTATCTTACCAAAAACCAGCTGTTCCTTATCGCTTTCGTCCCTTCGCAGATCGCCGCTTCTGCCCCGGCTGCGTCTGATGAGCACCAAAATATTTCTCACTGCGGTAGCGCAGCCACACCCGCAGGGTTTGGGGAATTTGGTCTTTTTGCTCTTTGGTTAGGGTGTTGTAGAGGGACAGCGCTTTTTCTCGCTCACCTCGGCAGGCGGCATTGTTGTGGGCATCCCAATAGCTGCGGGCCAGGCGAATGCGGCGGCACACTTCCTTAACTAAGGCTTTTCCCTCTGGCTGTGAATTTGGGGGAGATTTTGGAGGCACTGTTGCGATCCTTTGGGCGCGATCCTTTTGGGCGGTCAACCCCTTAAGCTAGAACGTTGTGACCTTACCTGTTTAGCTTAACCTGTCTATGAAAGTTGCCACCTGGAACGTCAACTCGATTCGATCGCGCCTTGACCACGCGACCCAGTGGCTACAGGCCAACCCGGTAGACGTGCTGTGCCTGCAAGAAACCAAGGTCATCAACGAAGACTTTCCAACCGCAGCTTTTTCAGAACTGGGCTATACCGCTTATATCCATGGCCAAAAGTCTTACAACGGGGTAGCTTTGCTCAGTCGTCAGCCATTAGAGGAGGTGCAATGCGGCTTTGCTCCAGTGCTTGGGGAAGATCGTGTTGGCAATTTGGATGACCAAAAGCGGGTGATCGCTGGTCTCTGGGGCGATATTTATATAGTGAATCTCTACGTGCCCAACGGCAGTGCTGTGGGCAGCGAAAAATATGAGTACAAGCTGCGCTGGCTCGACTGCCTGAAGGAGTATCTGGCCACTCTGCTAGAAACCTATCCCAACCTCAACGTCTGCGGCGATTTCAACATTGCGTTAGAAAACAGGGATATCTACAATCCTGAGGGTAAAGAGAAGCACATTATGTCTTCACCGACGGAGCGGGAGGCCCTGAGACAGGTGATGGCTGTGGGCCTTAAGGATGGATTTCGTCTGTTTAATGACGAGGGTGGTCACTTTAGCTGGTGGGACTACCGAGCGGCCTCCTTTCGGCGCAACATGGGCTGGCGGATTGACCACCACTACCTTTCGACGGCTCTAGGCGATCGCGCTCTAGGTTGCACTATTGACCTCGAACCCCGCCGTTGGGAAAAACCCAGCGACCATACCCCCGTTACCATGGAGTACGCGTAAGGCTTTGGGGCAAATCCTCTGCCAGAGCCTTCCTAAGGGAGTAAGATAAGCACATTAAGCAGGTTTTCTGCACACCAGGAGTAACCGGGGTTGATGCCTCGGGGGAGGGTTTACCCACCGGGGCATACCCTAACGTTTTACCTGTAGTCCGGGTGTGACAAGGCCCTATCTACCTGCTCCTAACGCACCCCATTCTTTGAACGAGTCGTAGATATAGGGCAATGGCAATACTACACGTCAGTTGGGTTCCCCAGGCGCAGCAGTTTTTTCTCTGGGCTGAGGCTTGGCAACCGCTGCCAGCGGAGGGGTTAGCCCCGTGGGAAGGGCTGCATTTTCACCCTTATGCCCTGGGCCAGGCCGATTTGGCTCAGGTGCTGACCGGCATGCAAAAACAGCTAGTGGGACGGGCTAGCTCGGCGATGGATGTATTTCCAGCGGTGCTGACCGAGGCTGCGATCGCTGCTGGTAAAGGGGCAACCAAAGCAACCGGGGGAAACCGGCGATTGCGCTCTGCCAAATCGACTCGCGGGGCAGCTGGCCCCGTCTGGGGCGAAATTACCCTACCGCTACCGGCCCGCTTGCTGACCACCGCGCTAGCGCCCGTGCATTCTGCCAAGCTAGATGCCCAGTCAGAGACTGAACCCGACGCCGAAACCGTGCTGCATCCCTGGCGAGTACAGGGCTGGCAGTTAGGAATGACCGATTTTTTGCCCATTTTACTGGCCCTGCCCCTGGGGCAGCATACCCCCACTGGCCCCGGCGATATTGGGGCCGACCTGCGCTACTGGGGTCACGTTGCCCGTTGGGGCCTCAACCTGCTGGCCCGTGGCAAGTTTTTACCCGATCTAGAATTCACCAGTCAAACCTTAGCGGCTGGCTGGCACCCTCTACTCGACAGCGCCCCCGACCAGGAACGACTGCGCCATTTTGCCCTGGCCATGCCGCCTGCCTGTCGGACCCATTTGCCCACCATAGCTAAGGGAGCGCTACCGCTGGCCTGCGGGTTTCCCCTCCTTGATCCCCAGCCGCTGCTGCTGCAGTTTTTAACCGCCTTAGTTGACTACCAGGTGCGCCAGGTGGCCCAGGCGCAACCCCTCAACGGCCTAGCCAATCTGGGCAAAGAGCTGCCGCTTCAGCCCTGGCTTCAGGCTCTGAGCCAGCCGGTGGGCACCCTGGAGGCCAGTGCCGCCGCCGCCGCCCGGCTTCAAGAAGCGCTGACCACCTGGACTACGCCGCTGCAAACCCTGGCCGAAGACCCATCCCGCCAGTTTCGCCTGCGGCTGGTGCTGCAGCCCCCTCCAGATCTCGACCAGCCCTGGCAGCTGCGTTACCAGCTGCAGTCGGCGGCCAACCCCGACTGGCAACTAGGGGCAGAGGTAATCTGGCAACACCCCGTTGACGAATTGCACCACCATGGGGCTACTCTCAAAGCACCCCAGGAAACACTGCTGGGTGCCCTAGGGCGGGCCGCACGACTGTATGACCCGATCCGCGAAAGCCTGCGCCAGCAGCACCCGACCCACTGCGACCTCGACCCGATTCAGGCCTACCAGTTTATTAAGGCCTCGGCCTGGCAGCTGCAAGATAACGGCGTTGAGGTAGAGCTACCCTCCGGTTTGGCTCAAACCGCCGAGAGTGGCAGCGGGCGGCTGGGCCTGAAGGTACAGGCCGAGGTACCGCCCCAAAAACAGCGGCAGCGCCTCGGCCTCAAGAGCCTGCTCAACTTCCGCTGGGAGCTATCGATCGCAGGAGAAACCCTCTCTGCCGCAGAGTTTGAGCAGCTGATCAACCAGGGCTCGCCGCTGGTGGAAATCAACGGCCGCTGGGTTGAACTCAAGCCCCAGGATGTGAAAGCTGCCCGGCAGTTTTTGGCGGGTCAAAAGACTGCCACGCCTCTCTCGGTGGAGGATGCCCTGCGGATTAGTACCGGTGACACCCAGCTAATCGACAAGCTGCCGGTGGTTAGCTTTGAGGCCACCGGAGCGCTGCAAACCCTGATCGAAACCCTGACCACGGGCAACCAAACTCTAGAGGAAATTGAGGCTCCCAGCGGCTTTAAGGGGCAGCTGCGACCCTACCAGGCGCGGGGGGTATCGTGGCTGGCCTTTTTAGAGCAGTGGGGCCTGGGGGCCTGTCTGGCCGACGACATGGGCTTGGGCAAAACGATTCAGCTGATTGCCTTTTTGCTCCACCTGCAAGACCACGGCTGGCTAGAAAGTCCGGTGCTGCTGGTCTGCCCCACCTCGGTACTGGGCAACTGGGAGAAAGAAGTCAAGCGGTTTGCCCCTCAGCTCAAAACTCTGGTGCACCACGGCGATCGCAGGCCTCGCGGCAGCGCCCTGGCCAAAGCCGTGCAGGACAAACACCTGGTGATCACCAGCTACGCCCTGATCTACCGCGATCTCAAACCGCTGCAGTCGGTGAACTGGCAGTGCCTGGTGCTCGACGAAGCCCAAAACGTTAAAAATTCCGACGCCAAGCAGTCTAAAGCAGTTCGCCAGATCGAGGCCCAGTTTCGCGTTGCCCTCACCGGCACCCCGGTCGAAAACCGCCTGGGCGAGCTGTGGTCCATCATGGACTTTCTCAACCCCGGCTACCTGGGGCCAAAGAACTTTTTTCAGCGCCGTTTTGCCACCCCGATCGAGCGCTACGGCGATACAGCTTCGCTGCGGGCGCTGAAGGGGCTGGTGCAGCCGTTTATTCTCCGGCGACTCAAGACCGATCGCAGCATCATTCAAGACCTGCCCGAAAAGCAGGAAATGACCGTATTCTGCGGCCTGTCTGCCGAGCAGGCCAACCTCTACCAGCAGACCGTCGATCGCGCCCTCGAAAGCCTGGACGAGGCGACCGGGGTGCAGCGCAAGGGCCAGATCCTGGCGCTGCTGACCAAGCTGAAGCAGATCTGCAACCACCCGGCCCAGTTTTTGCAGGAGCCCAGCCTGGGGCTGAAGGGGCGATCGGGCAAGCTACAGCGGCTCGACGAAATGCTAGAAGAGGTCATCGCCGAAGACGATCGCGCTCTGATCTTTACCCAGTTTGCCGAGTGGGGCAAATTGCTGCAGCGGCACCTGCAGTCGTACCTGGGGCAAGAAGCGCTGTTTCTCTACGGCAGCACCACCAAAAACCAGCGCGAGGCCATGGTCGATCGCTTCCAGAATGACCCTGCCGCCCCCCGGCTGTTCATTCTCTCCCTCAAGGCGGGCGGAGTGGGGCTCAACCTCACCCGAGCCAACCACGTCTTTCACTACGATCGCTGGTGGAACCCGGCGATCGAAAACCAGGCCACCGACCGCGCCTTTCGCATTGGCCAAACCCGCAACGTGCAGGTGCACAAGTTTGTCACCACTGGCACCTTAGAGGAGCGCATCCACGAGATGATCGAGGGCAAACGAGCGCTGTCTGAGCAAGTGGTCAGCGCTGGCGAAGGCTGGCTGACCGAGTTCGACACCGACCAGCTGCGCAACCTGCTGCTGCTCGATCGCAACGCTATTATCGACGACGATGGTGAGTAGCCCCAATGGGTTTAAAGCCAGGCCGTAGCGTTGAGAAAAAGCAAAGGGGGCAGCATTATAGCCGTCGCCACAGTAACCCTTCGAAGATAGAAATGCCCAATCCCTAGGGCAATTACTCTTTCTGCTGCACCAGCATCCAAATCGTTTGCAACAGGGTTTCTGGCTCAATCGGTTTGGTAATATGCTGCTGAAATCCGGCGGCTAATGCCTGCTGCTGATCGCTTTCTCCCGCATAGGCAGTAATGGCGATCGCTAAAATGTCTCCGCTCTGGTCGGGCGATCGCTCTCTGATGTGGCGAAGTAAGGCGTACCCATCCATATCGGGCATCCCGATATCACTGATCAGCAAGTCAAACTTGGCCTGCTGGAGCTGATTTAAAGCTTCACTAGCCGACCCGACCTGAGTAACCTTGGCACCCTGCTGTTCTAACAAAAATGTGCCTAGCTCTCGTGAATCTCGTTCATCATCCACAAAAAGCACTCGCAATCCATTGAAATGCAGCTCTGAGCGATCGCGCATCGAGGGATGATCGGGGTGCAACTTTGAGGCAGTCATAACGGGAAGCCTAACGATAAAAGTCGAGCCTTGCCCTTCTCCCAAACTCGCAGCCTGCACGGTGCCGCCATGCAGGTCAACCAAGTGACTGACGATCGCTAGTCCTAACCCCTTGGTGGTGCAGAAAAGTCCTGAAAGGGTTGTTGTGAAAGGAGTCCCAAATGAGACAGGGTAGATGGGAAGGGGCATTTCATGAGAGGCTTGAATTCCCCAACTCAAGGCCAGTCTCATGGAAACACCCCTCTTGTATCGTCAACTGCAAGACCAATTGAGTCAA
>NZ_JADEXE010000290.1 GCF_015207265.1 Nodosilinea sp. LEGE 07298 | reverse complement strand
GAACAAACAACAGTGGGATTGGGCGATTCGGGTGAAGTCAGACCTGTTGGTGACCACCAAGGGCGGTCGAACTCAATCGGTAGAGCGCCTCTTTCCGCCCCCAGAACACGCCTATCTGGTGGGGCCGTAAGTTTTCTGCACCACTAAGGAAGCAAAGTTAATTTTTGTGGGCGAAGGTGAAGTAGGCAAAAGTTGTTTGTTAGGAGCTTTGCGCGGAGATGACTGGGTAGACGGTCGCCCCACAACTCATGGCATTGAGATTAAGCCAGTGATGATCAAAGCCTCCAAAATCGAAGCAGATATTACTCTTAACGGTTGGGATTTTGGGGGACAGCGGGTCTACCGCCCCACTCATCAGCTCTTTTTCAGTGCCACTGCTGTCTATCTGGTGGTGTGGAAGCCACGGGAGGGGCCACAACAGGGCTTTGTCAAAGAATGGATTACGTTGATCAAGCATCGCGAACCCGATGCCAAAGTTCTAGTCGTCGCCACCCACGGTGGCCCCGGCCAACGCCAGCCAGATATTGACCGGCAGGAACTAATTGACCTGTTTGGCAGCGATACCGTTGTTGGTTTCTTTCATGTCGATAGCAAGCCCCATCCCGAAACCCAGTTTTGCACCGGCATTGCCGAACTGCGAGAGGCCATTGCCAATGTTGCTGCCACCTTACCCGGCATGGGTCGCCTTGTACCCACCAAATGGCAGCAAATTCGCGAACTGCTTGCAGCATCTGGCAAAACCCATATGCCTTACGCAGAAGTGCTTGCCCTTTGCGAAGAGCACGGGCTAGAGGGCTTCGCCGCCGAGCTATTTGTGCGCGTCTCCCATACCCTCGGCTATTTCATCCACTACGATTACGACGAAATTCTGAAAGACATTGTCATTCTCCAGCCCGACTGGTTGGCCAAAGCCATCAGCTACATTCTGGATGATGAAACTACCCGCCAGCGCAATGGGCTAGTCGAGTTTGACCATCTCAGTCACCTCTGGAGCTATCCCCCCTTCGAGGGCGAAACGGGTTATCCCAAAGAACTCCACCCCATTTTTCTGCGGCTAATGGAGCGCTTTGACCTCTCCTACAAAGTCATCCTCGACCCTGCAAATCCAGAAGCTAACACCACCAGCCTAATTGCCCAACTCGTGCCCGACCAGCGCCCAGAGCAGCTTCCCAACTGGGGCGAAGAACCTGAAGTGGGAGACAGACAACAGGTGCAAATCTGCCGCATTGTGGACGATCGCGGTCAGAGCGGCAATGCTGAAGGCTTGTTTTACCAGCTCATCGTGCGCCTGCATAAATACTCCCTGGGCCGAAACAACTACAACGACAGCGTCCACTGGCAGCGGGGCCTTATGCTCGACAATGACTACAACGGTCGTGCCCTGCTAGAGCACATCGGCAACGATGTCAAAATCACCGTCCGCGCTGCCTATCCAGAACGGTTTCTCTCCTACCTCACCGAAGAAGTTAAATGGCTGGTGGAGAGTTTTTGGGAAGGGCTCAACTGCAACATTATGGTGCCCTGCATTGCTCCCTGCGGTATGGAAGCTCCTGGGCATGGGTTATTCGAGGTACAAAAACTGATCGAAAGTAAGAAGAAGAATCGCCCAGAGTTTCCCTGTACGGTTTCGGGTTGCGACGAGTGGCAAAACATCGATCAGCTGCTAAACAATGCTGCAACTACTCCTGCCCCGTCTCAAGAGCTTGGCCTAGAACAATTTCGTACGGTTGTTAAAGACGAGCTAAAAGTAATTCGTAGAGATCTGGTAACGCTTGATCATCGAGAGCAGCAACGGCATCAAGCGTTGTCAAAAGATCAGCAAGCCATTATGAGCCAAATCGATCAGCAGTTTGCCTACCTCATGCAAATGCTCATCGACGAAGCCAAAGATGGTCCCCGACTGTTCAGCTTCAAACCTGTTGACCCTGGGTTCTTCGATCGCCCCAAATGGATCAGCGAAAAATTTCAGCTCACCCTCTGGTGCGAACATGCCCGCAAACCTTTGCCTGCGCTTAATGAAGGTAGTCAGCAGGGCGTCTATAAACTTGAACTCAACCGCGAGTGGTTTACCAAAGCAGTGCCCTATTTTAAACTCGTTACTGGCACCCTGAGCCTGGTGTTACCTGTCGCCGCCTCAACCACCCAGTTCATGCTCGATGACGCTACCTACAAAGGCATTCAAGAAGAGTTAGATCTTGGGCAAAAAAGCCTGGAGTTTGGCATTAAAGGCAGCAACACGGCTGTTGATTGGCAGACCAAACGCGACGGCGCTGAGTTGGAGCAAGGCGAAGCCATTCGCGCCCAAGGGGCAATGCTTCGAGAACTCCATACCCTGCTCCAAGACAAAGACCCTGGTTTTGGTGGTCTAGTTCGGGTCCAGAACAAGCGGCGAGAGTTCTTGTGGGTACATCCCCAGTTCGTCGGCGAATATTAAAAGTCAGAGCCAAGATCTATAAGATGCTCTCCGAGTTTTGGGCTCCCAGTTCCCGCATCCGATTTTTTGCCTGACTCAAGCTCAAACGGTGCGTTCCGGCCCCAGCGGCCTGTTGTCTATTGTTAGATGGACCTGAGGCCGAGAACACACCCTACGCACTGATTAACCCAAGGATCTGTTTGGGTTAATCAAGCGATCGCTCGCGACTCAACAAACTAAACACCTCCCCCTGCGCTGGTGTAATCACAATCCCAGAGTCGGGGATGGCCACCAGCTGGCTCCACTCCCTCTGTTCCGCATACCGAAGCAGATGCAGGTAGTTAATTGCACCCCGTACCCCCTCGGGTGAACCAATCACCAGATGGCGCAACCGCTCGCGCCCTGGTTGAGAGTTGGGAGTAACTAAGCGCAAGGGACTCAGATCCCCGAGTTTTTGAAAAACTCGGGGATCTTGGCGGGTAAAACACAGCATTGGGTTTCCTCCAAAGAAACGGATGGTTAGGAAAGCCCAAAAATTTGGCCGCCCCAGACATGTGCAGTACGGGGCGGCCTGGGCAATAATAGCCCTAGCCTCCGAGACAGCCTGTATCTGTCGAAGGGGTTAGGTGCCGGTTGGTGCGCTAACACCTTCCGGTACCGATTGACCAAATTTTTGGAAAGACAAGCTGCACGCTCACAGCTCTAAGGCGGTAATTTACTCTATCTAGAGCCCCTAAGCAAGTCAAAATTGCTACAGAGTGGGTTGTTGTTGTGAACCTTAATGTTGTGTAGCGAATAGCCCGGTGTTGGCCCTCGTGGGTGAGGTTGCTAGGGTCTGCCTTTGTTTGGGGGAGGCAGAGCCTCCGATCGGCATTCCAATGCTGAGCATTGGAACGAGGTATAGGCGATATCCTCTTTGCTCAACGGCGATCGCCCCCCCGATCGAGCCCAAAATCATCGCATTGTTTAGAAATAGGTGTGTGTTTATTGAATTCATGAGCGTGATCATTGAATTCATGAACGTGATCATTGAATTCATGGTGCGATCTATAAGGATCACTTTAGTGAATTCAATAAAAACGAAAGTGTTTATTATGAATGGACGAGTGTTTATCGAATTCACTTGCATGAATTCAATAAAAACCGTCATGAATTCAATAAACACTTCCATTTTTCGCTATTGGGCTCTGCGTTGCTAAGGAAAAAAGCCGCAAAACTACTGAGAGCACCAGGCCAAAACATACCCGCAAGATCCCGCATAAGTATCAGTTTCGACGACTGGATCCCTGTGCCATTTTGAAAGAGTCCACCTTACTACGGTGCATCTCATGCCTAGAAAAAAGAGAAGTTCCCCCGTTTTAGACCGAGGCGAGCGCCGGGCTGCGGCCCTCAAATCCCTTAGCCACACCCTAAATTTAGGCGACGGGCTGACGTTAGAAAATTATTTGCTTCGGCTTGATCTGTTGCGATCGCAGCTCGAAACCTACAACGAATCGCTCTCCTTTGTCGATCGCGCCCTCAGCACCGTGCGCGACACCGAAAAAGAGATCCGCGAGCTTTCAGAACGCATGTTGATCGCCGTTGCCGCCCGGTATGGCAAAGATAGCTACGAGTACGAAATGGCTGGCGGCATTCGCAAGCGCGATCGCAAGCGTCCGGTACGCAAAACCGACAGCGCGGCCTGAGCATAACTTTGATACTGCTGTAGGTTGGTGTTGAGCGAAGCAAAACCCAACACCAGTAACGGGTTGGTTGGGTTTCGCTAACGCTAACCCAACCTACAGCAGAACTTTCGTCAGTCAATCAGGTTTGGCGGGCAACCCCGTCAGCTCTAGAATGGGGCGAATTTCGACGGTGCCTTTGTACACCGAGGGAATGCGTCCGGCGATCGCGATCGCGTCATCCAGATCCTGCGCGTCGATCAAAAAGTAGCCGCCCAGCTGTTCGCGGGTTTCGGCAAAGGGGCCATCGGTCACCAGGCGTTTGCCGTCGCGCACCCGCACACTGGTGGCCGTAGTTACCGAGTGCAGCGGCGAGGCTCCCAGGTATTTGCCGCTGGCGTGCAGGTCTTGGGTTAGCTGTACCGATTCTTGGTAGCAGCGCTCCTGCTCATCGTCGGTCCAGGCGTTTTCGTCGCTGTAAATCAGCAGCATGTATTTCATGGTTCAACTTCCAACTTTAATGGGGTGAAAGCGACTATTGTCGCCAGTAGTGGGCGGTCATAAATTGATGCCACTGGCCATCGTTAGTCAAAATTTGTGAGGTCATGACTCGGTGGTCGTGATCAATCAATTCGATAGTATCTTTGTAGGGAGCCATGGCAGTTTCACCAAAATTAGGCCCCTCAGTTTCTAGGGTTAAGGCTTTTTTAGCCTCATCTAAAGCGCCGCTATAGATCCACATATGGGCCATCATCGAGCCGACAAAGGTGCCGGTGTAGCGCTGGGTCTGCGGGTCGTAGCCCAGGGTCATGATGGTTGTTCCGGTGTCGCCATCGGGCATTTCGCCCTCGCCTTCGGCTACAATCCAGAACCCGCCCAGGCTGCGCACCACTTCGGTGCCGCGAGTTTTTGAGGGGGGCTGGTCGGGTCCCATGCTGCATTCCATTTCACTGACCCACTTGCCCACCAGCTTGTCGAGCCACTGGTGTTCTGCCTGCGGTTCCATCTGCATAATGTTTCTCCTGAAGTTGTTTGAAAAAGACTGCTGATACCGAATTCTGTTCTGTTTCTGTTTCACCTGATTTGTAGGGGCGTAGCATGCTACGCCCCTACGAGGGGCCTGATTGTGAATCGGGCTTAACTACATCGGATTTTGTATTAACCCTGCCCCACCCCGCTTACAGATGCTTTTATCCGTAGGTGGGTCGCTGCGGCCAGCCAGAAGGAGATTCTTCAAAGTCTTCCTGGCGACCGTAAGGGGTCAAGTCGAGCAGGCTGTAGGCATCGGTTAAGCCTTCGCACCCCCGAGCATAGGTTGAGTAGGTATGAAAAACGTCGTCATCGATGCGAAAGAACACGCTCATACCGTGGTGTTCGCCAGCAGTGAAGTGCTGTTCTTGCTCGTCTTTCAGATTTGCCTGGTCGCGGTAGTTGTACTGCACCGGAGCCACTGAGGCATCTAGCGAGACGTGAAAGTCGTGGTTGAAGTCGCTGTCGAAGGAAGATACCCAGGGCAGAGTCCAGTGGTGGCGAGCTTTGTAGTCTTCAAGTTTGGCCAGCGGCGCGCGCGAAACCAGAACCATAGTGGTGTCGCGATCGCCCAGCAGACTTAGATCACCCAGGGCGTTGACCAGGCCGGTACAGCCCGAACAGCCGTTGTCCCACTCGGGGGCAAACATAAAGTGGTAGACCAGCAGCTGTCGCCGCCCCTCAAACAGATCGAGCAGACTGGTTTGCCCGGTCGGGCCATCAAAGCGGTAGGTTTTCTCTAGCTTGACCATCGGCAGGCGGCGACGCTTGGCATTGACGCGATCGCGCTGTTTGGTCAGCTCTTTTTCGTCGGCCAGCAGCGCTTTGCGATCGGCCAGCCAGACATCTGGCGATACTACGGGGGGATGGGCGAGGGTCTTGGTTGTCATAGTGAGTTCTCCTTGCAAGTTGTCCTTGCGATTTAGTCAATGCATTGCTGGAGTCAGCTTTGGTGCGTCACGTCATGCGATGACGCGCCCTGCGGCTGCGAAAAGACAAGGCTTAATGCAGATTGGTCTCCAGGGTTTTGCTCTGGTTCACCTGGGCGTTGATTTCTTCATCGGCTGGGCGAATCTCAAAGGGGCCGCTGCGCACGCCGGGATGGTGCGACATCAGCTGAATGGCGTGGTTGAGATCGCGGGCTTCTAGCATTAAGATGCCGCCAATCTGCTCTTTGGTCTCGGCAAAGGGACCATCGGTAACAGTCACTTTGCCATTTTGGTAGCGCAGTGTAGCCGCGTTTTTGACACTTTGCAGCGCTTCTCCACCCAGAAAGTGACCGTTACGCTTTAGTTCGTCATCGTAGGCAAAACAGTCAGCCATTAGGGTCGACTGCTCGGCTTCAGAAAGCCGGTCCCACTGTGTTTCGTCAAAGTAGCCCAAACAGATAAATTTCATGGTCAACTCCAAAAGTGGGTCTAAATTGTTCACCTTTGTGGAGTAGTCGTTTAGGGAGACCGCAAATCGACATCGGGGCAAAAAAATTCTTTAAATTGAGAGGGTACTCACTTTGTAGCGGTGCACTGCGCTGCGGATGTGCCCTACGACTGTCGCGCCTCTAGCACCCCCTCGGCTTCGTTGGCGATCTGCCGCAGGGCATCGAGCGTCGTTTCGGTAGCCGACTGCCATAGACCGCGCTGATTGGCCTCCAGCAGACGTTCGGCCATATCGCGCAGCGCCCAGGGGTTCGATTGCTGCACGAAGGCTTGAACGTCTGAATCTAGTACATAGGCCTGAGCTACCCCTTCGTACATGTGGTCGGCGACGCAGTGGGTGGTGGCGTCGTAGGCAAATAGGTAATCGACGGTGGCGGCCATCTCAAAGGCCCCTTTGTAGCCGTGGCGCATGACCCCCTCGATCCACTTGGGGTTGACCACGCGCGAGCGGTAGACCTTGGCAATTTCGGCGGCGAGCGATCGCACCTTCGGCTGGGCCGTCACCGCATTGTCGCCAAAGTAGGTGGCGGGCTGCTGGCCCTGGAGGGTTCTAGCCGCCACCGTCATCCCCCCCTGAAACTGATAGTAGTCGTCGGAGTCGAGCAGGTCGTGCTCGCGGTTGTCCTGGTTGTGGAGCACCACCTGTAGGTGCCGCAGCCGCTGCTCAAAGGCCTCGGGCATGGCGTGGCCCTGGGCGTTGCGGCCGTAGGCGTAGCCGCTCCAGTTCAGGTAGGCGCGGGCCAAATCTTCATCAGTTGTCCAGTTCTGCGATTCGATCAGCCCCTGTAACCCGGCTCCGTAGGCCCCCGGCTTAGAGCCAAAGATGCGGTAGCGCGATCGCTGCTCCGCCTGTTCTGCCGTTAGCCCCTGCCGCTGCCAATCCTCACTCTCCTGCCGCACCCGGTCGGCCAGAGGGTTCTGCTCCGGCGGTTCTTCCAGCGCCGCCACCGCCGCGACGGCCTGATCAAACAGGTCAATTAAATTGGGGAACGCATCCCTAAAAAAGCCCGAAATGCGCAGGGTGACATCGACCCTGGGCCGCCCCAGGGCCGACAGCGGCAACACTTCAAAGTCGACCACCCGCCGCGAGGGGCCATCCCACACCGGGCGCACCCCCATCAGCGCCAGGGCTTCGGCTAAATCGTCGCCCCCGGTGCGCATGGTCGAGGTGCCCCACACCGACAGGCCCAGGGTTTGAGGATACTCGCCGTGGTCCTGGGTGTACTGCTCGATTAGCACTTCTGCTGCCCGCCGCCCCACATCCCAGGCGCTCTCGGTGGGGATGGCGCGAATGTCTACCGAGAAAAAGTTGCGACCCGTGGGCAGCACGTCGGGTCGGTTGCGGCTGGGCGCTCCCGCCGGGCCGCTGGGTACATAGCGCCCGGCAAGGCCCATCAGCAGGTTGGCGATTTCATCAGTGGTGCGGGCTAGCGCGGGAATGAGGGTGTGCTGAATCCAGCGGAGTTCGGCAGCGAGGGGAACCCTCGCCCCCAGCCCCTCTCCCGAGGGGAGAGAGGAGCTAGAGTTTTCTCCGGTTCCCTCTCCCCCTGGAAGAGGGCTAGGGTGAGGGCAGCTCGGGGCAACGAATTCCTGTAATAGCTCTTCTACTAAACGAGCCGCTTCCTCTTCCAGCGCCTCGATCGCATCCCCCACAATCCTGCAGTTGGCCAGAGCGGTGAAGGGTTCTCCCGGCTCAGCGGTGAGGGGGTCGAGGTCCAAACCCCAGGAT
>NZ_JADEXE010000289.1 GCF_015207265.1 Nodosilinea sp. LEGE 07298 | reverse complement strand
AGCCGCACTTCGGACACCGGATAACGCCGTCGGGCCAGCGCAACGTCCGAACGCTGTCGTAGCACTTGGCCTCTTCCAAAAGGTGTGTCAGGGTTAGCATGAGATCGCAGAGCAGGTGCACTTTAGTGTTCAGCCTAGCGAATACATCATCTGCTTGCAGGTCACCTCCCTGAAACACCTATTGAGCCTAGCCTTCAAGTTCTTCGTGCACATTTAAGATTGCATAAAAGGCGTTTTTGGGGTCAATTAGATAACATAAGCCTTCTTGGATAGTATCGACATCAAAGTCATAAAAGTCATACGGGGGAAGGTAACGCCAACGAAGAATTGATAGTGCGTGTTCCTTCTCAAGTCGTCGAAAGGAAAATCTCATTCTAAGGACAGCTCCACCCACCCCATCAGTTGAGGAAGGTAGCTATAGAAGCGTTCGTTGCGTAGCTGCATGGCATCGGTAAAGCAACTGCCACAATGTCCCTCTGGCGCAGCAAGCGATTGCACCACCTCATCTGATACCCCAGCCCAGGGCAGATGGCCCTCCGGAGCATGCAAGGAGTAGGTCAGTTCCGATTCGTTCAACCAGTCACTGCTGATGAAGTCAACCTCAGCGCGCGGAGCAGCAAGTTTCCAGCCTACGCGATCGCGAAAGGCGTTGACAGCTGCGTCCCTATTGTTGGGGTGCTCAGCCAGTGCTTGCTGCCAAAGACGCAACTGAACACTGAGACCAAACCGTCCATTACTAGCCGTTAGCCACATCTGGTCAATGGTACGAATCAGCTCCGGCTGCACCAATCTTGCATCAGACGACAGTGAGACCGACCCTGGGGCAAGTAACCGCCGGGTTTCTCTATCGGCAGCGGCCCAGTCCCCAGCCTGGAGTCGTTCTTTTAACAGTGTCAACTGCTCATCAACCGCCCTATCACGCTCAGCATTCTCAATCTGGCAGTAGCCCACTGTTGAGCGCACATACTCACCAGGGCGCAAGTAGTGAATAGTCTGTGTTTGCTGAGGCTGCCCGCTGGTGGGACGCAGACTGACGTAAAGTCCATGCACCGAAGCGGGTGCCCCATATAGGCGATCGCTATTGTTGGGCTGAGCGCGAAATGTTTCTTCAAAAGGCAGCTGAGAAAAGTCAGTATCGGGAGCCAACTGCTCATACTCACTCAAAGCAGAAGCATTGAGCAAGGTTTGAACGCGACCGTGTTGATCTTGCCACTGCACCGTTAGGGTCAAGGGTGTGTTAACTGGGTTTTGAGGCATTTCCACCGTAGTGGTCTCTGGTAGGCTGCCCGTCAGTCGGTAGGTCAAAGTCACTCCCTGGCTCGGAAAAGCCATCGTTTCACAAGTGACACGGTAAGGTTCGGTCTGGGCATCTACGGGTGGCGTCGTAGTTGCGACTAGGGCCACCGCCAAGACGCAGCTTAACGGCTTCAGGATTCGCATATTAGACATGGAGCAAGCACCTTATAAGAGCCTCTGTCAGTATTAATCACTTCGTGTCAGCCACTACTTTCGTTGCATAAATTGATACGAACCCTGGTTTTTAGAATCCATTTAAAGGGTGGTTTTTTTATACGATTGCTCTAAACCATCTAGTCTCCGCTGTTGAAGTCACAACACCTTAAAACTAAACTTACTACAGTTAGCGAAAGGGAGCGATCGCGTCTTACCATCCTGCCCTTTAACCGTGTTGGGCACTGGACTGCCAACCTAGAAAGTTTCCTAGAATGCTTTCTGCACAAAGGTTCTAGGCGACGAGAAATCAAGAATCATACTTTTAAAAACCAGTGCCGGAGTTGCAGATCAAATGATCGATGCTGAAAACTGCACTAAATTACAAATGGGTGGTGCTCTTTCGTAAATAGCAAAGAAAACAACTTAAAACTAGCAACCTCTTAATGCAAAGCATTCAGGAGAACCTGATTATTCTCTATTACTTAAGAAGTAAGACTGCTTACCTATGGGCTTCTTTAGTCTTTCGCATCAGCACGATCGCCCCATACCTGAACAGTGCTCCAGACAAATGGAATTAGCAGCGATATCGTCCAAAGATAATAACCTAATTCTAAGCGCTGTAGGCTTAGGGTCGTGAAGAACATTACATCACTGGGTACAATTTGTCGAAACAGCCGCAGCGTGCTTACTAAAGCTATTGCAATTGCGGCTCCACTTGAAGCAATAGCGGCGTACCAACGTCTCGCCCAAAGAAAATAAAGGCTTAGATAATATAAGGGGTTTGCGAACCAGATAAACTGAAGTGCAAGAAGCCAGAACCAGCCTACCAGTAGTACAGTCAATCCCCACACAGCAGCAGGTGAAGGTGCACTATGACCATCCATAGAATAATGCGTCTCGCTGAAGAGAAAATTGGGAATTGCTAGGGAAAGCGTATACAAAAATAGACTTATAAAAATTGGAAGATTCTTCATAGGAGTATTCAGTGTCATTAACCGTAATCAGTTCTCCGAGAATGCATCCCCCACATGTGAGCTTGGCCGAAGGCTCTCTAGAGTTTGCCTGCCGTCAGCAAACCCTGATTTGCAAAGTAGCCCATACGGTTGTACTTTTGCCCCGCTTCTGGCAGATTAAAACTGCGGGGAATGATTCTGGGCGGGGAAGAGAGGAGGTAGGAACTCCTCAAATCCCCTGATCATCCCACCTTAGACCAGGTAAGCTGAGATGACTGGAATCATTGTAGTTCCGTCTCTTGCTTCACCACATCTCTTGCTTCACAGCACAGAGAAAAAGAGGGATCTGGATAGTTCCCCGTTTTCTTTAGCGAAAACGGAGACCCGTATGTTTTTAGAACCCACCTCGGGGGATGAGTCCCCCGTACCGTTTACCCTACCCTTTCTCCCTACGGGAGACGCTAGCGCGAACGACTTCGCTCAGGGCAGGCCCACCTACCGTCAAGAAACCCTGCGGCACATTCTGCTGGGCGACTACGGCGCAATTACCGATGCCATTAGCCAACTGGTGGCGCTGGGCTACAGCGATCGCATAGCCTGGTCAGACCCCATCCCCTCCGGGCGCAGCGGCGAATACGTCGCCGTAATGACCCGCAGGCGAGGGATGCGATCGTAGGGCGATCGCCAATAAAATGGGCCTGTAGGGGCTGTAGGGGCTTAGCATGCTAAGCCCCTACAGCCCCTACAGGGTTCCTGATTATGAATCGGGGCTTACCAAATCCGATTTCGGATCAGACAGCGATCGCCCTCTTCTCCCCAAACCGCTATGATGCAAACCCTGCCCATTCCCCCCTTCTTTGACCCCAACCGGGTCGGCGAAATCTGGCCTGTGCCTTACCAGCAGCGGGCCACCGACGCCAAAGCCTGGGCCGCCACCCACGGCATTGCCCCCGCCAGCGATGACAGCCGCCGCCTCTGCCTGCTGCTGATCGACGTGCAAAACACCTTCTGCCTGCCGGGTTTTGAGCTATTTGTGGGCGGGCGATCGGGCCAGGGGGCCGTCGATGACAACCGCCGTTTGGGCGAGTTTATCTACCGCAACCTGGGGCAGATCACCACCATTACCGCCACCCTCGACACCCACCAGACCATGCAGGTGTTTCACCCTTACTTCTGGGTCGATGCCGAGGGCAACAACCCGCCGCCGATGACCCTAATCCACTACGACGATGTGGTGCAGGGCAAGTGGCGGGTCAACCCAGCCGTCGCCGCCAACCTCTCTTCCCCCCGCGATCTGCAAGAGTACGCCCTGCACTACACCAAAACCCTGAACGACCGGGGTAAATATCCCCTCACCATCTGGCCCTACCACTCCATGCTGGGGGGCATTGGCCACGCCCTGGTACCCGCGATCGAAGAAGCCTGCTTTTTTCACACCATCGCCCGCCAGAGCCAGACCCGCTTTGAGCTGAAGGGCAGCAACCCCCTGACCGAAAACTACTCGGTGCTCAGCCCAGAGGTCATGGAGGACGCGCAGGGACAGGCGATCGCGCACAAAAACACCCCTCTCATTCAAACGCTGCTGGAGTTTGACGCTGTCGTTGTGGCCGGCCAGGCCAAGAGCCACTGCGTCGCATGGACGGTGGCCGACCTGCTCAGCGACATTCAGGCCACCGACCCGGCTCTGGCTCAAAAGGTGTATCTACTCGACGACTGCGCCTCCCCAGTGGTCGTCCCCGACGTGGTCGATTTTACCGACCAGGCTGAGGAAACCTATCAGCGCTTTGCGGCGGCGGGTATGCACCGGGTGCAGTCAACCACCGCGATCGCCGACTGGCCAGGGAACATTTAAGGCCATCAAAAAGCATTTTCAAAAATGAATAGAAAATGAATTGTCGGCAGTTTTTTTTTAATAAACCATCTGTAAGTCTGCTGACAGTTTGAGGCCAGAAGGGTGGTATTATACTAGTCATTGAAGGGGAGTAGCTTTGGGTTTTTGGCCCAATCATCTGAGTCAACATACTGGCGATGAGCCTGGTTCAGATGGTGAATTAGCATTGAATTAAACCTGTGCCATTCGCAAGCGAGACCTTCACTGAGTTCACAACCATGTGGGCTTGGTGGGGTCTTTTAAAGTGTCCATCATGCCCACTCGGTGTCTACACTACTGGAGAGGAGCATGACCCTACTAGCAGGCTTTACCGCTGGCCTACTGCTAATCACCCTGTCGGAACTGGGCGATAAAACCTTTTTTATTGGCGTTATTTTGGCCACCCGTCACCCGCGTCGCTGGGTGTTTGTGGGGGTCACCGCCGCGCTGTTTGTCATGACCGTTTTGTCGGTGGCGATCGGTCAGGTGGTCACTATTTTTCCAGAACGCTATGTGCAGGCGCTAACGGTGGCGCTGTTTTTGGGCTTTGGGCTGAAGCTGTTGTACGATGCCAGCCGAATGGCCGGGCCAGGCAGTCTAGCTGACGAGCAGGCCGAGGCTTTAGAGGCCGTCGAAGAGCGCGAGGCCGGGGTAAAACAGTGGTCAGTTAGAACCGTGCTGATCGAAGCGTTTAGCCTCACCTTTGTAGCCGAGTGGGGCGATCGCACCCAGTTTGCCACCATTGCCCTGGCGGCCGCTCATCACCCAGTCGGGGTGGTGCTAGGAGCGACGTTGGGCCATGCGGTGTGTGCCGCGATCGCCGTCGCCTGCGGCAAACTGATTGCCGGACGAATTTCAGAACGTTGGCTCACTGTGGTCGGCGGCATATTATTTATTGTTTTTGGCTTGGTTGCCCTCCTAGAAATGGTTTAGGGCGACAACCAAGCCCAGCTAGCTAACGCACACCGGTGCCGTAGGCAATGACTTCTAAAGCCACAACGCCCTTGCCACTGTTGCCGCTTAGCTCGGCGGTTTGAATCCGGATATTGACGATCCGTTCGGCCCCCCACGCCAGGGCCGTCTCTTCCATTCGCAGCAGGGCCTCTCGGCGACCTCGTTCGAGCAGGCTTTCGTAAACCGTAATGCGCCCGCCAAACAAGTTCATGATCCCGGCCACAAAGGTCTTAAAAAAGTCGGACGAAATGACTACGCTGCCCACAAATAGTTCGGCCTGATGGGCATTCGGCACCGTTGCCTTGGCCCCAGCCGTACTGAGCACTAGTCCTTTAATCGCCTGCTCTCGGTGCTGCAAAAAGAGAAGGTGCTGCTTTTCAGCTCGGGCACCAAAAAAGTAGCCAATCCCCAGCAAAACCGCAAAGATGATCAGTCCATCCATAGCTACTCCACCCGTACGGCGGTGCCGTAGGCGAAAAGTTCTGCCGCCCCCTGGGTCAGCGATGAGGTGGCAAAGCGAACATTGACGATGGCATTAGCGCCTCGCTTTTGGGCGTCTTTTACCATACGGCTGGTGGCCTCTTCGCGAGCCTCTTGTAGCAGTTCGGTATAGCCCTTGAGTTCGCCCCCCACGATGTTTTTGAGCCCGGCGGCAATGTCGCGGCCCAGGTGCTTAGCCCGCACTGAGCTACCCTGCACTAGGCCTAGCTGTTGCGTAATGGTTTTGCCGGGAACGGTTTCGATGTTAGTGAGAATGATGGTTGATGCAGAAGATCGAGGTTGAACGGTCATCGTATGTGGCCTAAGGCCCTACAAAACAACCACAACCCTAGCCTTTGCGATCGCCCGCGTCGATAGTTTCTAACGGTTTACCTGCTATTGCTTGCAATCTGTTACACAGCGCGGCGATCGCTGGCCATAGGGCCTTTACCGATTGCAAAAATAGCGGTGCTGGGGTGCTTTGTCCTGCCCTCGGCTTTATTGGCTTTGCTCAAGGGCTGCTTTGAGATCGATCGCGGCCCCAATAAACGCGGCGTGCACAAAGGTTTGAGGAAAGTTGCCGAGCATCGTTCCCGTTTCTGGATCGGCTTCTTCAGCGAATAGGCCTAAGTCATTGGCAAATTCTAGAGCGGCATCAATGATCGCTCTGGCCCGCTGTAGTTCCTGGCGCATAATCCAGTATTGAGCCACCCACAGGGTTCCGGCCAAAAAAGCGCCTTCCTGCTGCGAATCAAAGCTTTTTAGATGGCGACGATAGAGATGGCCGGTGGCGTAGTCGCGCTCTAGAACCTTCATGGTCGTCACCATTTCGGGGCTGTCGGCGGCGGTGTAGGCCCACACCGGGAACAGGGCGGCGGTTACATCTACGTCTTCTCCCCCAGCCACAGCAGCGTAGGCCCCCTCTGAGGTAAGGCAGTGCTGGGCCACAAACTCTCGAATCGCTTGTTCTGCAGCACGCCAGCGGCGGGCCTGGTCCTCATTTTCAGCCGCATCGGCAATAAATTTTAGCCCGCAGGCTACCACCACTTTGCTAGAGGTGTACTGGTGCTTTTCCTGCTCTTCCCAGATGCCGTAGTCGGGGTCGTGCCAGTGATTGCTCAAAAAATCGGCAATTTCGGCGACTAGAGACCAGTGCTCGCGGGTATTGAAGCGGTTGTAGATCAGCTTGGCCGCCAACAGCACATTGCCGTAGGCGTCGAGCTGGAGCTGGTCTTTGGCCACATTGCCAACGATGACAGGGGCACTGTGGCGATACCCAACCAAATCTAGGGTTTCTTCTGTGGTGGGCGCTTTGCCCGCTAGGGTAGAAAACGGCATGAGTGGCTGGTGGCCAGAGTCGCGATCGTAGCCGCAGATAAACTCTAGAAAACGACGTTCGTCGGTGCCATCGCTGCCGGCTCGGGTAAGGGCGCTGACAATCATACCGGCATCGCGCAGCCAAACATAGCGATAGTCGTAGTTGCGCTGGCCACCAATTACTTCGGGTAAAGCGATAGTTGGGGCAGCAATAATGCCGCCATTATCCTCAAAGGTGAGCAGGCGCAACGCCCGAATAGACTGGGCAACTTCGCGCTCATAGGGGCCGTGATAGGTAGCGTGGGCGGTAATCTCTCGCCAACACTCCAGGGTTGTCTCTAGCCAACGCTTGAGCTGAAGATCGGTGAGGTCGCTCAGCGGATTATCGACCAAAATGCACCAGCCGCTTTCTCCCTGGGGAATGGTGCAGCTGATTTTTTCCTCGCTAATAGTCAGCGGATGCGAGGCGTATAGGTAGTGCTGCCCATCAATTTGAATGCCCTGAGCCTGGGCCTGACACTGGGGCGATCGCCGGGCGTAGTCGGGGGCAGGCGCTAGGGTAATGGCCATATCAGTAGGGGCCACCGAAAACTGGCGAACAATGCCGTGGGGGGTGCCCTCTCCCATCGGCATCCAGTCGGTAATTTGTAGCTCGCCTGCCGGAGTGGCCAGGGTCGTTTCTAAGACGCCGCTATCTTCCAGGTAGCCCCGCCCGGCGCAGGTGGCATTGGGTATCTGCACCATCCAGCCGCCGCCCCGGTCGGGGTCGAGCAGGGCGGCCAACAGCGATGGATAGTCGAAGCGACCAGGACAATACCAGACAACTACCCCGGTATTGGTCACCAGGGCTGCCGTGCGGCGATCGCCAATTAGCGCTAAGTCTCGAATTGCAGGAAACCTAGACTCTCCCATTACGCTTCCTGCTCCATCTACAACGGCCTATCTATAAGTTTTATGACACTAGCGTAAAGGGCTTACTTCCCGTTTTCCTCCAGCTAAAGGCATATTCCCTCTGCTTCGGCCTCTGCTTCGGCCTCTGCTTTGGCTTGCTGTACGTCCAAAGGATGCGGCGGCTAGGCCAGAGATTGTGCCTTTGGCAGGAGGGAACCCTAGCTCGCCATTCTGTACCTTGAGAACACAAATGGCAGCAACCATGCCAGCAAAAATGGGGCTCTCCTGGGATCACTATGCAGCGGTTGGAGAAAAATGCCAGCAGATTAGGCATCGGAGGCGGAATCGCTCAAAATTAGTGAATCCGTAGCCAGAGCGCTTAATCAACTTCAAACGCGTGTTGAT
>NZ_JADEXE010000288.1 GCF_015207265.1 Nodosilinea sp. LEGE 07298 | reverse complement strand
GCCTGAGCCTCGCGGCTGAGCCTAGATCCAGGCACAGAAGTCCGCCCGCCCGCCAAATACCTTTGCCCCGCAGCACTGAGAGCCACCCCCGGCGTACCGGCTAAAAACACGTTGGCCTCCGAAAGACGGCGGCGCAGCAGCCCTTCTTCTACATTGGTGCCGGGGTTGCGGTAAAGAATCAGAGCCGCCTCAATGTTCTGCCACTCCTGGTTGCGCAGCACCCGCGAAAGGGTTTCGAATCCGCTGGCCCCGTAGAAGTTGGCCCCCAGGTTGTAGGCGAAGCTGAGAATTGCGCCCTGCTGGTTGGCGTTTAGGTTGCTCCAGCCGGGAATGCGCCGCTGGGGCGGCAGGTAGGTATTGGCGACCTGCGTCATCAGCAGTTCGTCGGCCTCCTCCCGGCTAATGCGATCGCCCAGCTTGAAGGGCTGACCATTCTTATTGCGGGTCGAACCCCAGCCGATGGTAATGGGCAAATTCCCTGTTTTGGGGTCTGGGTAGGCTTGTAAACTCAAACCCTCAAAGGTTTTGATCAGGTCTAGACCTGGCGTGGGCACCCCGGCCATAGTGATTTCCTCGCTGAATAAGTTGTCAGAACTTACCGCAAGTGTATCGACTCTCTGCGATGTCCTACCGCCGCTCAAAAGCTGAATGGACATGGTGATGACCTACAGGTAGTTGGCTTGGCGATACCAGGTCACCATGTCGGCCAGCGTTGTTTTCAGGGGCCGGAACTGGACTCCCAATTCACGCTGGGCCTTGGTGGAGTCGTAGGCCATAGTCGCCAGCATAATCTTCACCCCCTCTACCGGAATCTCCGGCTTCTGGCTCCTGAATCGCCCTACCAGGGTGGAAACAACGGCTAAGATCCGCATCATCAAGCCTGGCATTTTAAGCCTGGGCGCAGGTACGCCGCTGACCGCCTCTAGATGGGTCATCAGGTCTGCTATGGAGTAGTACTCACCGCCAATCAGGTAACGCTGGCCCGATTGGCCCTGCTCTACCGCCTGCACCATGGCTGTAGCCACGTCTCGCACATCGACACAGGGCATTCCCCCCGGTAGCCGGGCCGGAATTTTGCGGTTCAGAAAGTTGAGCACAAACTGCCCCAGCTCTGTCGGGGCTGCATCCTGAGGACCAAGCATGGCACCGGGACAGATCAGCACCACGGGCATGGTATGGCCCTTGATGAAGTTGGCTACCGCAGCTTCTGCCATCAGCTTGCTTTTGAAATAGAGGTTGTCATAGGTAATTGGTCCGGGCGGGGTGCTTTCATTCCCCGGCGAGCCGTCGGGATTGCGACCAATGCATCCCGACGAGCTGACGTAGATGGCCTTTTGAACCTGGGCAGCTTCTGCCATTTCCAGCAGTTCGATGGTGGCGTCGATATTCAGTTGTCGCAGCATGGGCCAGTGGTTGCCCGTCCCGTAGGATTCACGAAAGTAGGCGGCGGCGTGAAACAGCACTTCGCACCCGTGCAGCTCAGCGGCAAAGGCGGGAATATTCTGTAAATTGCCCTGAATGAATTGCACCTGGGGCAGGTCGCCGAGCAGATACTTGGCCTTGTCGATCGATCGCACCAGAGCCTTGACCTGATACCCCTGATCCACCAGTTCGCGCACCAGGTTACTGCCGAGCAGGCCAGTGCTGCCGGTTACAAAAGCTTGCATAGGAAACTTCCTTTAGTTAGGGATGCTGACGACTTGACCAGGCACCACTCGATGGGTGCCCGCAGTAATGACGCGATCGCCCGGCTCCACCAGGCCCTGCACCAGCACGCGATCGCCCTCGGTATGGACAATTTCTACCGGCTGACGAGCCACTCTGGCGGCGGCATCCTCGCTGCGATCGGCTACATACACCGACCACAGCCCCTGCTCACCCTGCACCAGGGCGGTAGAGGGTAGCCAGAACCCAGCGGTGGGCTGAGTGTCCTGGAGCACCAGCCGGGCAGTTTGGCCCAGGGTCAGATCCTCTGGGGTCTCCAACTGCAGCACGACGGTGACCGTGCGACTGGTCGATTCCAGCTCGGGCAGCAGCGCAGTGACGGTGGCGGCAAAGCTGCGCTGCGCGGAGCGCTCACCTTGGGAATCGCCCACCTCCACCCGCTGGGCACTGCCGATCGATAGGCTGTCGGCGACCTCGGCGGGAATGCCAATGCGGGCCTCGGTTGCGCCCCCTTCGCTCAGCTGCAAAACGGTTTGGCCGCCGCTGACGACCACGCCCTCATCGACGGCGCGATCGCTGATCCGACCGCTAAACGGGGCTGTCATCACCGCCTTCGAAAGGTCTACATCCACCGTCTGAAGGCTGGCCTCTAGCTGACGCACGCGGGCCACCTGGGCAGCAATTTGCTCGGGCCGAGTACCGGCTAGCAGCTCATCTAGCTCGCTCTGGGCCTGGGCCAAACGATTGTCGAGCGCTCCGGTGCCAAAGGTTTGCTGGTCGAGTTCTTCGCGCGAAATCGCCCCCCGTTCGTAGAGATCGACGCGGCGATCGCGCTGGGTTTGAGATAGCGCCAGCTGCTGCTCCAGGTCGCCCACCGCCGCCTGGGCCGCCGCGATCGACTGCTGGCGGGGGCCATTCTGCAACTCGTTTAGGGTGGCCACGGCCTGGTCGCGCTGGGCAACGATCTGCTGATGTTGGGCTTCTAAACTGCGCGTATCTAGCCGGGCCAGGGGTTGACCAGCCTCCACGCGATCGCCCTCCTGTACCAGCACCGCCACCACCGTACCGCCCTGCTCAAACCCTAGAGCACTGCTACGTTTAGCCACAATTTCGCCTGTGTACTGGCGGTCTACGGTGTAGTCCTCGACCGGCGTTAGCGCGACGGTCTCGACCGGTAGCGGGGGGGCATTGGCGATCGCATCCACCGGCTGGCTCAGCTGCCGCAGACCCACCCCCACCGCCAGGGGCACCGTCGCCAGCGGCACCAGCCACCAGCGACGGATGCGTAGCCGCCAGCGACGAACCCGTTTAACCGGGTGATGGGGAAGAGTCGCTGGTTCGACAGAATGAGGCTTTGTAGACATCAAATGACTGGAAGTGGGAGCGTCGGTCATGACGGCACCTTCGAGAAGAGTGAACAGACGAGCAAACTAGACCCAACCCGGCAACGAGCCTTGTCGTGACAAAACTGTCGTGACAAAACAACAAGGCACTATACAACTAATGGGTATACAACAAATAGATATTCAAAAAGTAGATATTCAATTTGTTGTGTACTCTGACCAAAGAGTATACTCAAATAGTTGAGTATGTCAATGGGCAAAAGAACCCCCTCCCCTATGGCCCTGTCCCACACGATTTTGGCGGTGCTGTCGCATGAGTCCCTCAGCGGCTATGACATCAGCAAGCGGTTTGAAGAAAGCGTTAGCTGCTACTGGCAAGCCAGCCAGCAGCAGATTTATCGCGAGCTGGGCAAAATGGAGCAGCAGGGCTGGGTCACCCACGAAACCGTGCCCCAGGCGGGCAAGCCCGACAAAAAAATCTATGGCATTACCAACCCTGGCAAGGCTGAGCTAGAACGCTGGTACGCCGAACCTAGCGAACCCACCCCCATTCGCGAAGACCTGCTGGTGAAGGTGCTCGCCGCCCCCTTTGTGTCAGAGCCTCTGCTGATTCAAGAGCTGCACCGTCGCCGCCAGCTGCACGCCGAGAAGCTGGCTGAGTTTCAGGCGATGGCGGCGTTGTATGGGGCGATCGCAGACCCGCCCAAAACCGAGCAGTTTCGCTACCTCACCCTGCGGCGGGGTATGCGCTACGAGCAAGACTGGATCGACTGGTGCGACGAAGTGCTGGATTTCTTAAAGGCTGGCGAATAGCTCTAGGGCCAAACGGTGCCGGTGGGGCGGCAGTGGTTAAATACCTCATGCCAGCTGACGACATGGCCAATTACCGCGATCGCGGGCGCTTCAAACCCAGCCTCAGCTACCTGAGCCACAATCGTCGCCAGGGTGCCAATCAGCGTTTCCTGCTGAGGATACGTACCCCAGCGAATCAGCGCCACGGGCGTCTCAGGGCTGAGATCGGCGGCCAGCAGCTCGGCGGTAATGGTGCCCAGGTTGTGAATGCCCATGTACACCACAATTGTTTCAGACCCCTGAGCCAGGGCGCGCCAGTTTACCCTCGGGCGGTACTTACCCGCCGACTCGTGCCCCGTAACAAAGGTCACCGACGAACTCTGGCTGCGGTGGGTAATCGGAATGCCAGCGTAGGCGGGCACCGCCACCCCAGCGGTAATACCGGGTACCACCTCTACCTCAATGCCAGCCGCTACCAGGGCCGCCATCTCCTCACCACCGCGTCCAAACACAAAAGGGTCGCCGCCCTTCAGCCGCACCACGACGGCATTGCCCTTGGCCTGATCAATAATGAGCTGGTTGATCGCTTCCTGGCCCAGAGAGTGACGGCCCCGACGCTTGCCCGCGTTAATGACTGTGGCCTGGGGATTAACCATAGCCAAAATCGGGGCACTTACCAGAGCATCGTGGATTACAACATCGGCCCCTTCCAGCAGCCCCTTACCCCGCAGCGTAAACAAGCCCGGATCGCCTGGGCCAGCCCCAACTAGGTACACTTTGCCGAAAGGTTGGCCCCCATGAGGCCCAGAAGCGGCTGACACCATAAGCATGATCAAACTCAGATAACAGAGACAAACGTCATAGTTAAGCAACCAGGATTCCCTAGCGTAAACCGTCGCTGACCTGTACGAAGTAGCTCTTAGATGCCAAGTTTGACCATCCTCTCAGAGCACCAGGCCAGCAGCCTCGGGAAGCCTGTGCCAATACCTGTCGCGTCAGCCCCCCCATACCAACCTCTACGACACCATTGACGAAGAATGAGTCGCGTGGCGAAAGGCCACCCGCTGCATAGGAATTGGGGCCTGCTGCGCCTTGGTAGGTACCTGACCAGTGGCGAGGTCAATAACCAGGCGAGCAAGTTCTGGCGAAGGCCCCAGGGGCGGCAGCAGGTGAAATCCCAGCTTCGGAAACCGCTCGGCCAACTCTTCGGTGAGGTGGGTAATGGCATCGGTGGTCGTGCCCGCAAATAAGAAGTAGGGCAAAATAGCGACCCGCTGCACTCCAGTCTGCATGTAGTGAATGACCTGAGACTCTAAGCTCGGGTCAACCGCCCAAAAAGCCGCCGCCCCTCCCAATGCCTGGGCCAGCGCACAAATGGCGTCATTGCCCCCCGGTCTGCGGCTGCCGTGGGCCAACAAGATCGGAGTTTTGTTAGCGGTTGACTGTAGCTTCTGGCGCAAAAGCCCTTTAATACCGGGATGGCTGCCTAGGTGGGGGCAAACCTCCAGGGTTACGCCCGGCAGCGCCTGGCGAGCCTGCTCTACCTCCGCCGGAATATCATCCATGACGTGCACCCCGGCCAGCAAAAACAGAGGCACCAGCCTTATCCGCTGGGCACCAGCCGCGCAGGCCCGACGGCTAAACTCGACAATCTGTCGGTGCAGGGGTAACGCCTCGGTTTCCAAGCAGGCCGTACCGACCAAAGGGCCATTCACCGTATCAGGCAGCGATATCCTGGCCCGGTAAAGGCCAGATGCTCCCAAAACAGGCGTTTCTGGGCCAGGTTTCGACCCGTCTAAGGAAGTACTGCGCCGCAGTAGGAGCGAGGCATCGCCGCTGGCCAACCGCGCGGGGGCAGACCGTCTGCTATCGCTGCGATCTTTAGCTCGGGTGCCCGTCATCCATAGTCCGGCCTCCTGCGATCGCACAAAATGGGCCAATCGCTCCATGGCTTGCCCAGGGCGAGGGTCGCGGCTACCGTGAACCACCAATAGATACGCTGTCGATGCAGATGCAGACACAGGCAAACCTAACTCATTAGACAACAACAGCCGACCACCACACACCACGAAACGTAACTCTGGAACGTCATTGCCAGGAGTAAACTAAATCACCGCTCAACCGGCGGTTTAGTGTCTCATTATAAAGATTTAGCCCAAAGCATCCGGTATCGTATCCATCAAAAGGCGGCTCAGATAGGTAGCCTACCCCCGATCTCTGCCCATGAGTCGAGCCTCTCAGGTGCTCGGCCTTCAGGCACAATGTGATAAGATAACCACTGGTTTGCGGGTGTAGTTTAGTGGTAAAACCTTAGCCTTCCAAGCTAATGATGGGGGTTCGATTCCCCCCACCCGCTTAGATGTACAGTGACGCATTGTTTGTCATTAGGGATAGGTTGCTGTCGGTGGAGTCACATTGCTGCCATCGGGACATAAGTGTGTCATTAAACCGCTAGTGACACTTTGTTTGTCGTTATGGAAACCCGGACTTGAGGCGTAATGACATCGGCCAGGGCAACAATCAAGCGGTTGTGCACCTGGGGCCAGAGGACAAGTTGTTCGAGGTAGGGGTTCATGCCGGGGAATGGGTTGTGCATTGTCCCTCGCTGAGCCCTTTTTCCTAGTATCTTCGGAATGGTTAGATGCAGATGGGGCTCAAAGTCAGACCTTCCTCGTAAGGGCGAATGGCCATGAGGCCTCTAGATTGGCTGCGCCTACGCCTTCAAATTTATGCTGCTATTCAGCAACGCCAGCTATTCGATGTTAGTCAGTGCCCCGTTTTGTAAGCGATCGGGTTCAGCGACGAGGTGTTGAGTCTCACCCGTGAAGTTCTGAAACTTAACGGTGAGGTCTTAGGGCTCAACGCCCAGGTTCTGGAACTCAACGCCGAAGCTCTGAGACTCAGTGCCAGAGCACTGAACCTCGACGGTTAAGCGATCGCACCTCAGCGCCCAGGCTTTAAACCTCAACAGCGAGGCCATGATACTCTCGGTCGAGAAAAATCTTCTCGTCACCGAGAATCACAACCTCGCTGTTCAGCATAGCTAGCCTCAGCGGTGAGACCGCTAGGCTCAAACTTGAGTGTCAATACCTCGGATTCGAGGCTCGACACCTCAAGCGGCTAGGGCCGAGCCTCGGCCATGACCTCGGTTTTGTCGGTCTTCTGCCGCATAGACTTGAAGCGCTCACCCAATTGAGCGGCCACCGCTTTGAGACCGGGCTGGCGCTTGGCGGCAGCTTTGACGTAGTCATACACGCTGAGGCTGCTGGTCATCGCCTCGCTGCCCACGGCTAGCAGGGTGTCGTCAACCTTTTCGGTCACCTGGCGCAGGTTGAGCCGCAGTTCGCTGAGCACGGTGGCGAGCTGGTAGTCGCGGGCTAGCTCGGCGGTGTCGAAGCTGGCGGGCAAGATTTCAGGATTGTTTTGGGCGGCGGTAAGGCTATTGCTGACAAAGGCCAGGCTTTTGTCGCCCATTTTGTAGAGGCGGCGGCGCTCGTCGGCGGTGAGGTTGACCAAGAACGGCAGCTTTTGCTCAATGGTGGCCAGGGCTGCTTTGATTTCGTTGAGGTCTGCGGTAGACAGGTCGGCACTGATGTTGTTGTACGGCATCGGTAGAGGCCCCATAGGGTAGGTTAACCCGGCGGATAGCGGCCATCCACCGTCGCCCTAAGGTGCCCAGGGGCCAAAGGGCGATCGCTAGGGCAATGCCCATTGCAGATTTTTGATTGACGCCGCTAGCAAAAGCCTCTGTAGGGTAGGGCACCCATCACTTAACAGGAGCATCTGTAGATGCTGCAAAGCGCAGTATGCCTATCACCCAATGGGCAGCGCGTTGTACAGGCCAGGTGCTTGGGCTAGGATGGAGCGAACTTCGGGTAGCCAGGACAATGGGGCAAGACATCTTTTTAGCCAGAACCGAAGAACAGCGACAATTTCGTCGATCGCTGACGGCCCTCATCCCTACTCGGCGTCAGCGGCACCTGCCCACCTTTGGCAAACTGTTGCCCCAGCGCAACCCCACCCCAGAGCCTGAGCCCTCGGTGCTGTTGTTCTATGGGCCAGGAGGCATGGGCAAAACGACCCTGACCCAGCGGCTGCGCACTATTGCCCAAAACGAAACGCCCTTTAAGAGCCAGGTCAATACCCTATTTCTCGATTGGGAGCACGAACAAAAACTCACTGTCGAGTTGCAGGTGGGCCATGACAACATTTCGCCAGATACGGTGCTGCGGGTACTGCACAAAGCCCTGGCTAAGGCTTATGGGGGCAACAGCTTTGGTGACTACGAAAAAGCCTTGAAGGAATTGAACCAGGCTGAGGAAAAAGTCAACAAAGCCTTGCAGGGGCAACCGGACAACTCTCTGCCTGACCAAGTGAGTAAGCTGGGGGCAAAGGGCGTGTATTAGACGACACTGAACGTGGCGGGTGACGACAGCTAGATAGGCGGGAGAGGTGTTCTCCCTGCCCCTTGAGTCATCACTGAGACCGGATCCAATTTAAGCTAATAAGAAAAGACACTGAAGGTAT
>NZ_JADEXE010000287.1 GCF_015207265.1 Nodosilinea sp. LEGE 07298 | reverse complement strand
CAGCAGCAGCGCCCCCAGTTGGTCAAAACCGGCCCGCTGGCGCATCAGCACCAGCCCTAGCCCCAGGCAAACGATAAACACTGTCCCCAGTACCAGGCATTCTGTGATCAGCAGCGATAAGAGCTGACGTCGCGATCGCCACACCGAAGGGCGAATCATGCCGCCCATAAACACAGTGCTAATATCCAACCCGGTCAGCTGGTCGAGTTCAGCCTGGGTCATGCGTAGCGCCTGCAAATCAGGTTTCATTGAGTTTGTGTAGAAAATAGTTACCTAAACGCCAGCCTTGTCAACTTTTCTGCTGGCTCACCAGCCCTGCCATTTCAGACTTTTAACTAGTACTTGTCCAAGCTGATTTTGACAATCCATAGCGGTGTACGGTTCACGGCAGGCCTTAAACCGTATACCGTGAACCCTGAACCTCTATTGACCTATCACCATTGGCCTGGCAAACTACCAGCCTAAAGCTAGGCTCAATTACCAAACAACAGCGTAAAAATGCTGTTAATTACCTGGGCATAAAAGTTGCCTTCTACCTCACGAAATAGCTCAAACGGCTGACCTGGCGAGCCGAAAAATGGTCTCAGCGTCCAGCCCAGCTGACTCCCCACCAAACCGTAGAGCACCAGCCAAAATAGCAGCAGTCGATTGCGAATTTTGGGCGTGTCGATAGTGAAGTCCATGACGGAGCGAATGCCCGAGTAAAATAGCCGCACGCCAATAAAGCCCGTGAGGCCAAAGATGGCGACATTGAGCAGCAAAAAGAAGTGGTAAGTAGGTGGGACGAATTAAATGTCAAATAGGTTAGGTGCCTGTAACCTTTGTCAGTCAAAGCTTTCAGCGATTGCGAAGAAGCCGAGCCATCTTGTAAATGATTGAGCCTTGCTACTTAGCTGCGAATAGAAACTAGAAAGAAAAGGGTGACGGGGGCAAAGCTAAACAGCAGAACGCTAATCACCGCAATGGTGGTGAGGCTCAGCACCGTATACTGGCGAAAATCGGCCTTAGAGCCAAACAGAATGTCGAAAAAATAGAGCGTTGGCAAACAAATGAGCAGGGTCAGCAGGTAGAGGGCCGGCAGCTTGACCATTGACACCAGCAGCTGTTGCCAACCGCTCGATGAGCCAATAATGGCCCCATACACAGCAAAAAATAGCGAGCTAACACCCAGCAGCGAGAGAATTTTAGACTCAATTTTTTTACCCTGGCGCACCTCCTCTAAAAAGGTGGAGCGATCGCGCAGCAGCAAAATCAGCGTCGAAAAGTGTTCCATAGTCCTACCGAGAAGGATGGCTATAAAGGCTCACTTGGAGCGTAGCCATCCTTCAAGTTGGAATAGGTCGGATAAAGTCGGCGATCGCACGGTGCGATCGCCGGAACCGTCGGTCAGCGCCAGCCAAGCATGCCACAACCCACGTCAGCATAAGAGCCCAGACGGCCTAGTCCTTGGCCGAGCTGATTTTGACAGTGGCTAGCCGTTCTAGGTGCAGGGTTCAAAGTACACGGCCCACAGCTCCCCTTGAACCTGAAACCTTGAACCTGAAACCTTAAACCGCATACCCCCACCGACCCGTCATCTTTAGCCCGGCAGCCTCCTAACTCAGGGTTTCATCTAAAAAGGTGATCAAAGCCCGCCACGAGCGGCGATCGGCCATCGCGTCGTAGCGATCGGCATCGCTCCACACCGTAAAGGCGTGGTCAACCCCACCGTAGATTTCCATGTCAAAATCGACCTCGGCGGCGTCTAGCTCGCTGGCTAGCTGGGCGACATCGGCCATCGGCGCAGCGCCGTCGTCAGAGCCGTGGAGAACCAGAATGCGGCCCGACGTTTGGCTGTAGTCTTGGCCCTCGGGGGTATCAAAGCTGCCGTGGAACGACACAAAACCGTCCACATCCATACCCGCGCGAGCCATTTCGAGCACGGCGGCACCGCCAAAGCAGTAGCCAATGGCCACCACCCGGCTGCCATCTATGCTGGGCTGAGCCTGGGCCTGAGCCAGACCCGCCATCAGCCGCGATCGCAGGGTATCGCGATCGGCGTAGAGCATACCGCTCTGAGCCCGCGATTCATCGGCGTTGGTGGGCCGCACCCCCTGACCGTAGAGATCGACGGCAAAGGTTGCATAGCCCTGCTCCGCCAGCATTTGAGCCCGGCGCTTTTCGTAGTCGCCCAGGCCATCCCAGTCGTGCACTAGCAGCACCACGGGCTGGCTGTCGCCAAAGCCCTCGTTAATGGCAAAGTAGCCCTCGAAGGGTTGCTCATTAATGGTGTAAACCACCGGCTCGGCCACAATATCGGCCTTGACCGCCGGAGCTAGACCCACCGCAATCAGAGTAGTCACTACGGCGGCCAGCGCTACCAGTAAGAGTTTCCGTATCACTGCGATCTCCTTAAAATTGATGGTTCAGATGCCTAGACGGTCTTCAGCCATGATTTCTCTTCTTAGAGAAAAATTGACGCCTGGATGCAGCTGCTTTTGCTAGAAGCAGGCCTGGGGGCAATGAAGCCCAATCCGCTGCGGGAATTTCCCCAAACCTGGCGCAAAACAGAGCTAACGTTGCCGCCAGTCCCTGATATCGTAAAGAAGTTTGAAGCTCAGCGCAATTTTGCGCCTCTACCTATGGAATGGACTGCTGACGCCGAAGCCCGACTCAAGGAGATTCCCTTCTTTGTGCGCCCTGCCGCCCGCAAGAAGATTGAGAAGTTTGCCCAAGAGCAGGGCCTGGAGCAAATTACCGCTGAGGTTTACGAGGCCGCCAAAAAGCAGTTTGGCTAAGGTGGCCGTATGGGGCCGCAGGCACAGTTCAGCCTGAGATTTGCCCTGGCGATCGCCAGTATGAGGTAGTGGCTAGGTAACTATGCTGATCAGACTCAGAGTGTGTTAGGTTACAAACCGTATTATCAGAATGCCCGCCGATGACTGGTCTGTGTTCTATAGCATCTGCGAGGTGTAGGTCATGACTTTTCTAGCTTCTTAGGGTTGGCGCGATCGCCCCAACTCTAAAGCGAACTTTTATACTCTGGCTCTAGTGTTGGACAGGTCTTTCAAAATCCCTGCTTCTTAGCAGTCTGTACTACGTTAGACCAGGGTTGCTGCATGAGCAGAATACACGTTGTGAGCTGAGGATGTTTCTGTGCAGGGACAAGGTATGTTCTGACCTGCTGCGACGCACCCAAACATCTTCACTTTATCGATCCATTCCCCTAATACGGTAGAAAAAACTGTGGCGAGTTAACCCTTTTTTAATTTAATACTATTCAGTTCAACTATTATTCAACTCAGGCCTAAGCAACTCAAACCGATCATGGTTAAAAAATCCGATTTCGTTTTGACTCCGTACATGAAAAGCGACGATAGACGGGCCGCTTTTCAAATTCTCAATACAGTCGTTCCCTACATAGCGCTATGGGTCTTGGCGGTTAAGGCGGCTGCGGTTTCGCTGTGGTTGCTGCCGCCCATCATGATATTGATGGTGCTGTTTCTGCTGCGCTGCTTTACGCTCATGCACGATTGCGGCCATTATTCTTTGTTTCAATCTAAAAAAGTCAATCGGGTGGTGGGCTTTTTGCTGGGCGCAATCAACGCGATGCCTCAGCACGCCTGGTCGCGCGATCATGCCTTCCACCACAAGACTAATGGCGACTGGGAACGGTATCGCGGCATCGGTGATTTTTTATCTGTAGACGAGTTCTTGCAGCTGAGTGCCGCTGACCAAAAGCTCTATGGCTTTATTCGGCAGCCCCTGATGACTTTGCCGGGGGGATTTTTCTATTTAGCGATCAAGCCCAGGCTGGCGTTGGTTTTCGGTGTCTATGATTTTGCCCGTCACTGGTTGGCCTGCTCAAAGCGCGATCGCAACATCCGCTTTAAATCGGTGGTTGCGTCCCATCATTCTAAGCATTGGCAATCTAAGGGCGAGTTTTGGGATCTGCTTGTTAACAACCTGTTTGTGATTACTAGCTGGTTCGTGCTGAGCTATCTAATTGGGCCGGTGCTGTTTTTAAGCCTGTATTCAATTATTTTGGCGATCGCAGGAGCAATTTTCATCTGCATCTTTTTTGTGCAGCACAATTTTGAAGGGGCTTATGCTCACCAAACCGACGGTTGGGACTACCTTCGCGGCGCGATTGAGGGCAGCAGCTATTTAGAGCTACCGGCTATCCTGCGATGGTTTACCGCCGACATCAGCTACCACAGTATTCACCACCTTTCCGAACGGATTCCTAACTACAACCTGGCGGCCTGCCATCGCCACCACCAACACTTGCTCAAGAACGTAAAAACCCTGCGCATTGACGAGATGCTTAGCTGCGCCAAATTTATTTTGTGGGATGCAGATTCTAATCGCCTGGTGCCCCTGCCAACCCCAGATCGTGAGCTATCTTTGCCTCAGGCTTAGCAGATTGTCTCTCTTCAGGTGGTGGAAAGTCGGTGTAGATATCGGGCACAGTGAAGCCGTACTTGAGTATGCTTCACATGATGGGATCGCAAAGGCGGCGGGCAATTCCTCGCAGAGTTAACCGATGGTTATGGTCGTTAGGCAGTGTTGTGCTCTGTCTAGGAATTATCTTCTACGGGACGTTGACCATCGCTCAAACCCCAGAAGCAGCCGAAACTGCACCCGCTACTCCATCGACAGGCGATCGCACGCTAATCGTCGGGCTCAGTCCGGTGCCGCCTTTTGCCATTAAATCAAGCAGCGCCCAGGGCGGCAGCGACTGGGATGGCATTGGTGTTCATCTCTGGCGGGAGGTGGCCCACGAGCTTGACCTCGACTACGAATGGCGTGAGGTGCAGCCCAACGATGCGATCGCCCAGCTCAATACTGGCGACATTGATGTTGTCCTGGCTACGGCCACGGCTCCTAGAGAGCAGCAGGTAGACTTTACCCAAAGCTATTTTGCCGCCACCTTAGGTATTGCCACGCTGCGGCAGCAGCAGGTTTGGAGTGTCGTGAAGGCCGTTCTCTCGCCTCGGTTTTTAAGAATTTGCCTGTGGCTATCGTTGGTATTGGTCGTTGTTGGCTTTCTTTGCTGGCTGCTTGAACACCGCGCCAATGAAGACATGTTCAACAAATCGCCCCGGCAGGGCATTTGGGACGGCTTCTGGTGGGCTGGCGTCACGATGACCACCATCGGCTACGGTGATAAAGCCCCCAAAACACTGGGGGGGCGAATTTTGGCTCTGTTGTGGATGCTGGTGGCGATGGGGCTAACGGCTAGCCTCACCGCTTCGATCACCTCGGTTTTGGTGCTCGACCAGGGAATTCAGCCTATCCAGGTACAACAGCTGCAAGCCAAACAGGTGGGTAGCATTGCCGATACTACCGCCGCTAACTACCTGCAGCAAGAGCAGATTCAGTTTCAGAGCTTCTCAACTCCCGAAGCAGGGTTACAGGCCATAGACGAAGGCCGCATCGATGCGTTTGTTTATGGCACAGTGCCTCTACGAACCCTAAATCAAGACACGTTTCAATCGCGCCTGCAAGTTGAAGACACCGGCATTCAGGTCAGTCAATATGCGTTTGCCCTACCGACCAATTCCCCCCTGCGCAAAGCTCTAAACCAGCAGATTTTGCAGGAGATTAGCGAGTCTGGTTGGCAATCCATGCTACAGCGCTACCTACCAGACTCTGGGTAATGGGTAACTCTCCTGAGCGAAAGTCGAAGGGGGCAGTTTGCTTCGACTTCGCTCAGTCAGCCTAGTCGCAAGGACACTTACGGGTAATGATTTAGTTTAAACAAACGTGGCTGGGGTAATATCGGCCACATTTGTCGACAACAACCTGGCCATTACATCAAAGGTTGTATCGTTCAAAACAAATGTATTGCTGACCTCTTCACCCGTACCCTGGGCCAAAATAACATCAAAAAAGGTAGCATTGGTCAGCTTATCCACAGCGGCATCAAAGTCTAATACGGTAGTAATGCCAGCCCCGTCAACCAAAGCGAAGGTGTCTATACCCTCGCCGCCAAACGCAACATTGTTGCCAACTCCAGCGTTCAAGACGTCGTCGCCGCCAAAGCCAAACAAGCGATCGTCGCCGCTACCCCCCAGCAGTGTATCGTTGCCATCGGAACCCTCAAATATATTGGTGCCCAATATCGTGCGCGTCTCTGGATTGATGTGGGCAATACCGGCAAACTCACCGTTAAAGGTGTTGTTCTCAACCACAATATCGGAGAAAATCTCAGCTGGTTCTCGGTGATCAAATGCTACAGCGGCGGCGGCAATATCATTGAAAACGTTGCTGCTAATTTCAATATTTGATTGGGTGCCCTGGCTTAACTCACCGTCTGCGGCAGCAAGGCGAATGCCGTAAAACAAATCAGCAAATGTATTTTTGACGATTTCAACATCGGTCAAATCGCGATCGTCGAGGGTGACGATGCCGTCGTAAGCACCCGAGAACGTGTTATCTGCAATCACAACATTCGAGGTAGAGTTAGCCGAGCCGTCATCATCCAAAGAAAGCTGAAGGTTATAAAGAGCGGCACTAAAGACAGCGGCTTCATCAGAAAAATTGGTTATGCCCAGATCAATAGCATTGCCTAAAATCTCAACGTTCTGAGAATTGTCGACCTGAATACCCCGTCGTCCGGAGGCACTGGCCTCGTCATGAAAGCCGATATTGTCAGCGATCAGCAATCCATTCACATTGTCAATTCGCATGATAGAGGCATCGTTGCCGGTGATGCCGTCAAAGTAGTTGCCTGTAATTGACCAGTTAACCCCCCCAGACGGTGCGCCTCCGGTACCAAACCCATTGGTAATAAAGGTCTGTTTGTTATTGGTTAAGCCAACAAAATCGTTGAATGCGATCGCAATATTACTGAAGTTATCGCCACTACCACCGCCCTGAATAGCCGCTGAATCATTGGTAAATTCAAACCCTAGAACTGAGATATTATTATCGCCTAGAGTAAACGAGCCTTCGATAATAGACTCTTCACCACGGGCGTTATCGTTACCAGGCAACCCAAAGTTAGCTCCAATCAGGGTTAACTCTTTATCAAGAATGACATCTTCACTGTAGGTGCCAGCCGCAGCAATCAAAATATAGCCATCGCTAGCGGCATCTACTGCGGTTTGGATGCTGTCAAATCCACCGACCAAATTGTTTCTGGTGTCGAATAATTGTAAAGGTTGAGCGGGTGGCATGACCCCACCCAAACCTGCGACCAGAGTGATATCAGAGTCAAATTTATCTAATTTATCCAGGGTGAAGGGTTCTTGAAATAAGTCAACTAATAGGTTAAAGCCATTGGTATCAGTTAGATCAAGCAGACTTTGATCAAAAATGTCATTGACTATATCCGTCGCCGCCAAATTCTGAATCCGAACAGCATCAATGGCTTCTCCCGAAGCCAGGCCAAAATCGCTTAAGTCGAAGGCTGTGGCAAACAGCCCGGTACCATCAGCCGAGCCGCTAATTGCAGCTTCGTCGTAGCTGTCGAAGGTCTCATAGCGAAACGGGGAGAAATTCCCAGTAGTAGCACTCCGGACAGCGACAGCGTAGTATTCAGGGCCATTGGCAAACCCGTTTTCGTAGACAACAAAGTCGTCACCCGCCTGGTTAACGGGGCCAGCGCCAGCATCCCAGGTTAATTCAAGGGTTGAGCGATTAAAAAGATTGCCCAACGCGAGCGACTGGCTATCACTTCCACCAACCAGTGAGCCGACGGTATTATCGGCAAGCTCGGGAAACTGTAGCCCCGACAGAAAGAGTTGAGTTGTTGCTGCTCCATCTACGATAGAGCCATCGGTCACCAAGTCATTCTCTTCAAACGTGAAGCCAGCAATTGTAAATGCAGCCATAATTGCAAGATCCTGTTGTAAGTGCAAGGCAACGATTCAGGAGATCAACCGGTTTGGCCACCAAACAAGGGCTATGGGGCAGCCTCGATTAAACCGGTAGGAGTGTCATCTTGCTTAAGGATGATTTTGGGTTGACAAGATGACAGCTGGACTTTTCTTTGCCCGCCTGCTTTTACTCTATTACTTTAATGGTGAGGCATTGTAGAGTCTTGTGTGTAAAGAGAAATAAAGCAAGAACCTGCCTGCTGACATGGGGCAGAAGCTTTATTGAAGTAGTTTTCTCTAAGAGTATCCCAACTAAAAGAACATCCCTTCCAAGGATGCGAACTCGGCCCAATGGGCCGATCGCGGTGAGACCCTGGATACGTATTTAGTTGGAACACTCTAAAGTTAGTTTGTCCAACCTTTAGCAGTAGTTAGACAAATACAAAGGGCTCAATACGGATTTTGGGGAGCTAGTTCAACAAGGTCTCCAATAGGTTGCCCAGCAGTGCCTTTCCTCGCTTACGGGCATTGTGTACGAACTCAAAGAACCCCAGATAAAGCGGCAGTTTCTCCT
>NZ_JADEXE010000286.1 GCF_015207265.1 Nodosilinea sp. LEGE 07298 | reverse complement strand
CCCTTGCTCCCTAGCCCCCGGAGAATAGTATCTAAACTTGCGCCGCAGAGTACTAGCCTCAGCCTGGGCCAACTCAAAACTTGCCGTCAAAATTGCTGCTGTTGACTTGGTATCTTGGCCTGTTCTGTGGTAGATTCATTAACTGTTGGCTAACCAATAACGTACTGCTTTGGTTGGCAAAACCTTACGCCATGGCTCAGTAGCTCAGTGGTAGAGCAGGGGACTCATAAGCCCTTGGTCGCGTGTTCAAATCACGCCTGAGCCATTTTTATCCACTCCTTGAGGGGGTAGGTTGATGACTGATACGAAAGACGGCTGTTTACGGGTCGGCCAAATGGCCCCTGATTTTAGCGCCACTGCCGTAGTCGATCAGGATTTTAAGATCGTTAAGCTGACTGACTACCGGGGCAGGTATGTCGTGCTATTTTTTTATCCCCTCGACTTTACCTTCGTGTGCCCAACCGAAATTGCGGCCTTTAGCGATCGCTACAGCGAGTTTGAGGCCCTCAACGCCGAGATTTTGGGCATTTCTGTGGATAGCGAGTTTGCTCACCTAGCTTGGATCCAGACCGAACGCAAGATGGGCGGTGTAGGCGATCTCAACTATCCCCTAGTGTCTGACATCAAGAAAGACATTAGCGCGGCCTACAATGTACTCGACCCCGATAGTGGGGTAGCCTTGCGAGGGCTATTTATCATTGACCGCGATGGGGTGTTGCAGCACTCCACCATTAACAACTTGGCCTTTGGCCGCAAGGTGGATGAAACTCTGCGGGTACTGCAGGCCATTCAGCATGTGCAGACGAACCCCGATGAGGTTTGCCCAGTCGACTGGCAGCCCGGTGATAAAACCATGACTCCTGATCCGGTTAAGTCTCGAGAATTTTTTGCCCAGGTTTAGTCCTTGGCCTAGTACGTTGCTGGGATACCCTTTGCTGGAATACCCTTTGGATAAACGGCGCTTGAATAAGTGTCTTGCGATGGTCCAAGACCGGCCAAGTAGGGCCAACGCCGACAGCCTGGACTTGCCGTAGGGTAGGCACTGCCCACCAGCTTTCATTCTAGCTATTCCCCTTTAGATGACGTCTAGAGGCCCCTTCTCGGTTCCTTTGGCGTAGTTTTTGAGAGCTACTATGCAAACTGCTCCGCCATCGACAACGGTTGCTAAATGGCGCTACTGGTTACCTTTGCCGCCGCGTCTGGAGCTGCCTTTGGGCCAGATTCCGCCAGACTTTGCCCTGTGGGATGTGACCCACAAGCGTACTGTACGGTTGGCCAACTGGCGGGGTAAGCAGCCCGTGGTGGTGGTGTTTTGCCGGATTGCAGCGGCGATCGCCTACAGCCCCCAGCACCATACCCACCTGGTGGCCATGAATGACACCTATACTCAGTTCCGCAATGCTGGAGCGGAAGTGCTAGCGGTTAGCCCTCAACCTCAGCGCCAGACCCAGGCGGTGGTAGACGACCTCGGCCTTAGCCTTCCTCTGCTCAGCGACCCCACTGGGAGCGTCTTTCGGGATTACCAGACTGGGCAGGCTATGGGCGCGCCGCTGCCGGCCCAGTTCTTACTCGATGCCCAAGGGCGATTGCGCTATTGCCATCTGTTTTCACTCCTGCACCCGGTGGCGCTGCCTGCTGCCTTGCTGGCAGCGCTAGAGCAGCTATAGGGCATTACGGTTTAGCGTTGAAGGCGGTGGCGGCAAGCGGTTGCTCAACGGCAATGCGGGGCAGGCGGTGCTTAAATCCACAGAGAATTTCCCAGCTGATGGTGTTGGCTAGGGTAGCCCAATCGTCAGGGCTAACGGTGTAATTGCCATCACGGCCGAGGAGGGTAACGACATCGCCCTCCTGCAGGTTGGGGATATGGCTAACATCTAGCATGAGCTGATCCATCGTGATCGCTCCAATTTGCTGGGCTAAATGGCCTTTGACCATGACTTGAAGCCGATTGGAGAGAATACGGGGCACCCCGTCGGCATAGCCAATACCGACAACGGCTAGGCGAATAGGGCGATCGCAGACGTGTTGATGGCCGTAGCTGATGCCGGTTCCGGCGGGTACGTCTTTGAGATGGGTAATGCGAGCCTTAACCTGCATGACCGGCTGCAAATCAACTTGAGCCTGGAGGTGGGGAGCTGGGTAAAGGCCGTAGAGGCCCAGACCGACGCGCACCAGATCGTAGTGCAGAGCGGGATTGGCTAGGGTAGCCGCCGTATTGGCCAAGTGCAGCCTAGACGGGAGCAACTGCTGTTGCTGAAGCTGCCCTAGCGCTGCTCTAAATCGCTGGTGCTGCTGATTCATAATGGTCGGATCGGGGCTGTCGGCGGTAGCCAGGTGAGAGTAGAGGCTGTCGATCTTGAGGTGGGGTAGCTGCCGCACAAACCGGGCAAAGTCGACGGCGTCGGCCCAGGGAAACCCGAGTCGGGTCATACCGGTATCGATTTTGAGGTGCACGCCTACCGGCCGAGCCGCTGCCAGCCCCGAGAGCGTGTCAGAAAATACCAGGGCCTGCTTGGGATTAACTAGGGTAGGCTGGAGCCGCCAGTGGGCGATCGCCTGCATTTCTTCGGGGCTATTGACGGCCCCCATCACTAAAATAGGCGCTTGAATCCCGGCGGCCCGCAGCTCAATACCTTCAGGCACTGTCGCTACTCCCAGCCAGGCGGCTCCGGCCTGAAGAGCCGTTTGGGCTACGGTAATCGCTCCGTGACCGTAGGCATCGGCCTTAACCACGGCCATCAGCTGGGCGGTAGTTGGCAATATGCTCCTAAACTGGCGCACGTTGTGCCGCAGCGCCGTTAGGTTAATCTCGACCCAGGCCCGACAGCAGCGCATAGGTTCTAGGCTTGGGGCCAGGCTTGGGGTTTGATCCCAACTCAGCATCGTTACTCCTCCTTCACCGTGGGCTTTTTGGGTTTTACTGGGCTAGCGACTCATCATACCGCCAGATATTGCTCTGCCCACTATCGGCGGAGCCCCAGGGCAGTGTATCAAGGGCTAAACGCCTCAATTTAGCTTCTGTGCTACCATCGGTCTAATCTTCTTTAGCCAATTAACCAAGCAAAAGAATGAGTAAGGTTCTGGTGCTCAATGCCTCCTATGAACCGCTCAACATTACGAGCTGGCGTCGAGCTGTTGTGCTCGTTATCAAGGGTAAGGCCGAGCGAGTTGAACATAACGGCAAGTTAGTCTACGCTGACTTTCCGCTGCCAACGGTGATTCGTCTGCGCCACTACGTCCGGGTGCCCTACAAAGATATTCCCCTCACCCGACGTAACCTGCTGCAGCGCGATAACCACACGTGTCAGTACTGTAGCTACAGCGGCGACGGCCTGACCCTTGACCACGTGATACCGCGATCACGGGGCGGCAGCGACACCTGGGAAAATATGGTAACAGCCTGCGTGCGTTGCAATGTCAAAAAGGGCAACCGTACTCCCCGAGAGGCCAACATGCCGCTCTTTAGCCAGCCCCGCAAGCCCCACAGTAGTCTCTACTTTGAGGTCACTCGTCAAATTCACAGCGGCGTGCATCAGGAATGGAAGAAATACGTCATCGGCATTTCCTAGGGGCTCAACCTATGTCTTAAGGCTGAAATCTGGCTTTAGAGGGAGCTAAGCTGGCGGTTCTGCAGCAATTTGTAATAATAAGCATAGAGCTACAGCGCTATTAACTCTTTAGGGAGTGCTCGGACAGGGCGTTTTATGCGGAAAGCAGCCCTGACCGCAACGCTAACGCAGCCTGCCTAGGGAGTGTCTGTACTCAGGGTGCGGCGATTTAGACCAGTTTGAGAATTAGATCAGTTGAATAGAGTACCAGGTGCGCTGTCACAGCAGGAAATGTCCATGATGACGTTTAACTCCGACTCCGAAGCCCCAGATGTGGCCGAGCCCAACGGCAACAGTGCCATTTCTGTCGTGCCTCGGCCCAATTCAGACAGCGATTCCGATGATTCGGTACAGGCGGTGCGTCGCCTGCTAGATGCTCATCGCGGCGATCGGCATTTAGTGCTGCTGCAAGATTTTCCTGACCCCGACGCGCTGTCGTCGGCCTGGGCCTACAAGCTGATTGCGGCCAGCTACAAAATTGAGTGCGACATTGTCTACGCAGGTACCCTTAGCCACCAGGAAAACATTGCCCTGGTGCGCCTGACTGGCTTGCCCGCCCGCCGCTGGTTATCGGCAGCCGATAATTCTCATCTGGGCGACTACCAGGGCCTGGTGCTAGTCGATAACCAGGGCACCACCAGCCAGCTCTATGAGCACCTGCGCGAGGCAGGGCTGCCCCTGGTGCTAGTGATTGACCACCATGCCCCCCAGTCTAAGCTCGATGCTGAATACATAGACCTGCGGCCTCACATTCGGGCTACGGCCACGATCTTGACCGAGTATCTCCAGCAGGGGCTGCTCAACCTCGACCGCAACAATAGCAAGCATACCAAGTGCGCTACCGCCCTCATGCACGGGCTGCGGGCCGACACCAACCAGCTCATGCACGCTGGGGCCAGCGACTTTATGGCGGCGGCCTACCTGAGCCAGTTTTACGACGGACAGCTGCTCAGCGCGGTGCTGCAGGCCTCGCGGTCGAAGCGGGTGATGGATGTAATCGAGCGATCGCTGCGCAACCGTAAGGTGCAAAACAACGTGTCGATTGCTGGGGTAGGCTACCTGCGCTACGACGATCGCGACGCCATTCCCCAGGCGGCTGACTTTTTGGTTACCGAAGAAAACGTGCACACCGCTGTGGTCTACGGCATTGTCCACGACGAAGACGAAGAGCGCGAGGTGGTGATTGGCTCGCTGCGCACCAGCAAAATTACCCTTGACCCTGACGAATTTATCAAAGAAGCCTTTGGCCAGGACAGCGAGGGCCGATTCTTTGGGGGCGGGCGATCGATGGCAGGCGGGTTTGAAATTCCGGTGGGCTTTTTGTCGGGCTTCTACGAAAACTCTGAGTACAACCGCCACAAGTGGGAGGTGTTCGATACCCAGATCAAGCAAAAGCTCTGGCGATTGGTCAACCCTGAAGAAGGCATGATCAATACCGACTAGCCTCCTTGTCAGAAAAACTCTAAACGCAAGCAGCCCAGCACTCGTTGCCTGGGCTGCTTGCGTTTACTCCCACAATCAATATGCCGGGTACTACCTAAGGTTGCACCACTTCTGGGACATCTATAGGCTCGGTTAAGTCGTCATCTGCGATCGCAGGCCGCCTGCCTCCAGAGCCAAATCCACCGTGCAGCAAGGTATAAAAGCAGGGAATGATAAACAGCGTCAGCACCGTAGCCAGCGACAGCCCCGAAAACACCACCACACCCAGGGGCTGCAAAAATTCTCCCCCCTCGCCCAGGCCCAGTGCCAGGGGAAACAAGCCCAGCACCGTGGTAAATGTGGTCATCAAAATGGGCCGCAGTCGACGGGGCGCGGCGCGCAACATTGCCTCTTGGCGCGAGCAGCCGGTGGCCGCATAGATTTGGTTGGCTAGCTCCACCATGATGATGGCGTTGTTGACCACAATACCGACCAGCAGTACCGCACCCACCACCACCGTGGCCCCGATCGCAGTTTGGGTGACGTAGAGGCCCAAAATACCGCCCGCCAGCGCCAGGGGCACCGTCAGCATAATCACCAGCGGGTCAATCAGCGAGTTGTACTGCACCGCCATCACCACAAACACCAGGAAGGCCGCAAGGGCACCCAGCACTGATAGCGACGATTGCAGCTCGCGATTGGTTGCGGCGGCGGAACTGGGCAGCAGGGTAATACCTGCGGGCAGCTCTAAATTAGCGACGATGGCTTCGGCTTCGGCCAGGGCGTTACCCAAACTGGCCCCATCGGCCAGATCGCCCGCAATCAACAGTACCTGCCGCCGATTAATCCGCTGAATTTCTCCTGGGGCTGGCCCCAGACCAATATTGGCAATGTCACCCAGCTGAATCAGCTGGCCTGCCTCAGTAAACAACGGTATATCTAGCAGCTGGGCCGATCGCTGCACGCTGCCCGGCTCTAGCTGCACCTTCACATCCACCAGGCGGTTGCCCCGCTGCAGCTGAGTCGGCACCGAGCCATTCAGGGCCGTTTGCACCGTAGCGCCAATGTCAGCGGCAGACAAGCCCAGATCTTCGGCCCTGGTCCAGTCGGGCAAAATGCGAACCTCGTCCTGGGGTTCTTCACCATCGGGGCGGTAGCGAGCCAGCGTCGCCTGTTCCCGCAGCGCCCCCAGCACCTGCCTGCCTGCCTGCTGCAGCGCTTCGGTATCTTCACCCTGAAGGCCGAGGTCGAGGTCCGATCGCACCGGAGAGTTGCTTAAAATCAGGCCGCGCACCGACTCAGGCCGAATGCTCACGTCGGTTTCTACCAGCGGCAGCTGGCTCAGCTCGCCGGTCATGCGCTCTACAAAGGCGGCGGTATCGGTTCCCGGCTTTAGGGTAACGGTGCTACCACCGCGCAGGGTGTTTTCGCTGGTGTTGGAGCCAAACAGCGAGCCGCCAGCGGTGGTAAACACATAGTCAGTTTCGGGCTGGGCCAGCAGCACCTCATCAATGGCCTGCATGACCCGCTGGTTAGCTTCCACAGTAGTACCAGCCGGAAACCGGGCGCTGACGTTGGCCTGCCCGGTGCTAATGCTGGGCAAAATTTCCTGAGGAATTTGGCCCAGCATCCAGAAACTGCTGCCGCCAAAAACCAGTAGCGCCAGGGCGATCACCAGCAGTCGCCGCAGCAGCACGCGGCTGAGCAGGCGACCGTAGCCCAGAGTAACCCCTTCCAAACGAGCATTGAACCAGCGAAAGAAGCCCCAGCTTTGCAGCGATCGCGTGCTGCGTCCCATAATCAGCCGCGAGGCCAGGGTGGGCACCACGGTCAACCCCACCACCAGTGAGGCCGCCACCGAAAAGCTGACGGTCAAAATCAGCTCGTTAAAAATGAGCGAAATAAACCCGCCAATCAGCAAGAAGGGCAGCACCGCCACCAGGTTGGTCGTGGTCGAAGCCAGCAGAGCGCTCTCTAACTCCTGGCTGCTGGCTTCAGCCTGAAACACCGCCTCCCGCAGACTGTAGCGCCCTTCCTGACGAGAGCTTTCCATTTCTTCGGCCCGCTTGGCCATGTTCTCCAGCATCACAATGGAGTTGTCCACCACAATGCCGACCCCCAGGGCCAAGCCCCCCAGGCTAAAGACATTCAGCGACAGACCAAAGAACCCCATCAGCACTAGAGCCATCAGGGTAGCCAGGGGAATAGCCGTCACAATAATAAAGGTTTGGCGCAGAGAGCCTAGGAACAGCAGCACCGCTATCCCGGCCAGGGTAGCCCCAGTCAGGCCCGATACAGCCACGTTGCGAATGGAATTGCGAATAAATCGCGATTCATCAAGGGTGGCGGTCATATCCATACCCTCAGGCATTTGGCCTACCCGACGCATATCGGCGAGCTTGGCCTTAACCCCGTCTACTACGTCGATGGTATTGGCGGCGGGCTGCTTTTGAACGCTGACTTTGACTGCCGGTTGGCCGTTCAGGTTAACAAAGATGCGCTGCTCCTCAATGCCGTCAACCACGGTGGCCACATCGCGCAGATACACCTGCTGGGGCGGGCTGGTGCCGGGCACCGTAATGGGCAAATTGCGCAGCTCCTCGGCGGAGGCAAACTGACCTACCAGGCGAGTCAGGGTTTCTGCTTGGCCGCCGCGAATGCGCCCGCCAGAGATATCCTGATTGCGATCGCTGAGAGCATCGATCACATCCGCCACATCAATACCAGCCGACTGTAGGCGGCGCAGATCGACATTCACCTGCACCTGCTCATTGACGCCGCCCGATACATCGGTATTGGCCACCCCAGGCACCTGCTGTAGCTCCCGCTCTAGCTCTTCTTCGGCAAAAATGCGCAGATCCTGCAGGCTCAGGCTGTCAGAGGTCAGCGCCATTTCGTAGACGGGCAGCTGGGAGGGGTCAAACTTAAACAGTCTCGGGGTTTCAATATTTTCGGGTAGAGTGCTGCGAGCGCGGTTTAGGGTGGCGGTAGCGTCGTTTAGGGCCTGGTCAATGTCGCCGCCGGGCTCAAAAAACAGGTCAATGCTAATGCGCCCTTCACGGGTTTGAGAGAATACCTGCACTACCCCTTCGGTGGCGGCCAGAGCCTCTTCTAAGGGCCGGGTGATTTCATCCACCGCCACCTCTGGCGATAGCCCTGGCGCGTCACCCCTTAGACCAATGCGGGGGTAAGTGATTGAGGGCAGCAGGTCGACCGGCAGCTGGGAGGTAATGAAGAAGCCCATGACAAAGACGGTCAGGGTCAACATCAGGGTGCCAATATGCCGCCGAATGGCCAAACCACTGATGCTAAAGCGGTTGTTGGGAAAGGAGGAGGGGGTCATAAGGAAGTGTGGGAG
>NZ_JADEXE010000285.1 GCF_015207265.1 Nodosilinea sp. LEGE 07298 | reverse complement strand
CCTTTGGCTTAGCAGACGCCTAAGCGCGATCGCCCCTAAAGGCCAACTCCGCCGGGCCAGTCATGTAGACGCGGTTGTCGGCGGCTGACCACTCAATGTGGAGCGGACCACCGGGCAGTTTGACCGTGGCGGCGCGATCGCAGACCCCATTCAGCACCCCCGCTACCAGCGATGCGCAGGCCCCGGTGCCGCAGGCCAGGGTAATGCCCGCGCCCCGCTCCCACACCCGCATTTTGAGATAGTCGGGCCGCACCACCTGAATAAACTCGGTATTGATGCGCTGGGGGAAGACCTCGTGGTGCTCAAACTGGGGGCCAATAGCCTCTAGCGCGTCGGCAAAGCCTCCCGGCACGGGAATCGCCGCCACATCGTCTACAAAGGTGATGCAGTGGGGGTTACCCATGCTGACGCAGGTGACTGGCCAGGTTTGGCCCGCTACCGTCAGCGGCACGGCGACCACCTTTTCGTCAGCCGCCGCCAGCGTCGTCGGAATTTCTTGAGCCAGCAGGTAGGGCGGCCCCATATCTACGGTTACCTGGCCATCGGGCTGCAGGGTCGGCGAAATTAGCCCCGCCAGGGTGTGAATGCGGTAAGTGTGGGGTGCCTGAGGCGCTTTGCCATCGGCAGTCTCTAGGGTTTCTAAAAACTTGGCCAGGCAGCGAATGCCGTTGCCGCACATCTCAGGCTCTGACCCATCAGAATTGTAGATGCGCATGGTGTAGTCGGTGCCCGCCTGGCCCGGCAGCGCAAAAATGACCCCGTCAGCGCCAATACCAAAGTGGCGATCGCACCACCGCACCGCATCCTCAGCACTTAGCACTGGCTGCGGCTGATGGCGATTATCCACCAGGATAAAGTCGTTGCCCAAGCCGTGGTACTTACTAAATTCCATAGTGTGGCGATGCTGAAGGGATGAATCTCAATTATTACCTAAGTTCGACCCAGAGAAGCGCGCTGTAACCCCTGGTGAGCTGCTTTTCCTGCGCAGGCTCAGCGCATGTAGAGCCGGGCCACACCTTCTTTAATCACCTCGACCAGTTGCTCCTGGCGCAGGGTGACGTGGGCGGCCATGGCATTAACCGCTGCCTCCACATTGCGGTTTTGGATGGCCTGCAAGATCAGCTGGTGCTCGGCGCAGGTGTTTTGGCGGTAGGCAGCTTGCTCCATCGAGATCAGCCGCAGGTAGTGGGCGCGGGCGTTTACATTCTTCAGCATGTGCAGCAGCTCGCTATTTTGCGATAGCTCTGCCAGTCGCTCGTGGAAGGTTTCGTCGCAGCGGGCGCAGTCTACGGGGGTGAAGGTGCAAAATTTTTCGGCGGCGGTTTGCCAAAACTGGATTAGCGCCTCGATTTCGGTGTCGCTAGCCCGCTCGGTGGCGAGCTTGGCGCTCATCATCTCTAGGCCGCAGCGCACTTCGTAGAGGTCAAATACTCGCCTGGTATCGAGCGGTTTACAGGAGAAGCCTTTACGGGGCACAAGGTCGAGCAGGCCCTCGGCTACCAAACGATTAAGCACTTCCCGCAGGGGCGTACGGCTGACCCCAAGGTCGGCGGCGAGCTCGTTTTCGTTGAGGGGTTCACCGGGGCGAAATTTGTAGGTCATCGCCATCTGTTTGAGCTGCGCATAGATGCGATCGACACTGCTGCCAGATTTTTTATGGCTTAGCTTGGCAGCCTGGACCTGAGAAATCTGAGAACCTGCTTTGACCACGATCGCAATCCAATCTCAGAAAGAACAAATAACGGTATCTGGGACTACGGAATTTGCCGCTTGAAGCCCTTAATTTTTGTTGTATACAGTGCTGAATTCAGAAAGGTATTCATTGCTGTATGCCTAATTATACGCAACAGTATACGCAACCCTCCCAGTTCTAGATACTGGGCTTTAAGAATTTCGTGAGAGGGCATTGGTCGGCGATCGTTCTGTCGTGATTTCTGTGCTGTTTTTCTCTACCTGGGCTTTTTGCTATGACGTTTCCTCGTACTCCTAATTCCGTTGCCCTGGCGCTCAATCGACGGCGGTTTTTGCGCTATGGCTCTTTGGCGCTGGGGGCTGGGGCGCTGGCAGCCTGCGCTGGCGGCAGCCAAGACACCGCCTCCACTGATGCTGCGCCAGCTACGGCCGCTGGTGAATTGGATAAGGTGACCTTTGGCACCAGCTGGTTTGCTCAGGCCGAGCACGGCGGCTTTTACCAGGCGGTGGCCACCGGCATTTACGCCGACCACGGGCTAGATGTCACCATCAGCATGGGCGGCCCCCAGGTAAACGGCAACCAGCTGCTGATGGCCGGGGCGCATGACTTTAAGATGGGCTATGCGATCGATGCCATCAACTCGATTCAGGAAGGGGTGCCCAAGGTAACGGTGGCGGCTATTTTCCAGAAAGATCCTCAAGCCTTGATGGCTCACCCCGATGTGGGCATTGACTCGTTTGAAGACCTGAAAGGCAAAACCATTTTGATGTCGACCAGTGCCCACACTACTTTCTGGCCCTTTATCAAGGCGAAGTACGATCTTAGCGATGATCAGATGGGGGTTTACACCTTTAACGTGGGGCCATTTGTGGCCGATAAAAACGTGGTGCAGCAGGGCTACATTACCTCTGAGCCTTTCGCAATTGAGAAAGAAGGCGGCTTTGAGCCAGTGGTGCTGTTGATGGCCGACCACGGCTACCCCAACTACACCACCACGATTGAGACCCGCCGCGAAATTATGGAAGGCAATCCCGACCTGGTGCAGCGGTTTGTAGACGCTTCGATTAAGGGGTGGTACAGCTATTTGGCCGACCCGGCCCCCGGCAACGAGTTGATTAAGCAAGACAATCCCGAAATGACCGATGAGCAGATCGCCTTTGGGCTAGCCAAGCTCAGCGAGTACGGCATTATCAGCAGCGGCGAGGCCGAAAGCCAGGGGATTGGGGCGATGACCGATGAGCGCTGGCAGGAAATTTTTACCACGATGGCAGACCTGGGCGCGTTTGAGGATTCGGTGGATTACAAACAGGCCTATTCTCTGGAGTTTGTGAATAAGGGGCCAGAGGCCTATCAGGTCTAGATAGATTCTTCATGCTGCGGTGCCGCGCCGCAACCCACCGAATTGTTCACCCATGACCCTCCTGGATGGAAGCTTGGCCGATGATTGTTTCAACGTCAACGAGCGCGATCGCCATGAAGACCCGACCCATTCTTACCCTGGAGCAGGTGGGCAAGACCTACGCCAATGGGACGGTGGCCCTACAGAACTTTAATTTGGCGGTGGAGCCAAACACTATTACCAGCCTGGTGGGGCCGTCGGGCTGCGGCAAGAGCACGGTACTGAGAATTATTTCTGAACTGGGCGATCTGAGCACCGGGCGTATGGCTTGGGAAAGCGGCGGCGATCACAAACTGGCCTACGTGTTTCAGGAGGCAGCGCTGATGCCCTGGGCCACGGTGATGGATAACATTCGCCTGCCGCTGAAGCTGGCAAGGGTGCCGAAACGGCAGGCGCTGGAGCTGGTATCAGATGCGATCGCCCAGGTCGGCCTACAGGGCTTTGAGCGAGTCTACCCCCGCGAACTCTCGGGCGGCATGCAAATGCGGGTTTCGATCGCCCGCGCCCTGGTCACCCGGCCCAACATATTACTCATGGATGAACCCTTCGGTGCCCTCGACGAGATGACTCGCGGCAAGCTCAACCAGGACTTGCTCCAGCTTCAGCATCAGCGCCAACTAACGATTTTGTTTGTCACCCACAGCATTTACGAAGCCGTGTACCTGGCCCACCGAGTCGTGGTGATGGCCTCAAAACCGGGGCGGGTGGTGGCCGACATTGCGATCGATAGCCCCCATCCCCGCGATCCCGACTACCGCACCTCGGCCCAGTTCAATCGCTACTGCCGCGATGTTTCCCACAGCCTATCGGAGGCCATGGGCGAATCTTTGGCGCTGTCGCTGTAGTGGGCCAAGAAACCAGGGTTCTGGGTCACAAGGTCAGTCTTGCCACAGAAAGGTAGCGAAGAAACCGGGTTTCTAACCACCCCAAAATCCCCAATCCAAAATTCAAAATTCAAAATTGGTACTGCTATGCTCTCTCCCGCCCTTGAACAACCCAAAGCAGGGCCGAAGTGGGTGCGATCGCTGCTCTCCCCCGACATTCTGGCTCCTATTATCGTTGGCCTGGTTCTACTCACCGCTTGGGAACTGGCCGTTCGCATCACCAATACCCCCCCCTACCTGCTGCCCGGCCCGCTGCTGATTCTGCAAACCCTGGCGACAGACTGGCCCACGCTACTTCCCTCCTGGTTTGTGACGATCAAGATTGCCTTTACGGCGCTGGTGGCCGCTACGGTCTCGGGGCTGTTCGTCGCCATTCTCTTTGCCCAAAGTAAGTGGATCGAGCGCAGCTTCTTTCCCTACGCGGTGCTGCTGCAAACCACGCCCATTGTCGCCGTCGCGCCTCTGATTATCATCTGGCTCAAGAACAACACCTTTGCCGCCCTGGTGGTCTGCGCCTGGATTGTCGCCTTTTTCCCCATCGTGTCGAATACCGTGCTGGGCCTGCACAGCGCCGACCCATCGCTGGTAAACCTGTTTAAGCTAAATCAGGCCAACCGCTGGCAAACGCTGTGGTACCTGCGTTTACCCACCAGCCTGCCCTACTTTTTAGCCGGGCTACGGATTAGCGGTGGCCTAGCGCTAATTGGGGCGGTTGTGGCAGAGTTTGTTGCCGGTACCGGTGGTGCAGAATCGGGGCTGGCCTACCAAATTTTGATCGCAGGCTACAACTTGCAAATTCCCCGCATGTTCGCGGCGCTGCTGCTAATTACGGTGTCGGGGATCGCTATTTTTGCTCTGCTCTCGGCACTGTCGAACGTTTTGCTCAAAGATTGGCACTCCAGCGCCATGAAACACGAGAATTAGCCATTGCGCTGTAGGGTGCATTCGCGCAGCAACGCGGAGCAATGCACCAAAACTCGTCTGAAAAGAATTTCGTTAGGCGATAGCTCTATCGGTGCATTGCGGCCCAGCAGGCCGGGGTAAATAGGCCGAGTTCTATAAGCCGCGAATGCACCCTATGGCCCGTGATTTGAAACCCTTTACGGAGACCTCCCATGCTGACGACTCAACAGCCCGTACTGCGCCGCTTTTGGTATCCGGTTATTCCCCTCGATCATCTGCTCAATGGCCCCCAATCTTTTACCCTGCTGGAAGAACCCCTGGTGCTATGGATTAACGAGCAGGGGCAACCGGCTGCCCTGCGTGATCGCTGCTGCCACCGTTCTGCCCAGCTTTCCCAAGGCATCGTCAACAACGGCTGCGTGCGCTGCCCCTACCACGGCTGGCAGTACGACTCTAGCGGCACCTGCGTCAACGTTCCCCAGCTCGATGCCGGGGCGGCCATTCCCAATACCTACCGAGTCGAGGCTTTCAACTGCGTCGAGCGCTACGGCTACGTCTGGGTCTGTTTGGATGACACCCCCCTCCAGCCGATTCCCGACATTCCTGAATGTGCCAACGCCAACTTTCGCTTCATCCCCGAATTCTATGAGCCTTGGAAAGTGGGCGGATTGCGGGCGATCGAAAACTCCTTTGACAGCGCCCACGGCCACTTTGTTCACGCCAGCTCCTGGGGCGATATGGCGAACCCCCAGCCGCCAACCATTGACGATGTAACCGAAACCAGCTTTGGCTTTGTGATGAAGCACTGGCTGGAGGTGCTCAACCCCGACCTGCAAAAGAAAAACCTGGGCATCGCCACAGAAAAAACGATTCGCACCAACACCCGTACCTGGTACATGCCCTTCGCCCGCACGCTCAAAATTCAGTACCCCAACGGCTTAGAGCACGTCATTTTTACCGCTTATACCCCCATCGACGACCAGCATTCTCAAGTGGTGCAGTTTTGCCTGCGCAACGACACCGAGGCCGAGGCCAAAGCCGCCGATATTATCGCCTTCGATCGCCAGGTCACTTCAGAAGACCGAGTTATTTTAGAAGGCACCGACTACGACGCCCCCCTAACGCTGGCCGAAGAGCAGCATATGGCCAGCGATCGCCCCGGCATTCTCATGCGCCACCGCCTGGCCAAACTGCTAAAAGAGCACGGCGAAGTCGAACAGCGTCGATCGGATCATCAACCCTCCCCAGCGACCAAAACTCTGGCAGAGGCTGGCGTGGGTTAATGCACTCGATTGGGGGTAATGCCACCCACCTGATCGCCTCACCACCCTCGCCTAGGGCAGCCAGGGATATTGGCGAAAGTTGGGTTCCCGCTTTTCCAAAAACGCCTGCTTACCTTCAGCCCCTTCTTCGGTCATGTAGTACAGCAGGGTGGCGTTGCCCGCTAGCTCTTGCAGGCCCGCTTGGCCGTCGCAGTCAGCGTTGAAAGCCGCTTTGAGGCAACGAATGGCGATCGGGCTTTTTTGCAGAATTTCTTGGCCCCACTGCACCCCCTCAGCTTCGAGCTGATCTACCGGCACCACGCCGTTGACCATGCCCATATCCAGCGCCTCCTGGGCACTGTACTGGCGGCAAAGATACCAAATTTCGCGGGCCTTTTTTTGGCCCACCATGCGAGCCAGGTAGCTGGCCCCAAAGCCGCCGTCAAAGCTGCCCACCTTGGGGCCGGTCTGGCCGAAGATGGCGTTGTCGGCGGCAATCGTGAGGTCGCAGACTACGTGCAGCACGTGGCCGCCTCCGATCGCGTAGCCCGCCACCAGAGCAATCACCACCTTGGGCATCGAGCGAATCAGCCGCTGCAAATCGAGCACGTTGAGCCGGGGCACGCCGGTTTCATCGACATAGCCACCGTGGCCGCGCACGCTCTGGTCGCCGCCCGAGCAAAAGGCATATTTGCCGTCGGTGTGGGGGCCAGCCCCGGTCAGCAGCACCACGCCAATGCGGCTGTCTTCGCGGGCGTTTAAGAAGGCTTCGTACAGCTCAACGATGGTTTTGGGACGAAAGGCGTTGCGCTTGTGGGGCCGATTGATGGTGATTTTGGCCATGCCATCGGCCTTTTGGTAAATGATATCTTCGTAGGACTTAACGTCTTGCCAGTCGACCTGCATAGGGGGCGAATCCAGATAACACTGGTTTCTAGGGTCTCACACCGAGGGTCGGGTCGGGGTATTGCCTGCCATGTTCTGACCCACCGATCTATATTCACTTCAGATGGCGGAGGCTAAAGAGAGGCTGTCCAGAAACCTACATCTGCCCAGAAACCGTACAAGCTAAAAGCCAAATTTCGGCTTACAACAAAGGCCACCCTTGGGCGGCCTTTGTGCTTAACAAATGATTTAAATAGAGATCAAGCTGTTATGTTTAAAGGCTCGTTTCGCGCAGTGCAGAAACATCGTGGCTGAGCAGTTCTTTTACGTGGGCAGGCTGAAGTCCGAGCCACTCAATCATTTGGTTCAAATTCCAGCCTCTGTACTGCGCGATCGCGCGAATCTGCACGAGGGTAATGGTAGGTGCGGGGTCAATCAACCAAGCTTTAATCTGACGGTTTGGTATTTTCAATGCAGCTACTAAACTGTCTCTTTCACGGTGAGAAAGTTCCTGTTTCAACCACTCTGTCAGAGCTGAAGTATTCCAAGGATAATAATTTTGCATTGTGCAGAAGCTCATTAGCAGTTGTCAAATATCAGGTCAACCTATCGGCTGATTCCGATACTAAAACCCAAAAGTGACAGCTTTGTGACTAGCGCTTCTGCATCAATTTACACCGCCAAAAACTCCTGAATAATGTCGTTAGTGAGCTCGCTAGTGGGGCCGTTGGCCACAATGCCACCCCGCTGCATGGCGTAGTAGTAGTCGGCCTGGCGCACAAAGTGCAGGTGCTGCTCGACCAGCAGTACCGAAATGCCGGTGGTTCTCACAATTTTCTTCACCGCTGCCTCAATGTCGAGAATAATCGAGGGTTGAATACCTTCGGTGGGTTCATCGAGCACCAGCAGCTTGGGCTGACCCATAATGGCGCGGGCGATCGCCAGCTGCTGCTGCTGACCACCGCTGAGGTCGCCCCCCATGCGATCGAGCATGGTTTTGAGCACCGGGAACAGGTCGTAGATTTCCTCCGGTACGTCTTTGGCAGCTTTGCCCCGGTTACCCAGCGCCTCCTGGCCAATAATCAAATTTTCTCTCACCGTTAGCCGAGGAATCACCTCGCGGCCCTGGGGCACGTAGCCAATCCCCAGTCGCGCCCGGCGATCGGGCGGCAGGCTATTAACCACCTGGCCTTCAAAGCGGATTTCTCCGGTGCGAGGGCGCAGCACCCCCATGATGTTCTTGAGCATGGTGGTCTTGCCCACACCGTTGCGGCCAATCAAACAGACCATCTGACCCTTAGGTATGGTCATCGATACATCCCGCAGAATGTGGCTTTCACCGTAGTAAAAGTTCAACCCCGAGATTTCGACCATAGGGGCCGTGAGCGGATC
>NZ_JADEXE010000028.1 GCF_015207265.1 Nodosilinea sp. LEGE 07298 | reverse complement strand
GAGCAGCGCCAACCAGGCCGCACAAATCCATGCTGCCCAGAGCTTTAAGGCCATCGAAGGCACCATTCGCACGTACACCAGCTACACCATGAATGCCTTCAAAGACATGGCCACCGCCAATGTCGAAAAAGTCACCCTGGAGTTCGGCCTGAAGGTCGGCGGAGAGGCAGGAGTTCCTTACGTTACTAAAGGCACCGCAGAGAGCAACCTAAAAATTACGGTTGAGTGCTCGTTCAAATAGCGCCTTGATGGGGATCAAGGCATTATCGTCACATTAACCGGGTTGCTCAGAGGAGGTGCCGTTTAGGCGGCTGACCTTAGAGCAACCCGGTTTTTTGCTGCCGCTGAAGGCTTAATTTAGGCTAAGGGGGCTCCCGATTGATGAACTTATCTCACCCTTGACTAAAGGACTAACATATATTTGTTGTGCCAATTCTTGGCCAATGTATAATAATTTGGTGATAAAGCTTGAGAAACAAGGGTTTTCATCAAATTCTTTCTTACCATCTTGTAGATTCTGGCCCTTGGTTTTGAGTTTTAGCCCTCCAAAAGACCAACTTGTCTCTACTCCATTCATGCTGGGGCTGCCTCTGCGGCATTTTGGGCCTGATGGCCAAGTCACTTTTCTTAGCCCGCTCTCGACAGTTCCTGAAAATCTGACTAACGACACCCACCACCACTACTAGGGAATGAGATTTTGCAGGGATTGACGAAGGAAAAGCCTATCTTAATCACCTGTTGTGCTGCCGGGGGAGCACTGGTTATTTTGACGTTGCTGGTGCGATCGGGCACGGGCCGATCACCATCGCTGCCGCCGCCGCCACCCAGCGCCGAAAGCTTGAATATTCAAACAGTGCCGGTACCGCCGCCCCCTACCGTGGGCCAAGAGCTACAGCAAGACCGCTTTGAGCGCGACCTGACCCGGCAGCAAGACTTAGTCAGCAGTTTGCAAGACGAACTGCGCGCCCAAAAGAACTTAGCCGATGACCTCAAGGCCCAGCTAGAGCGCCAGCAGGCCGAAACCGATGCCGTGCTTGAACAGCTAGACACCTACCAGACGGCGGTCGAAGAAATGACTTCCCAGCAGGTGCGGCTGATTGAGTCAATACCGCGCAACAATGAAACCCAGACTATGCTGCTCTGGGGCATTTTAGGCCTGTTTATGCTGCTGGTGCTGGGTGGGGGCACGGCCTTTGCCATTATTGCCCTATGGTTGATGCACATTCAGCGGCGCACGCATCAGCCGTCACCGATGGCGTACCCCATGCGCATGCCCCCCAGCCCCTACTACTACTACGAACGTCAGCCGCTGCCGCCGCCGGTGCAGCAACCCTACATACAGTACGATGTCAGACCCTACCAAGATTAATCTCATCGATTAATCTCACAAAGGCTAGACATGAGCTTGTAGAAGTTGGTCTATTGTCATGGTGTAGCTGTTTAAGGCGATCGCGATGACCCTGACCCAGGTTTGGGGTGCCTTTTTAATTTTTGTGCTGGCTCCGGTGGTGGGCGGGCTGCCCCTGACGGGATGGTCGACCCGGTTATTGTCGGGGCAGCAGCTGCGGCAGGTAGGCACAGGCAATGTGGGCGTGTCGGCGGCGTTTTACCACGGCGGTAAAGTGTCGGGCATTGCGGCGGTGCTGCTGGAGGCCGCTAAGGGCATTGGGGTAGTGCTGCTGGCCCGATACTACTTTCCGACCGAGCCGGTGTGGGAAATTATTGCCCTGATTGGGCTGGTGATGGGACGCTACTGGTTTGCAAAGGGGGCGGGCACCACCAACGTCGTATGGGGCATTGCGGTCTACGACTGGCCCACCGCACTGCTGACGCTTATTCTAAGTGGGCTGGGGTTTACGATTTTTCGCGAGCGTCGCCAAGGCAGATTGTTGTCGCTGGTGCTGCTACCGCTGATCACCGCTCTGCGGCATCAGGATGGGGCACTGGTGTTGGCGATGACCTGCCTCAGCGTACTGATTGCCTGGATCTATCAAAAACTGCCCGACGATTTAGATTTGCCCGACGACGAAGGACGATTGGAGTCTCGCACCATGTTTCGGTTTTTTCGCGGCGATCGCGGCCTGGTTGCCCTCGACCAACCCCTCGATGCCGCTAAATTTGGCCACAAAGCCGCCACTCTGGGCCAGCTGCGGGCCTGGGGCTACCCGGTACCGCGCGGCTACGTACTGCCCGCTGGGGATGACCCCACGGCGCTGCTGGCAATCGCAGAACCCTCTCCCACACAGCCCCTAGCGGTACGATCCTCCGCCCAGGATGAGGATACGGGCACCGCCTCGGCAGCTGGGATCTACCAATCGTTTTTGAATATTACCGACCAGGAGGGCCTGGCGGCGGCGATCGTGCGGGTCTTTTCGTCCTACAACGCCCCCCGAGCCAGGGAGTATCGGCAGAGCCGAGGGCTGCCCGAGCAGGGCCTAGCGGTGATCGTGCAACAGCAGGTTCAGGGGCTGTTTTCGGGGGTGGCCTTTAGCCGCGACCCGATCGCCCGCTGCGGTGATGCCGTGGTGATCGAAGCCCTGCCCGGTGGGGCCAACCAAGTGGTAGGAGGGCAGGTGACGCCCGAACAGTACCGAGTACTGGTGCAGCCCGACGATGTGCCGCCCCTGGCAGAGATTGCCGCCGCCGACTGGCAGATCTCCGATGCGCTGACGCTAGCGGTGGAGGGCGAGGGCCAAACCCCGTCGCGGCTGTTGCAGCAGGTGGCCTACCTGGCCCGCCACCTAGAGGGCCGCTACCAGGGCGTGCCCCAGGACATCGAGTGGACCTACGACGGCGAGACGCTGTGGCTGTTGCAGAGCCGCCCGATTACCACCCTGCACCCCCTGTGGACGCGCAAAATTGCCGCCGAGGTGATCCCCGGCACCATTCGACCGCTCACCTGGTCGATTAATCGGCCCCTGACCTGCGGCGTGTGGGGCGAGATTTTTACGGTGGTGCTGGGCGATCGCGCCCAAGGCCTCGACTTTGAAGCCACCGCCACCCTGCACCATGCCCATGCCTACTTTAACGCCACGCTGCTGGGGGATATTTTTCAGCGCATGGGTCTGCCGCCTGAGAGCCTAGAGTTTTTGACCCGAGGGGCAAAATTTAGCCGCCCTCCCATAGGGTCTACCCTGCGCAATCTGCCCGGTTTGCTGCGGCTGGTAGGCCGCGAACTCAAGCTGGAGCAGGAGTTTACCCAGGCAAATCGCGATCGCTTTAGCCCCGCCCTGGCATCCCTTGAGACTACTTCCAGAGACGCTTTGACCCCAGCGGAATTGCTCAGCCGCATTGAAACCGTGCTCGATCTGCTGAAGCCAGTCACCTACTACAACATTCTCGGCCCGCTGAGCTTTGCCCTGCGTCGCGCTCTGCTAAAAGTGCCAGAGGAACACGTAAGCCCGATGCAAAATGTTGAGATTGCGGCCCTAGACGCCCTGCGGGCGATCGCCCAAGACATTCGCCAGGTGCTCTCTGCTGGCGAGCTAAACCGCATTACCGATAGCTCATCGCTGATGACCGCTCTAGCCGAAAGCACCGACGGCGAAGCGCTGCTCAAGGAGATCGATCACTTTCTAGGCCAGTACGGCTACCTCAGTCCCGTTGGCACCGACATTGCTGTCGCCACCTGGCAAGAAAACCCCGGCCCCGTGCGCGAACTGCTGGCCCAGTTTGTCAAACAACCGCCTCCGCCTAAAACCACAACTGTGACCCCGACCGGGAAAGCCGCCCTGGTACAGCAACGGCTCGATCTCAAGGGGCAGGTGAATACCCTCTACAACCGCCTGCTGGCCGAGCTGCGCTGGAGCATTTTGGCCCTAGCCAACCAGTGGCAAGAACAGCGCCACCTGAAGGAACGAGACGACATTTTCTTTCTCACCCTAGAAGAAATTCAGGCCTTGGTGACGGGGAATGCCGCCCCTAACTGGGCGATGGTGCGGGGAAACATTAGCGATCGCAAAGCTCGGTATAACCAAGACAGACACCTACCCAATGTGCCCTACCTAGTGTTTGGCAATGAACCACCCAGCCGCGACCTACCCTTCATGCCGAGTGCGACGGTACAGCAGAAGCTCTCGGGCATTGGGGCCAGCGCGGGCATCATGGCTGGCCCAGTACTGGTGATGACCCACCTGGAGCCCGTTGCAACTGAGGGGCCGTTTATACTCGTTGTTCCCTATACCGACGCGGGCTGGGCACCCCTACTAGCTCGTGCCCAGGGACTGATTGCCGAAGTCGGCGGTCGCCTCTCCCATGGGGCCATCATTGCCAGAGAATACGGTATTCCAGCCGTCATGGATGTGACCAACGCCACCCAGCGCTTGCGCAGCGGTCAGTGGGTTCGAATCAATGGCGAAACCGGCACTGTAGAGGTGCTAGAGCCGCCTGCCAAGCAGCCGCCCACCCTTGAAGCAAGCCCAGACTAGGGCGACCCATACCCACAGCCCCTATACCTACCGACCGATGACAACTTGCCAACAACCGCTTGGCAAATCAGTACAATTGCACTATCTTTAATAATGCAATTGTACTATTGCAGGTTTCAGCTCCCTATTTTTTGCGGCTATGAATGGTCACCAAGGCGGGGTGCAAGCCCTGAGCTGGATTGTTGTGTTGAGCGTGAGCGTCGGCATTATGGCAGAGCTAAGTCAATCTACCCCCCAGGTCATTGCTGAAGAGCCTATGGCGGCAGAAGCTGCCCCTGCTAACCCCTGGGCCGGGGCCTCGTTTCCGCTCGAAAAATTTACGGCCTATACATCGCCCTTTGGCTACCGGCAGCACCCGATGGGAGGTCACCGCTTTCACTACGGACTAGACCTGGCCGCCCCTATGGGCAGCTACGTTCGCAGCTGGTGGGAGGGCAAGGTCATTCAAGTGTCAGACAACACCGCCTGCGGCACCTCGGCGATTATTCAATCGGGCAATTGGACCCACATTTACTGCCACATGGTGGGCCATATGGTAATCGAAAAAGAAGGCGGGCGCGTCCTGGTCGATCGCGATGGCGGCACAGAGCTGCGCCAGGGGCAAATTGTAACCTCTGGGCAGCGCATTGGTCGGGTGGGCATGACCGGCAGCACCACCGGGCCACACCTGCACTGGGGCCTCAAGTACGACGGGGTGTGGGTCGACCCGGCCTTGGTAATCAAAGCCGGATTCGACTATCAGCAGCTACAGACGGCGCAGGCCGTAAATTAGCCCCTGACAGACCTGGGTGAGAAACGCTAAATCTAGGGTTTTTAAGGTATCAGTGGGCTGGTGGTAGTGGGGGTTGCGCAGATCTGCGGTGTCGGTAATCAAAATCGCGGGGTAGCCCAAATCCCAGAAGGGTACGTGGTCGCTGCGCCGCGTATCTGGCACAATGCGGCCCTGGTTAACCACGGGCAGCCACTGGCTAGGCACCCCAGCCGCGCGAAAGCCGCGCCACAGCCGCACCATAGTAGGAATGCTCTGCCATGGCCCAATCTGAGCAATATAGCTGCCGCGATCGGGGTAAAAACGGTCCAACCCGGCTGGATACTGCTGGGAGTGGGGCTGGTGGCAGCAATAACCTAGCATTTCCAGCGACAGCATCAGTCCCAAGGGCTCGCCCTGTTCGTGTAAGGCTTGGGCGTAGTGGCCGCTGCCCACAAATCCCAATTCTTCAAGATCAAAGGCAACCAGGCGCAGGGGCGACTTGCCTGGTTTCTGAGCAAAAGCGCGAGCTAGCTCCAGCAATACCGCTACGCCGGTAGCGTTGTCGTCAGCCCCAGGAGAACCGGGCACCGAGTCATAGTGGGCACCAATCAGCAGGGGCGGACGGCGAGGGTTCTTTCCGGGCAGGTTTAAGATCCAGTTGGTATGTGACTGCCCCCGAAAGTCAAAGCTGTGGCTCGTTACCTTGCCCCAGCGCCCGAACTCCTGCTGAATGTACTGCTGCACAAAGAAGTGGTGGGCAGAGGCCAAAAACGGGTCGCGATCGCGCGCCACCCGCTCCAAATGAGCCAACAGTCGGGGTTGCAGGGCGGTATCGCTCAATGGATTCACCTAGGCGGGCTTTTGCAGACCTTTTGCGACTCCAGCCAGGTTTTTGCGGGGCAGCAGCCGCGTGGCTAGCGACAGCACTTTGTTGGTGGTGCCGTGCACGGCGGTACGCTGTCCCTTTTCCATCGCCTCGTAGGCATAAACAGCCACATCAGCAGCGGTGGGCAGTTTTTTGCCCTCAAACAGCTTCACATCGGTTGCGTCGGCCCGTTCCTGAAATTCAGACTGAGTGGGGCCAGGGCAGAGGGCAGTGGCGGTTACACCGGTGCCCTCCAGTTCTGCTGCGATCGCGTGGGTGAACGACAGCACGTAGGCTTTGCTGGCGTAGTACACCGCCATATAAGGCCCCGGCAGAAATGCGGCGGTCGAAGCCACATTGAGAATACGGCCCTGGCCCTCGGCAATCATTTTCGGCAGGTACAGCCGACTCAGGTGGGTGAGGGCAACAATATTGAGCTGGAGCATGGCGTTTTGCTTTTCCCAGCTCGATTCAACAAAGGAGGTTAAATCGCCAAAGCCGGCATTGTTGATCACAGCATAGGGGATAATGCCCTTAAACTCGGTCCAGTCAAAGAACTGCTGGCGGGTATCGGCATCGGTAAGGTCGCCCCGGTAGGTCCACACCAGAATGCCGTGGGCCGCTTCTAGCTCGGCCTTTAGCTCTAGCAGAAGCTCTTCGCGGCGGGCAATCAGCACCAGATCGTGGTGGTGGGCAGCGCAGACCTTGGCCAGCTCGTAGCCAATGCCGCTGGACGCACCGGTAATCAGAATTGGCTTTGCCATGGTTTGTCCCCGGAGTGAATTCGGCTTGATTCTAACGAATCGCGACAGGGGCCGTCCGATCGCGCCGCGATTGCATCTCCAGGTATATCAGCAGGGCATTGACGTCGGCAGGGTTGACGCCGCCGATGCGCGAGGCTTGACCAATAGTGAGCGGTTTGACTTGGGTTAGCTTTTCGCGCGCTTCTTTTGAAAGCGTGTCGATCGCCATGTAGTCGAGGGTTTCGGACAGCTTGCGGCCGGTATTTTTAGCTACCTGGTCAATCTGGTTTTGCTGCCGCTGAATGTAGCCTGAGTATTTGATATCGATCTCAGCCCCTTCTTTTTCGGCACGAATCAACTCAGGATTGTCCAGGCCGTAGCGTTCTAAATCAGCGTAGTGGAACCCCGGACGGCGCAGCAGGTCGGCCAGGGTAATTGAGCCTTTGATGCGCTGATCGGTATCGGCGGCAATCCGCTGCCCGAGTTCGTCGTGCTCCTTGACGCGGGTTTCGCTCAGCCGCTCTTTTTCGGCGGCAATGCTGGCGTATTTGCGGGTAAAGAGATCCCAGCGGCGATCGCCAATTAGCCCAATCTCGCGCCCCAGCGGGGTCAGGCGCTGGTCGGCATTGTCCGATCGCAGCAGCAGCCGGTACTCTGAGCGCGAGGTCAGCATCCGGTAGGGCTCCCGCAGATCCTTCGTACACAGATCATCCAGCAGCGTGCCAATGTAGCTCTGCTCCCGAGGAAACACCAGCATCTCCTGACCGCGCACCAGCCGGGCCGCATTCACCCCGGCCACAAAGCCCTGGGCCGCCGCTTCTTCATAGCCCGTGGTGCCGTTGACCTGACCAGCGCAAAACAGCCCGTCCACCCGCTTGGTCATCATGGTGGGGTAGCACTGGGTGGCGGGCAAGTAGTCATATTCCACGGCGTAGGCAGGCCGCAGCATAGCGCACTGTTCTAGCCCCGGCAGGGTGCGCAGCATGGCTAGCTGTAGCTTTTCGGGCAGCCCGGTCGAAAAACCCTGCACGTAGATTTCAGGAATGTCGCGTCCCTCCGGCTCCAGAAAGATCTGGTGGCTGTCTTTGTCGGCAAAGCGGACGATTTTGTCTTCGATGCTGGGGCAGTAGCGGGGGCCTTTGGAGTCAACCCAGCCGCCGTAGATCGGCGACAGGTGCAGGTTGTCGCGGATCAGCTGGTGAGTGGCGGCGGTAGTACGGGTGAGGTAGCAGGGCATTTGCTCGCGCTCGACCCACGCTTCGGGGTCAAAGCTGAACCACCGCACATCCTCGTCACCGGGCTGCGGCTCAAGCACACTAAATTTGATCGAGCGGCGATCGACTCGGGCCGGGGTACCGGTTTTCAGCCGCCCAGTTTCAAAACCTAGGCGGTTGAGGGTATCGGTCAGGCCAGTGGCGGCAAACTCCCCCGCTCGCCCCGCTGCCATCGATTTGTCGCCGATCCAAATCGTGCCACCCAAAAAGGTGCCGGTGGTCAAAATTACCGCTTTACACTTAAACGCCGTACCAAAGTAGGTTTCAACCCCTACCACTTCTTCATTGGCACCGAGCACCAGATCGGTCACCATACCCTCGCGAATCACCAGGTTTTCCTGGTTTTCGACGATGGTTTTCATCACAGCGGCGTATTCGCGCTTGTCGGTTTGCGCCCGCAGCGCCCACACAGCGGGGCCGCGCGAGTTGTTGAGCACGCGCTTTTGCAGGTAGGTGCGATCGGCCATTTTGCCAATTTCGCCCCCCAAAGCATCGACCTCATGGGTGAGCTGCGATTTGGCCGGGCCACCCACGGCGGGGTTGCAGGGCTGCCAGGCAATTTTGTCGAGGTTGAGGGTAATCATTAGCGTGCGGCAGCCTAGGCGCGCCGAGGCCAGGGCCGCCTCGCAGCCCGAGTGGCCACCACCGACGACCACAACATCGTATTCGTCGAGAAAATCAACGGAACCTGAAACACTCATGCCAGCTGCAAAACCACTACACCGCTCAACCTATCAATCTTAGCGGGCCATTTAGGTAATCAAGATCTAGAGCCTTGACCAGTCTGCGGAAGCGATCGTTGATCAACTCAGTAGGTAAGCCAGTCTACTAGCCCAGGCCTCGCTTTAGGGTGGCCGCGATCGCCGCCACCAGCTCATCCACCTCTGCCTCTAGCGTCAGGTAGTGGGTGCAGGCGCGCACGCAGTTGGGCGCTTGCAGGGTGCGTAGGTAAACCTGCTGGGTCTCCAGCTCATCGACCAGGCGCTTGTGCCAGGCCGGAGAAGGCTCGCCCTGCTCTAGCACCCAAAACGACACCAGGCCAGAATCGGGCGGGCTCTGTCGCACAGTGCGAATCTGGGGCAGGTCTTGCAGCTGCGACCATAGCCGCTGAGCGAGTTCCACCAGGCGCTGATAGCGCTGGGGGGCGCTGCCCCACTCAGCCTGGTAGGCGATCGCGGCCCGCAGCCCCGCCAGCAGCGGATAGTTTGACGTCGCCACCTCATAGCGCTGGCCACTGGGCTTCCAGCCGGTGGGGTTAGCGGCGGCATCGGTGGTAATGCCGCGCCAGCCAATAAAGGTGGGAGCCAGGTGCTCTCTAGCCTCGGGGCGCACGTACAGCCCGCCCAAACCAGCCGGACCGCACCACCACTTGTGGCCGGTAAAGGCATAAAAATCGACACCTGAACTGGGCAAATCGAGCGGCAGCGCACCCACCGACTGAGCCGCATCCACCAGCGTTAGCACCGGGTTAGGGCGATCGCGGCAGACCTGCACAATGCGCTCCAGGGGCAGCACCTGACCTGTATTCCAAAAAATATGGCTGATCACCAGCAGCCGGGTGTTGGGTTGCAGGTGATCAGCCACCACCGCCGCCGGATCGCCGCTACCATTGATGGTCTCAAGCAGCGGGCAGAGACTGTAGCTGACCCCAAAGCGGCGGCAAATTTCCTGCACCGCAGCAATAATGCCAGGATGCTCGCAGTCCGACAGCAGCATATGATCCCCTGCCTGCCAGTCAATGCCCCAGAGGGGAATGTTGCAGCCCACAGTGACATCTTCGGTGAGGGTAATGGTGTCGGCAGTGGTACCCAGTTCAGCCGCGATCGCCGCACGAGTTTGAGCCGCCTCAGCTGTTACCCACTGGTTCGCCGCTCCCGAAAATGGCCCCAATTTCTGCACCTGCCGATGGGCCGCAAAGATAGCATCTAGAGTCACTTGGGCCACCGGCCCTTGACCACCATAGTTAAAGTACCGTTTACCCACCAGGGCTGGCATCCCCTGACGGTGGATGATCAGGCTGTCGAGCACCGTAGAAGACGAAGAATGAATCACGCTGAAGACAGAATACGAGGTCCTCTAAACCCTATACCACCCGCGCCCGGTTAGCTGACGAATTGGCCCCAGCGAATGCGACAGCTACCCCGCCCTTTCCCCGGAATACCCCGATAGGGTATAACATGCTAAGGGTAAGCATAGGCACTGTATAGATCGTAATTTTGGGTGTCTTCTGGGCGTCCTGTAGGCTTAACTCCAAGCATGAACAGCAACTCGACACAGCGCCATACAGCTAGCGGTCAGCGACAGGGGTCGCTAGAGTTGGCTACGAAAAATTTCATGGCTGACTGGGGCAGCGACAACGCGTCACTTGGGCTTCAGCATCAGCCATACGTCTCTTTGTTCTCTAGTACTTGTCCCACAACTCGCTTTGTCTGCTAGCTACCCCCCGCCATCGCATTCGAGTTCAGGGGGTGGCCCGCAAAGTCCCCTGAGGTTGGCCGCTGACTTAGCAACGCCCCATTCTCAACAACTACTCATTCGCTGGCTCACCGATGATGTGCTGTTTCACTACCAGCGCTGTGGTCGGCGAGCCTTTCTAGATCTTTACGGCGATCGCGTCCAGCAAGACCGTCCCTCCGACTACCTGCTCAAGCTGCGCCAAGACAGCCTCGCCCACCGCGAACGGGTACTTGAAGACTACTACCCCCTCCACCGGCCCGACTTCCCCTCGGGCGACTGGGCTGCCGGGGCAAAAGCCACCCTAGATCTGATGGCGGACGGAGTAGAGGCCATTCGCCAGGGGGCGCTGGCCACCAACTCAGCGATAGACGGCGTGCAGCTTGTCAGCCAGCCCGATCTGCTGATCAAGCGGCCCGGTTGGTCGTGCTGGGGCGACTGGGTCTATGTACCCATCGACATCAAACTGGGCAAAAAGCCTAAGCTCGATTACCAGGTAGTGGCGGCCTACCACGCCTACGTGCTCTCGCGGGTGCAGGGGGTCTGGCCCGAAGCCAGCTGTCTGGCCCTGCGAGGGGGTCAGATGTACACTATCGATCTGGCGCGACTGGTACCCAAGCTGCAAACTGTGCTCAACGACTGCCTGATCGATCTGCGATCGCCCACCGCGCCAGAATTGTTTATTTCCCACAGTCGCTGCGACCTTTGCCACTGGTTTAACCACTGCTACACCGAGGCCCAGGCTACCCGCCACCTATCGCTGCTGCCTGGCGTTACCCCCGCCCGCTACGCGTTTCTTAAGCAGCACCACTTGACAACCGTTGCCGCCCTAGCCCAGGCCAGCCCTGCCCACCTGGCTCCCTTACCAGGGTTTGGCGAACAGGTCGCCGAAAAGCTGGTGCATCAGGCCCAGGCCTTAATTGACAATCAGGCCATCCCCCGCAGTGCGCCCTACGCTCCCCACGGCTTTCCGCTATGGCCCGAAGATTTGCCCGAAGGCGAGGTCGAGCTGTACTTTGACATCGAAGCCGCCCCCGACCAAAACTTAATCTATCTACATGGGGTGCTGGTGGTCAATCACCGCACTGGCGACACCAACTTCCATGCCCTGCTAGCCGAAAATCACCGCGAAGAGCGCCGCGCTTGGAACGATTTTCTCGATCTGGTGCATACCTATCCCCATGCTCCGGTCTATCATTTTTGCCCTTACGAGGCTCAGACCGTGCGCAAGCTAGGGCAGCTCTACGGCACACCCCACCGCCACACCGAGGCCCTCCTCGATCGCTTCTTTGACGTCCACAAGTGCATTACCGACGGCGTCACCCTGCCCATTGAAAGCTACGCCCTCAAGCACATTGCCCGCTGGATGGGCTTTGACTGGCGCGACGAGGGGGCCAACGGAGCGCAGTCGATCTGCTGGTATAACGCCTGGACCGAAACCGGCGATCGCAGCTACCTAGACGCCATTCTGCGCTACAACGAAGACGACTGCCGCGCCACCTATCACATTAAAGACTGGTTGGTAAAATTCGCCGAACCCTACTGGGACAGACTCTACCAAAACATCGGCTAGAGTCTGTCCCACATCTCCCCAGAGCTATGACATCTCGTCGAGAGACAGGAGCAATACTAGTGGCACTACTGAAGCACCGAGCTATGGGCACCCAAAATTTCGGCTAGACCCGGTACTGCCCCAGCCACATCGCCTTTGACCGACTTGCGCAGCTTATTGTAGGACGATCGCACTAGGCCGTTATCTGTTTTGGCAATTCGCCTATCGGTCACGCCCAAAATAACCTCAGCAGTTTGGGCCTGATTTTGGCTCAAGTGGGCCACCGGATCACCTGCCTGCAAGCCCTCAGCCCACATCGGTTCCAGCGCACCTACCACCTCCGGCAAAATGCGCCCAATGGCTCCCGGTATATAGCCCGATCCAGCGCTCTTCACCACGCCATAGGCCGCTTTGAGGGCCATACCGCCGAGACCACTCTTAGCCGCTACCTGGCGGTCGATTAATAGGGCGCAGTCATTGACAACGCTAGCTTGAAGAGACTGGTCGTTCAAAATATTGCTTAACCCCATAGCCATGCCTGTCTAAATAACAATTTTTGTATTCACTAAATTTTTCACGGCCCGCTACCCAAATCAGCATTTCCTGCCGCAGGTTTGAGATGGCTTAACAGATCTATAAACTTTAGCTAGAGAAGTCGGGGTTAGAAGCATCTAAGCCAACGCCATCTTAACCAAAGAACCGCACCGCCAATCCTCAGGCTAGCCCAGCTCGCTTAGATCAACGACCCAGGTTTGACCCTCTACTTCAACGCGATCGCCCGCTACCAGCTTGCGCCCACGCCGGGTTTCAACCTCGCCATTCACGTTCACCTCACCGTCTTGAATCATTAGCTTGGCCTGACCTCCTGTACCTACCACCTGCATCTGCTTCAAAAATTGGTCAAGCTTAATGTAGTCGATACTGGGCATAGCGTTATCCGAGGAATACTTAAATAACAGAGCAATAGAAAGTCTTTAACTCTAGAGGCGAAGCCACCCTTTACACTCGAAGTAAGGGCACTCAGAGTAAGAAGGGTGTTTATATCACTGCTACCAGTGGAGGAGCACGATGTTGAGCAATCACCAACTCCTGCAAGAGCTTAGACAGAAGCAAGAGCAGCTAGAGCGTTTTCGCCGCGCTGCCGGTCAGTCGATTCAGGCCCTGTTAGACCAGTACGACTGGGGCATTATCACGGGCGCAGGGCACGGTGGCTTGTCACTGGTGACCCTGCGCTTTGACCACCGTATCGCCCTTGACGACCCCTTTTTGCTGGCCCTAGCCGAAGAAGCCGAGCGTACCTGGGGGCCAGTAGATTTTGCCCTCTTCTCCGGGGAATCGCAAGATCCGGTACGAGTGCTGAGCCGCACGCTGCTCGATCGGCGGTGGCGGTGGCGTCAGTCAAGCCGCTAAGTCTATCTAAACCAATCAGCTTAGATCTAGAACACACACTTTAAAGATGAGCTACAGATCGCAGTAACCAATCAGCTCTGTACACCAAGTTCAGGAGTGAAGTTTTCCCACCGGCAGAACTCCACTCCTGAATCTGGCTAAGGTTTAATAGCTCAGCTTCAAGGCATTAACGGGCACGTCTTCCCAGGTTTCCACCGTGCGAATTTGAGCCACCCATCCGGCTGCCCTTTGCTCCTCGCTCAGGTTATCCTCAAACGAACGATGGCACGCTTGAGCCTGGTCCTCATCGATACAGGCAATGCAGGAGTAGATAATTCCTGACGGATCAATTTGTTCGTTGACCCAAATCATGCGCAGTTATGCCTCTAGAGAGTCTCAGCTGACTCTAGCATTCTTATCTACCCCAGGCTCAAGAAGCCGCCACTGGAGGTGCGCCTACGTTAACAACCGTTTGCCGCAGCTCCGCGATCGCCTGTAGCTGATAGTCGTTAACTTCCTGGAGTTTAGTCATCCCAACAGCCAGACCATCTAGCGACTGTCGCAGCCCATTCACGCTCTCCTGGGCCGGGTTAAGCAACTCTTCGCAAACCGCTAGCTTGCCCACGAGACCCGCCAAGTCGCGCTGCTGCTGGCGCAGATCGCTCTCAAAAGCCTCTACTTCGGTGCGCTGGGTTGCCAAAGCTGCCTCAGTGGCTTCAATATCTTGCTTAAACTGGCCAATCTCGTCTTGAATTTGCTTGACCGCAGTCTCTAGCGACTGAATGGTGTCTGTAGTTTGCTGGCGCTGAGCATCAATGGTGTTGAGCAGTGGCTCTAGGTCAACAGCGCTGACCGGCGTTTCTTCTACCGCTAAACCCTGACGCCGCCGCAACACAGCCTGATGCTGACTCAGTACCTCCTCGCGCTCCAGCAGGTTGCGCCGCTGACCCACCAACGTTTCGTTGAGCATTTGGGAACGGTCTTGCTCTTCTTCTAGCTCAGTCTCTAACTGCAGCCGCTCAAACTCATTAGCCTGCTCCATCCTGAGCTTGAGTTCATCGATCGCCTGCTGCTCCAGAGTTAGCTCTTCCTCCTGGTCAGAGACAAAGCGCGACATTTTCTCCAGGTCATTTTCTAGATCGCCCACCATAGTTTGAAGCTGGTCAAGATCCATCGCTTCCAGGGCTGCTACGTCTACTTTTTTGCTCAACCGTACTTTGTCGGTAGTGTTGAGCAGGTCGTAAATCTTCTGGTGTAGGTTTGCCTGAGCCTGTAGCGTATCCGATAAAGCCTGAATCTGGTCTTGATGAGCTTTCACCTCCTGCTGCCGCAGTTTCAGTCCTTCGCGTTTGGTCACCAGACTGGCTTCGGCCTGACGCCAGTTTGCCCAGCGCTGCTCTAGCTGGCTGGCCTGTTGGTCCAACTCCTGCTGGCGCTGCTCTAGGCCCTGGCGCTGGTTTTCGAGCGCCTGCCGATAATCTCCTAGCAACCCCTGGTGATAGTTCAGCCCGTCAGTAGCGTGGGTGAGAGGGTCACGCAGGGCTTCGATGGGCATCACCGCCTCAGTTAGGCGATTCAGGGCACCTTGCAGGGTGGCCACCTGGTCTGAGTCCAGCGCAGCAGAGCCCCCCTCAGCGCGCTGCTCTTCGAGACGGCGCATCTCGCCATTCAGGTGAGCCCAGGCCCCCTCTAAATCCGTATTTTTGCGATTGAGGGCTTCCTGCTGCTGCTCTAGGTTCTGCTGCAGCTGCTCTAGCTCCTGGCGCTGGGCATCAAGCTGTTCAAGGTCGACTTCGGCCTGCTCAATCTGCTCCTGCCGCGTCTCCAGCTCCAGTTCCCGGCGGTTTAGCTCCTGACTCTGAAAGGTGAGCGACTGCTTCCACTGCTCGATTTCTTCTTCCTGAGTCTTAGATTTTTTACTCAGGTTCGAAAAGTTTTGCAGAATGCTGGTTAGGGTGCGTCCAGCCTCATAGTGGCGTTGAATCTGCCGACTGCCGCTGACTTCTACCATCACCAGCGCACCAGCGTTGTATGAGGCGTCGTCAGGAGCCGTTAGAGATTCGTCTCCGGTTACAGCACTCCAGCTGTGCTCGCTGCGCTGGCAGGCAAGCAGCTTAAACTCGGGCTTGCCGCTGCCAATAAACCCGGTCTTTTTCTGGACTTCTGCTAGGTACAGCACGCTGGTGGTCCTCGTGGCTTATAACGTTACTCTAGGAAATTAAATCTGATGTAGTAATTTTAAAGACTCAGTAGAAAGATGGGGGAAATTATAAGAGCAGGTTTGGGGTAGAGAGGTAGCTGCCTGTCTACGTAAAACCTATTGGGGCTCAATTTAATGTGCTTCAACACACAATCAGAGAGTTCTGGGTCTATTTAGAACCCTACTTAAGGATTAAATTCACACCCCCGTCTGTCACCTATCCTAGCCTTACTCCGAGGTTCTCACTCTGAGGTTCTCAATAAATCTATGGCAGGCCCTGGTCGCAACGCCCTAGGCCTAGAAGGGGAGTAGTGTTTCCCTAGCGCTGAGGCTACCCAAAAGTGCTGACCTCTCAAATCTCCGACCTCTCAAATCATAGTGAACTGCGATCGCCCTCTAAGGGATATTAATAGGGATGTTAGTGCGGCTGCCAAAGCTAACTGGAATTTTAGCTAATTTTGGACCGGTAGAACCGCCCCGCCGGTCTAATAACCAACTTTAGCCAAGTGATACCCCGAGGAAAGACTTGCCCCTAAGATTCCCAAAAATCCTGCTGACAAGCAAGGAATAAGGAACGCTATCGGTAGAATATTCCTTAGCAAAGCGCTTTATACTAAGGACAAGCTTAAAAGCTCTAGTATCAGCCGTGCTCTGCCCTACTAGCTCTACGCGCCTCAACCAACCAGTGCGCCTTGATTTCTAAGCCTGCTCCGTCGACTTACCGCACCTTGCTCCTATCGACACAGGGTGCTGATTTGCCCTTGAGGCCAGACCTGTAGGACTTGAAGGTACGATCGGAATTCTGATTAGGGCATGCTGATCAAACTCACACGCTATGGCCTAGTCAGCCAGGTACCGTTCCCATCTTTGGGTTGCCTCATGCAGGGTTATCTGTCAGAAATCGATATTCGCAGCATTTTGCAGCTCATTGAACTAGGGCAGCGCACAGGTGAGCTATACCTGGAAAGCTACGGCAGTGGCAGCAATCAGCCCCTAGGGCAGCCCTTTGATGGGGCCTTAACAACCTCTGCCCCACCCTCGTGGCTAGTGTTTTTAGCCAATGGTCAGCTTGTTTACGCGGGTGCCACCGACAACAAACTCGATCGCCTGCGGGACCATCTGCACCGCTACGGCATTGACCAGTCGCTGCCCGACCCCAGCACCACCGCCGCGATCGCCGCCTTTAACTCCTTGGAATACGGCACCCTGTGGGCATTACTAGAGAAGCATCTAATTACCCCTGACCAGGGCCGCACTATTCTCGGCCACATGGTACACGAAACGCTGTTTGACCTACTCAGCCTGCACCACGGGGCCTTTGTATTTCAGCTCAGCTCAGCCCTCAGCCCCCAACTTATGACCCACACTATCAGCGATCTGATGGCGGGCATAACCCAGCAAATACAAACCTGGCATCAGCTGCACCCCCATCTACAATCGCCTGATCAGTGCCCAGTGTTGCTAGATCCAGATGCCTTTCGCGCCAGCGTATCCAGCCAGGTCTACCAGCGCATGGTCACCTGGATGGACGGCAAAACGTCGATTCGGCGCATTGCCCGCTATCTCAACCGTGATCTTCTCAGTGTCGCCCGCAGCCTGGTTCCCGCCATTCAGCAAGGCCAAATCAGCCTGATATACAGCCCCACCGAGGCAAGCTCTGCTCCCAGTACCCAGCGGCCTGGACCAGATCGCCTACCCCGTATTGTCTGCGTAGACGACAGTGCCACTGTTCGTCAAGCCGTAGAGCGTGTTCTCGATGGTCAAGGCTACGAGGCCACCTCTATTGGTAACCCTCTCAAAGCACTGGGGTTATTATTCCAGCTACAGCCCAACCTGATTCTCTGTGACATCACCATGCCAGAGCTCGACGGCTATGAGCTGTGCGCCATGCTCAGGCACTCCAGTGCCTTTCGTCAGACTCCCATCGTCATGCTCACGGGTAAAGACGGCTTTTTAGATCGGGTTAAAGCCAGAATGGTAGGGGCCACCGACTATCTGACCAAACCCTTTGGTCCTGATGAGCTGCTGGCCCTAGTCGAAAAGTATGTTGGCCCCGGTGACCTCAATCGACCTTGCCCCGACATGCTGCTGGCCGAAGCCATCGAAGACGAATTTGACATTGACTTTAGCCAAGCTTCCCTACCCCGGTAACATTCCTTAGTCTGAACAGGGTTTTTGCATCAATTCCGATAAGATTCGCCATAATCTAAACAACCGGGTTGATTAATTTATCTAAACCGACAGCATCTTCTGCATTTGAGGGTACTTTAGAGTCACAGGTTTGGAGGTTTTAGAAACTGCGTATAACGCGGTTAGCCTTCGCTCTAAGCCCTGAACGCCGGTAGTATAAGCCTCTGGCTACCGGTTGATCTCTGGCTATCCAGCAGGCCTTTTGAACCAACCTATGAGCACAGTTCTGGTGGTAGAAGACAGCGTTCCTCAGCGGGAAATGATTACCAAGCTCCTACGAGGTATTGGCTTCCAGGTCACCGTTGCCAACGATGGCATGGAAGCCCTAGAGCAAATGCAGAGTCAGCGCCCCGATATGGTTGTGCTCGACATCGTTATGCCCCGCATGAATGGCTATGAGCTATGTCGTCGCATTAAAGCTGATCCGTCTACCCAGAATGTGCCGGTGGTCATGTGTTCCTCTAAGGGTGAAGAGTTCGATCGCTACTGGGGCATGAAACAGGGCGCAGACGCCTATATCGCCAAGCCGTTTCAGCCCACTGAACTGGTAGGCACGGTCAAGCAACTCCTGAGAGCATAACGCTATGGGGCATTACTCAACGAGAGCAGAACAAGCACAGGCAACAAGAGGAATCACGTATTAACGGTGTTATGGTAGGCAATCCTGATTTTCTCACCCAGACTGGGCAAGACCAAGATCCAGAGCTGCAAGAGCTGGAAACACCTGATGGCGAACTATTCTTGCGGTTTTTTGTCACCGCTGAAGACGAGTTCGCGCTGCCCGCCACCGGCATTCGCCGCATTATTGAACAGCCTCCCGATCGCATTACTCCCATTCCCAACGTATCGCATCTGTTGCTGGGTACCCTAAACGAGCAGGGGCGGGTGGTGTGGGTGGCCGACCTGGGCCAATTTCTGGGGTATTCATCGGTGCTCAACACCGATCGCCCCGAGATCTCAGTCATCGCCATTGAGGATCAGGGAACTATGTTAGGCTTGGCCGTTAACCGAATTGTCGGCACCCGCTGGCTCAACCCTGATAAAACTCAGGCATCTGACACTAGCCCAGATACGATGGCACCCTTTTTGCGCGGTGAATGGGTCATCGACACTGAGGACAACAAAACCCTCAGGCTGCTCGACCACGTCGCTGTTATTCGTTCAGCCCGCTGGGCCACCTAGGCTTAGCGCATCCTTAACCCCCTTAGGACACTTGCACCGGCAGGAGAAGACCATGGCTTCAGGCATTGATTACTCTCAAGCCTATCAAAAGGCAGAAAGAGCTTACGTACAGGGCAACTACCCAGAGGCCGCATCGGTTATCGATCAGCTCGCTGCCGACTATCCCGAAGACCCTAGCGTACTGCTGCTACGAGGCCATATTTACTGCTATGGCTTGCAGCGCTACGAGGTGGCAGCCGCTCAGTACAGTGCAGTGCTCGATCTGACCTCTGAGCCAGAGTACGTCGACTACGCCAGTAACGGCCTCGACTACGCTAACCAGTTTGCCTCCGAAGCATCTGAGGCGTCTATAGGCTACGAAACGGATACTGGAGACACCTTCTTTGATGCGGGTGCCTCCCTATCAATGGATTTAGAAAGCGGTCTGGGGGCCACTGGTGCAGCAAGCGTATCGGACAGACATCTAGATTTAAGCGATATGAGCCTAGAGGACGACCTACCCAACTCAGTAGCAGCAGGTGCTAACTCCCTGGCTGATCCCTTTGCCACCGATCCTTTTAGCAGCGACGACCCCTTTGCGGCAAACCCCGGCGATACTAGCCCTAGCTTTGGAGTTGACTCTAATGGGAGCAGTTGGTTAGAAGGCCAGGAGAGCGTGGATGACATCACCTTTGATGATGATGATGCCTCGATTGATTCCTTCGAGGTGGGTGACTCCGACGATCCGTTTGGGTCTGCACCTGAAGGCTATGGTGACCCTTACAGCAATACAGGTCTAGCCGCCGCAAGCCCTAACGCAGATTGGCCTCCCGCCGATGACGGCGGCGATGATATGACGGTGTTTGCCCCCGAACCTGACTTGCTAAACGACGACCTCGATACCGCTGGTGATAGTCTCAATGGTGACTATGATATCTATGCTGACAACGGCTATACACCAGAACTAGAGGACAGCGCTCAACCCAGCAATAACGTCGACTTTTTAGACGAATTTAGCGATTTCGACGACCTAGGCAACCTACCCGATTTTGAGCTGTCTGACAGTTCAGCCGGGTTTACTACGCCATCAGTAGGCACCTCAGGGCTGACCTCCACCGATGACAACAGTGGCTACAGTAGCGGCACCTCGGCCTTCGATCTCAGCGATATTAACGATCAGGCCATCATTAGTGATGACGATATTTTTAGCATTGCCGGTGCCACCGACAGTCTGCCTGTCTTTACCCAAACCGATCATCAAGATGTCGAAGCGGTCTCCACAGAGCAAGACTGGCTGGGCTTTTTAGATAACGCTCCCCTACCAGGCAAAGAACTCATGGTGGCTGTAGCTGCCGGGGTAGCCTCAGCATTGGCCGTAGGCGTAATCAGCTTTGCGGCTTCTACCCTACAGTCAGAGCGACCAATGCCCAAAGTGGTGCATGCCGCTATGGCCTTGGCAGGCGGGGTCGCAGGATTTGGTGCAGCTATGGGGGCAGGGCATTTAGCCCATCGCCAGATAAAACGCAGCGTTGATGACCTACAGCACCAGTTTGACACTGTGATTCAGGGTAATTTATCAGCCCGAGCTACGGTGTTTACCGAAGACGAGTTTGGTCGGTTGGCCAGCAGCTTCAACAAAATGTCGCGGGTGATCTTAACGACGACCAGCGAGGCCCAGCGCAAGGCCCAGGAGCAAGAGCAGGCGAAGGAAGACCTGCAGCGCCAGGTGATTCGCCTACTCGATGACGTGGAAGGGGCGGCCCGGGGTGACCTGACTGTGCAGGCAGAGGTCACCGCCGACGTGCTGGGGGCCGTAGCCGACTCGTTTAACCTCACCATTCAAAACCTGCGGGAGATTGTGGAGCAGGTGAGTGTGGCGGCTCGTCAGGTCAGTAAGGGCTCGACCGAAAACGAGATTTTTGCCCGCAGCCTGTCGGCAGATGCGCTGCGTCAGGCCGAAGAGCTGGCGGTGACGCTGAACTCAGTACAGGTGATGACCGACTCGATTCAGCGGGTGGCAGAGAGCGCTCGCGAGGCGGAAGAAGTGGCGCGGACAGCATCGTCGACCGCGCTCAAGGGGGGCGAATCGGTGGAGCGCACGGTGGCGGGCATTCTGGAGATTCGCGAAACGGTGGCGGAAACCACACGCAAGGTGAAGCGACTGGCTGAGTCTTCCCAGGAGATTTCCAAGATCGTGGCGTTGATTTCGCAGATTGCTTCCCGGACCAACCTGCTGGCCCTCAATGCCAGTATTGAGGCGGCCCGAGCTGGGGAGGCGGGTCGCGGCTTCGCGATTGTGGCGGACGAGGTACGGCAGCTGGCCGACCGCGCGGCTAAAGCCTCGAAGGAAATTGAGCAGATCGTGCTGCAAATTCAGAGTGAGACTGGCGGGGTAATGACCGCCATGGAAGAGGGCACGCAGCAGGTAATCGAGGGCACTCGCCTGGCCGAACAGGCGAAGCGATCGCTGGAAGACATTATTCAGGTGTCGAACCGCATTGACGTACTGGTGCGATCGATTACCGCCGATACCGTAGAGCAAACCGAAACCTCGCGCGCGGTGGCCCAGGTTATGCAATCGGTAGAGTTGACGGCCCAGGAAACCTCTCAGGAGGCCCAGCGGGTGTCGGGGTCGCTGCAAAACCTGGTGGGGGTTGCCCGCGATCTGCTGACCTCGGTGGAGCGCTTTAAGGTGGAAAAAACGGATAGCTAGGTGCAGTTCAGCCCAACGGGAGTGAGCCAGTCAAGGTAGAAAAGCATTCAGAGGGGAATTGACATGTCGCCTGAAGATCAAAAACGCATCTTGGGGTACTTCATTGAAGAAGCCAAGGATCATCTCAATACTATCGAGCAGGGTTTGCTGAACCTGGCAGACACCGTCAACGACTCTGAGATGATGAACGAGGTGTTTCGGGCTGCTCACTCGGTCAAGGGTGGAGCCGCCATGCTGGGGCTGAACAGTATTCAGCGCACCAGCCACCGCATGGAAGACTTCTTTAAGGTGATGAAAGAGTCGCCCATGCGCCCCGATCGCGACATGGAAACTATGCTGCTGCAAATTTTTGATGGTTTGCAGGAGCAGCTAGAGCAGCTGCAAAGCCCTTTTGGTCTGACCAATGAGCAGGCCCAGGAAATTATGGCCCCGCTGGAGCCAATTTTTGCCCAGGCTGAAGCCCATCTGGAGGCACTGCTGGCGGCTGCCCCACCTGCGGTCCCTGCACCCGCCGCCCCGCGCCCAGCTGTAGTGGCCGCTACGGTTCATCCTGAAACCAGTGCGCTACAGCTGGTTTTTCGTAGCGACATTCCGGCTCTGCTGCGCGATATGCTGGCCGCCTTTAAACAGGCGGACGGCAACACCTCACGACAGGAATTGCGACGGCTATGTCAGCGGCTGCACAGCGTTGGCGAACAGTTTGAGCTTGCCCAGTGGTGTGCCCTAACTAGGGCAGTTGAGCGGGCGATCGCAAGCCCCGAGCAGACCTATCGAACCCTGGCTCCGGTAGTCATTAAAGACCTAAAGCAGGCCCAGGATCAGGTGCTGGTCGGAGCAAGCAACCAGGTAAAAGTCTCTGCGGCGCTGGAGGCCCTTTTACCCATCTCAGTGGCCATTGCAGAAGCCCAACCGGCTCTGAGCGACGACTCTACCCTCGACGCCCTGCTGGCGGAGGCGCTCAACGATGACTCGAACGAGCCTGACCTAGCCGATTTGTTTGCCGCCGCTGAAGAGGATAGTGGCGACAATCTGGCCTTGACCAATGCTGAGAATTGGCTAGACGATCTGGCCTTAGACTCGGCTGATAACATGACCGAAACTGGCCTGGAATCTGTTTTTGGTGTGATTGAGGCTCCTCTACCCACCGAACCAACCGTGCCTGATGCCGCCCATGGGAACATTGGTCCCGAGGTAGGAGCAGCAGAACTCAATAGCCTGGCTGACTTGTTTGAAGGGGCTCCCGACAGCCTGAGCGATCTGTGGGAGGAAGACGAACTAGGTGAGGTTTCCCTGGACGACCTCGATCTTGACGATGCCAGTGCAGTCGGCAGTTTAGATATGGAATTTGCCGATCTGCTGACTGATGATGGGAGCAATGACAAGGCCGATGACGGTGCTGAAAGCAGTGCCCTCGATGATATGGCTAGCCTATTTGGGTATGACCTTGATGCCGGGCCAGCTGCCACGCCAGAATCGACCACCCCAGAACCGGCCCTGGTGAGCGAACCGACTTCATTCGAGGAGAGCAGCACAGCTTTCTTAGATGACAACGATTCCAGTGACAACGATTTCAACGACAACGACCCCTTTGCAGATTTACTAATCGCCACCGCCGAGCCAAAGTCTGGCCCCAGCGCTGACCCAAACTTTGGTGTAGAGGATGCGGTAGTCAGTCCTGCCGAAGTAGAGATCTCAACTGATCCCTTCAACTTTCTTGACAACGACCCTTTGTCGACAACCGCCGCCGCGATCGATACACCCCTGGATAATTACGACTTTTTTGAGGTCGAGGATCCCGACAGCGCCGCCGCTATCCATGATGAGGTAGAAGAGGTCGATAGTTTTTTCGGCGCTGATGATGATTTCATCGAAGACGACGATGCTCACACCATGCCTGAGCTAAACCTCGAACTCGATAATGCAGGTAACGGTGCCACCAGCCATGATAATGGGTTGTTTGGCAATGCTAGAACGGAGCTGTCATTCCCCGATCGCGCGACGGCTAGCCCGGCGACAGCTGAAGTCGGTAACCTCTTTGAGGAATCTGAAGCTGTTTTAGACGATCCGTTCGACGATCCATTTAGCGAATTGAGCTTTGACGACGACGACTCAAGTCTGGCCTTTGATGACCCCTTCAGTCATGAGCCAGAGCAGGATCTAACGGCAACCCAAGCCGATACTGGCTTTGACGCCCCCCTAGAGGAGGCGGAAGATAGTGATTTAGATAGCACCAATTTAGAGGGTGCGGCTCCTGAAGCTACCGTAGCCGAGCCGACGGACGAGGACGACGGCTTTGCCGATTTAGAAAGTCTGCTGGACGACGGGGGTACAGAGGCCAGTTTCTTTAGTGACCTAGGAGATGGTTGGGACAATGAGCTAGAACAGCCTGGCGAGTTCCTCGACTCAGAGTCGGTTAGTGAGAGCCGCAACGGCGATACGGCCTCTAGCGCAGCCCCTATGATGGCCAGTCAGGGCTTCGATGACACCGACTTTGACGATTTGGAAGCCCTGCTAGGCGAGGAGACTCAAGATTACAGTCCCGAAACCATTGACCGACCAGGTACCTCACCAAGTGCGCCTAATCTGACCGCCAGCGATCGCCGTTTTGACGGTAATGATAATGATGAGTTTGACGATCTCGAAAAGCTTTTAGAAGAAGCCGACCAACTGGGTGGGTCGGCCCCGGCTTTGGGCAGCCGTCGCGCTGCCTCAGCCCAGGTGTCGCGACGATCGCCACGGCGGGCGGCAGGCACCGCCGATCAAACCATGCGGGTTTCAGTGGGCCACCTAGATACTCTCAGCAACCTGGTGGGGGAACTGGTGGTCAACCGCAACTCCCTGGAGCAAGACCAGGAGCGGCTGCGGCAGTTTCTCGACAACTTGCTCAACCAGGTGTCGCAGCTCAACGACGTGGGCCAGCGCATGCGCGACCTGTACGAGCGATCGCTGCTCGAAAGCTCCCTGATTGCCAACCGTCAGGCCTTTGCCCTGGGGGTTTCATCCTCTGACCGGGGGGGCGGACATGCCACCGGAGCCACCTTCGATGCCCTGGAGATGGACCGCTTTACCGGCTTCCACACCCTCTCCCAGGAGATGATCGAGCTGATCGTGCGGGTGCGGGAGGCGTCCTCTGACATTGAGTTCACCATCGACTCCACCGACCAGATCGCCCGCCAGTTTCGCCAGGTAACCACTCAACTACAGGAGGGCCTCAACAAGGCCCGTATGGTGCCCTTTGGCCAAACCGCCGATCGCCTGCCCCGAGCCGTACGAGATATTTCACTAAAGTGCGGCAAAGAGGCCCAGCTAGTGGTCGAAGGGCGCGACACCCTGATCGACAAAATGATCTTAGAGCGTCTCTACGACCCCATGACCCACCTGGTCAACAACGCCATTACCCACGGCATTGAGTCGCCCGAAGAGCGACTGGCCAATGGCAAAGGCCGTGAGGGCACAATTACCGTGCGCGCCTTTTACCAGGGCAACCAGACCGTAATCTACATCGCCGACAACGGTGGCGGCATCAACCCGGCGGTGGTGAAGGCCAAGGCGCTCAAACAGGGGCTGATTACCCCCGACGAGGCCCAAACCATGAGCGAAATTGAGGTCTACGACCTGCTGTTTTTGCCGGGCTTTAGCACCCGCGACCAGGCCGACGACTTCTCCGGGCGCGGCGTGGGTATGGACGTGGTGCGTACTGCCCTGTCCGACATTCGGGGCTCGATTACGATTGAGTCTGAGGTAGGCAAAGGCACCAGTTTTACCATTCGTCTGCCCCTCACCCTCAGCATTACCAAGGCGCTCAGCTGCGTCAACAACCAGGCTCGCATCGCCTTCCCCATGGACGGGGTGGAAGACATGTTTGATGTGCCCAAAGAGCGGATTCAAACCGATGACCAGGGGCACTCCTGCATTCTCTGGCGCGATACGCTGTTGCCCTTCCGTCCGCTGGGCGAGCTGCTGCGCTTTAACCGCAGCCTGGGCCGGGGCCGGGTCTACGGCGGCCCTCAAGACGAAGACGTGGTCTCGATGGTGGTGCTACGCAGCGCCAGTACGTTTATTGCCCTGCAGGTTGACCAGGTGATTGGTGAGCAGGAGATTGTGATTAAGCAGCTGGAGGGGCCAGTGCCCAAACCCATCGGCATCGCCGGGGCCACGGTGCTGGGCGACGGGCGGGTCATGCCGATTGCCGATGTGCTGGAGCTGATCGACCTGGCCAGCGGTCGCCTGCGCCGCGACGCTTCGACCTCGCTGTGGACCCAGACGGTGGATGAAGAACCCGTTGAGGCCGTGATTCACACCGATCCAACGGTGCTAATCGTGGACGACTCGATTACCGTTCGCGAACTGCTGTCGATGAGCTTCAACAAAGTGGGCTACCGGGTCGAGCAGGCCCGCGACGGTCAGGAAGCCTGGGAAAAACTGCGCTCTGGCTTGCCCTGCGACCTGGTCTTCTGCGACATTGAAATGCCCCGCATGGACGGCCTGGAATTGCTCTCTCGCATGCAAAAAGATAGCGACCTTAGCCAGGTGCCGATCGCAATGTTGACCTCGCGAGGGGCCGATCGCCACCGGCAGATGGCCATAGATCTGGGTGCCAAGGGCTACTTTACCAAGCCCTACCTGGAAGAAATGCTGCTGGATGCCGCCCAGCGCATGCTCAAGGGCGAGAACATGATTCGGCGAAAGACTGAGGAGCCTGCATCTTGAGTACTCAAGGAGTCAACTTTAGAGTTGGGGCTGATGTTAGCCCCAGCCCTAAAGTTGAGCAGCTCTATTTGGGACAGAACCTAGCGGAGGTTGGCATAGAAGATGCCGAAGGGCGGTAGCTCCAGGATGTCATGGTAGCTGCGATCGCTGACGCCCATCTCTTCAGTGGGGTCGCAGGGGGGAATTTCGGCGCGATCGCAGTAGACGGTGTCAGGGCTGAGATTAAACAGGCACAGCAGCCGCTGCTGGTCGCAGGCCCGCACAAACCCTAGCAGTCGCTCCTCGGATAAATTCAGCAGCGATAGGTCACCCTGCCTGAGGGCGGGCTGTTCGTTGCGCCACCGAATCAGCCGCCGATATTTTTGCAGCAGCGATGCTGGGTCGGCCTCCTGCACATCGACGGCGTAGGCCTGGTGATCGGCTGGAATGGGCAACCAGGGCTCTGCTGCCTCAGTAAAGCCAGCGGCCGGGGCATCCTTGAGCCAGGGCATGGGGGTGCGGGAACCATCACGCCCCAGCACGTGGGGATACCCCTGCAAACCAAAGGGATCCTTCATCTTTTCGTAGGGAATCTCAGCCTGGGTCATCCCTAGTTCATCGCCCTGGTAGAGGCAGCAGCAGCCTCGCAGGGAGGTGATCAGGGCGGCAAACATGTGGTCGAAGGCCTCCTGCAAAAAGGTTTCGCTGGGCTGGTACTTGCTCCACCGACTTTTGAGCCGAGGAAAGTCGTGGGTACCCGCTGTCCAACAGATCACGCCGTCGGTAAAGAGCGATTCAATCCGCTGGATCAGCCGGGTCATCCGCTGCACCGTGAGGGGTTCATCGGTCATCAGCGATGAGTTGTAGGCGGTGTGCAGCCGCTCGGCACCGCTGACGTAGGCGCTGGAGGTGAGCAGTGCGTCTTCGGTGCTGCTAATTTCAGCCAGGGCGATCGCGCCATAGCGATCGAGCAGTTGCCGAATCGGCTTGAGCAACTCAAGGGTAGAGGGCTGATCGAGGTTGTGCAGGTTAATCTGAGCAAAGAACGGATCCGTCGCCGATGCCCCAGCCGGACGGGGCATCGCGGCGGGGCGCAGGGGATTGTCTTTGAGGCTGCGATCGTGGGTAAAGAAATTGACCACGTCCAGGCGAAAGCCATCAACGCCCAGATCTAGCCAAAATTGGGCGGTGTCTAAAATGGCCGCCACCACATCGGGGTTGTACCAGTTTAGGTCGGGTTGGCTGTCCAAAAAATTGTGCAAAAAGTACTGCTGTCGCTGGGGTTCCCAGGCCCAGGCGCTGCCGCCAAAGGTAGAAAGCCAGTTGTTGGGCGGTGTACCATCGGGCTTGGGGTCGGCCCAGATATACCAGTCGGCCTTGGCGTTGTCGCGGCTGGTGCGGCTTTCTTCAAACCAAGGATGCTGGTCAGAGGTATGGTTCCACACCTGGTCAATCAGCACGCGAAGGTTGCGATCGTGGGCGGCCGCCAGCACCGCTTTAAAGTCATCTAGGGTGCCAAAGATAGGGTCTACGGCTCGATAATCAGAGATATCGTAGCCAAAGTCCTTCATGGGTGACTTAAAAAAGGGCGAAATCCACAGAGCATCAACGTTTAGGCTAGCTACGTAGTCAATATGGTTCAAGATGCCAGGTAAATCACCAATGCCGTCGCCATTACCATCCGCAAAGCTACGGGGATAAATTTGGTAAATAACGGCACTGCGCCACCAATCGGACAGAGAAGGCATAACATCAGGGTTCTAACAACAAAAACGGACAATCAAGCAACGAACACAGCGAAACTAGGCAAGTCGCAGAGGATGGCATCCTGGCGATCTGCCTAGTTAGCGGCCCAAGCCGCTAGCGAACATAACGTTTCAACACAGTTGGCGATCTAGACGTCATCGGCAACAGCCTGCCTCCTTTCATCTTCCAGCACATCTTTGGCAGTACCGCTATTGGCCGGTGGGGCGCTGGGCTGCAAATTGCCAAAGAAATAGCCGTAGCCCCGCAGTCGCAGCATATCGCCGTTGCGCTTAGCGGCCAGGTTAGCTCCAGAGGCGGTTATGCAGGGCAGCATTTCGTCGGGCAGGTTAAAGTGGGCTGTTTCCTGGCTCAGGTTAAAGATGCACAACAGCCGCTGCTGAGGTGCTTCGCGAATAAAGGCAAATAGCGGAGCCTCGGTATTGAGAATGTGGCAATCGCCCTGCATGAGTGCTGTCTGCTGTCGCCGCCAGTGCAGCAGTCGCCGCCAGGAGTTGAGCAAAGAGCTGGGGTCTTCGTTCTGAGCATCTACCGCCCGAGGTCGGTGACTATCGGGAATGGGCAGCCAGGTCTCGGCATGGCTTGAGAACCCTGCGCTCACGGCGGCACCTTGCCAAGGCATAGGCGTGCGCGACCCATCGCGCCCCACCACGTCAGGGTAGAGGGCTTTGCCAAAGGGGTCTTGAATCTGGCTTTCAGGAATGTCTTCGGGAATGCGGGCTTCGGTGAGACCCAGTTCGTCGCCCTGGTAGAGGCAGAGCGCACCGGGCATGGCCACCAGCATTGCCGCCATTTGATGGTAGAAGGTTTCGGGGTAGGGAGTGCCCTCGCTGTCGTGCCCGGTCCAGCGACCGCGCAGACGACCGTAGTCGTGGTTGCCAACCATCCAGCAGTTGCCGCCGCGCTGAAAGTGCTTTTCAACCTTGGCCAGGGTGTTGCGCATGAGGTCAGCGCTGATGGGTTCTTCGACCAGCAGAGCGCTGTTATAGGCCAGGTGCGATCGGTGTTTGCCCTTCACATATTCGCTAGACAGATGAATCGAGTCTTCGCAGAGCGTAACCTCAGCCAGCGTGACGGTGCTGGGATACTGGTCTATTAGTTCTCGTACCGGCTTGAGAACGTCTAGGGCCTCGGGCCGACAGAAACTGTTCTCAAACATCAGCTTGGCCATCGGGTTTTTGGGGTCGATGCCATCGGGACGGGGGGCATCCTCTGCGCGCACGCGCTCATCTCGCAGCTCGGGGTCGTGCAAAAAGAAGTTGGGCGCGTCAATGCGAAAGCCATCGACGCCGCGATCGAGCCAGAATTTGCCCCGCTCCAAAATGGCGTCTACTACCTCAGGGTTGCTCCAGTTGAGCTTGGGTTGACTGCGCAAAAAGTGGAAGAGATAGTATTGCTCGCGCTTGGGCTCCCAGGCCCAGGCCGAGTCGCCGTTGAAGGCTGACAGCCAGTTGTTCGGGGGCGAGCCATCGGGTTTGGGGTCGGCCCAGATGTACCAGTCGGCCTTGGGGTTGTCGCGGTCCTGACTGCTCTCTAAAAACCAGAAATGGCGATCTGAAGTGTGACCCCAAACCTGGTCGACAATCATGCGTAGGCCGCGAGCATGGGTGAGGGCCAAGAGTTTGTCAAATACGGCTAGGTCACCAATCACCGGGTCAATGTCGAGCATATCGGTGATGTCGTAGCCCAAATCATCCATGGGCGACTCGTAGATCGGGGTCAGCCAAATGGCGTCTACCCCTAGGGCGGAGATGTAGTCAAGCTTGTCAATAATACCGTTGAGGTTACCGCGGCCATCGCCATCGGTGTCTAAAAAGCTCCAGGGCACAATTTGATAGATAACGGCGTTTTGCCACCATTCGATGGTTTGCATGAGGTAATTCCTTGGCGTCTTTTGTTGTGCGTGTGGAGTGCCGGAGGGACGCGACCTGAGAACGAATCGAAACCTGTCAATGAATCGACAATGAAGTTTAGAACGCTGTGCCGTCAGCACGGGTTTACTCATTCTTGACAATAGATATCAGAAAAGTATCCGCCAGAGGAGGGAAGCAGAATCTCTCCGTCGAAGGGAATGACAACAGGCCCAAACCTTTGCCCAGACTATTGATGAAGTGAAGTGATGCAGGGATGAAAACCTGGCCAAGGGCGATCGCCCCCTCTAGAGACCGATCGTTCAAGGGCCGTTCAAGGTAGGATCGTAGGCAACTTAACCAGTGTGGGGCTATGACCGTAGCGGAGCGATCGCGCATTGACTGGGCACCAATCGTAAAAGCTTTCATCACGGCCCTGGGGAGCGATCGCGTGGTGCGACGCAAAGAAGAGATTTTGGTGTATGAGTGCGACGGGCTGACCAGCTATCGCCAGCGGCCAGCGGTGGTGGTGCTGCCCAAAACCACTGAACAGGTGGCGGCGGCGGTTAACGTTTGTAACCAGTTCCAGGTGCCCTTCGTAGCGCGCGGGGCAGGTACGGGCCTCTCGGGTGGGGCACTGCCGATTGAAGACTCGGTGCTGATTGTCACCGCTACGATGAACCAGATCTTGGCGGTCGATTTTGACAACCAGCGGGTGACCGTACAGCCAGGGGTAATCAACAACTGGGTGACCCAGGCGGTCAGCGGCGCGGGCTTTTACTATGCCCCCGACCCCTCCAGCCAGTCGGTGTGCTCGGTGGGCGGCAACGTGGCGGAAAACTCGGGCGGAGTGCACTGTTTGAAGTATGGGGTGACCACCAACCACGTGCTGGGCCTCAAAGTGGTGCTGCCCAACGGCGACATTGTCGACATCGGCGGCGAGGTGGCCGAAACGCCCGGCTACGACCTCTGCGGTCTGTTTGTCGGGTCTGAGGGCACCCTGGGCATCGCCACCGAAATTACCCTACGCATTCTCAAAACGCCCCAGGCAGTGCAGGTGCTGCTAGCCGACTTCACCTCCGTTGAGGCAGCCGGGGAGGCCGTGTCGGCCATTACCAGCGCGGGTATTATTCCCGCTGGCATGGAAATGATGGATAACTTTAGCCTCAACGCGGTAGAAGATGTGGTGGCGACCAACTGCTACCCCCGCGATGCAGCGGCGATTTTACTAATTGAGATCGATGGGCTACCGGCTGAGGTGGCGGCGACAGGCGATCGCATTGCCAATCTCTGCCGCCAAAATGGCGCGCGCACCATTACTGTAGCTACCGACCCCGACGAGCGGCTGCGGCTGTGGAAGGGACGCAAGGCCGCCTTTGCCGCCATGGGCAAGCTCAGCCCCGACTACTATGTGCAGGACGGCGTGATTCCGCGCACCCAGCTGCCCTACGTGCTGGCTGAGATTGAACGGCTGGGCGACAAGCACGGCTACCGGGTGGCGAACGTATTCCATGCGGGCGACGGCAACCTGCACCCGCTGATTCTTTACAACAATGCCATCCCCGGCCAGCTCGAACAGGTGGAGGAACTGGGCGGCGACATTCTCAAGCTGTGCGTGCGGGTGGGCGGCAGCATTTCGGGCGAGCACGGCATTGGGGCCGACAAGCGCTGCTACATGCCCGACATGTTTTCGCCCACTGATTTAGAGACGATGGGCTGGGTGCGGCAGGCCTTTGACCCGGAGCTGTTGGCTAACCCGACCAAGCTGTTGCCCACCCCCCGCACCTGCGGCGAGGCAGCTCGGAGCATGGCGGCAGCGACCTTGCCCGAGGTAGAGCGGTTTTAGGAGCCGCCTGGGTATAGCGGGTCTCGATTCGGCAGGTCGCTCAGATATGCCTGCCAAGCTCCCAAACTTCAGTTTAAGCCTGCGGTCTACTCAGGACAAACTGTTCCAAATCGTGGTGTTTCCCTTTCCAAAAACCGCGTTCTTTAATTACTCCCTGGCTTTGAAACCCTAGTTTTTTGAGCAATTGCCTGGAAGCTGTATTGTCGAGCATAATTTCAGCCGTCACGCGCTCTAAATTTTCGACCTCAAAGCCATAGTTCAAGATGGCAGTTAGCGCTTCTGTCATGATGCCTTGCCGCCAAAATTTGCTGCACAGCTCATAACCAATCTCGGCTTGATCTGACGCTCTGTCCCAGGTAAACCCGCAGGAACCAATGGAAGTATTTTGGAGTTTAAGGGCGATCGCCCAGCGAATCCCGCGATCGCTCTCAAAGCCCATTTTGCGCCGCTCAATTACAGCTCTAGCCTGATCGAGGTGGGTGAAGGTATCGAGGTCGTGAAATTGTGTCACCTGAGGATCTGAAAAAAGCTGAAAGATGTCTTCTGCATCGGCTTCGGTTGCCTGACGTAGCCACAGGCGCGGGGTTTCAAGCTTGGGGAAGTCTTTCATGGCTTAAGACCGATTCGTAATGCTCAACGGTGGGAAACGGATCGTAGAAATGGTGTAGCAGCGATCGCCAGGTTTGATACTCGGTTGACTGGCGAAACCCGACGGTGTGGTCTTCTAGAGTTTGCCAACGCACCAGCAGCACGTACTGATTTTGAGTTTCGATACAGCGCTGCAACTCGTGCGAATAGTATCCAGGCATCGCCGAAATTATACCGGATGCGGTATGAAAGGCATCTTCAAAGGCGGCTTGAGTACCTGATTTAATCGTCAGAATAGCGACTTCCAGGATCACAACAATTCCTTTAGTAGTAATAAAAAACTATTTTCAGACTTTAGATTCACTTGTAATTTTACTTTCTTCGTCAGAAAATAAAATTCGACTCCTCCTTCTAAAGTCGTAGAAATGGGCTCACCCCCAGGGCAGATACAAATAGGCGTGGTATCGCTCTAAGGTTGCATTAGCAACAGTGAGTAAGCGAAAAGACTTTGCCTTACCTCTAATTGCTAAACTATCTCTCGACGGAGGCTTCAATGTCTAACCCCAGAGTCGAAAACGACAATTACGATCCCCATATTATTCCGGCGGAAACTGCTGCTCGCAAAGAGCGTGAGGGTGGAGACTATAAGCAGGTGCGGGACGAGTCTGACAACTCGATCGACACCAGCGGTGGTCAAACTGTAGACAAAGAAGGGCTGGCCAATAACTACCCCATCGAGCCCGAAATGTACATCAACGAACCCGGCGACCTGCGCGAAGAAGAGGAAGCCAACAAAGCGCAGCGGCAGGCTGAGCTGCGCACAGCCAACCAAACCGACGAGACCGGCAAACTTACCAGTAAGTCTGACGATCGAGGCAAAGGTGTTGGCCAGGTGTAGCTTGGGCTGAGAATGTAGCATTCTTGTAATGCTTGATGCAACAGCGCGATCGCAGCGCGACAATGGGGGTAGGCGTAACAGCCGCCCCCATTATTTTTTGGGGAATTTATTTTTTAGCGTTATTTTGAGGGCATTAGAGCAATGACCCCAGCTACCCTAAGAGAACTGATCGATCGCTACTACCAGGCAGGTGTTCGCGACCTGCACGGGCTAGATTTACAGGGGATAGATTTGGCAACGGCGCATTTGGTCGAGGCCGACCTGCGCCGCACCAACCTCAGTCGGGCCAACCTGCACCAGGCCGACCTGACCCACATTGACGGCTATCAGATCACCTTGGCCCATGCCGACCTGCGCGGTGCCTCTTTGGCCCATGCCGTGCTGCGCGAGGCCGATTTGCGCAAGGCCCACTGCCACCGCGCCACGATCGTGAATGCCGACCTGCGCGAAAGTTGTCTTGACCACGCCGACCTCAGCCACGCCAATTTAGAAGGAGCCAACTTGACCCAGGCCGACCTCAGCCATGCCAACCTTTACTGGGCCAACCTGCGCTACACCAATTTGACCGGGGCTAACCTAACCAAAGCCAATCTAACTGGCGCTAAGTTTTGCCAAACCGTTATGCCCGACGGCACCATTCGCGATTCGGAATGCATTTTTGTTTAGCGCAGCTGTTCGTCTGGCGTTAGGGGCGCGGTAGTTTGGCGCTCATCAATAGGCGTAAGGGTATAGGGCAGGGGTGGCTCTGGCACCAGCAGGTAGCGATCGCCCCAGCCGCCGTTAGTGCGAGCGACCAGATCCGCCGGGGGCGACGTTTGCCCGCTGGGCAGCCCCACCGTCAGAGCCTGGTCGGCCCATAAAAAAGGTTCTCCGGTAGCGGTAACTCGCAGTACCTTGGCCAGTCGCTGCGGTCCAGCTTGCGCCATCTTGCTAGTTAGGGCAGCCCCTAAATGATGAGGAGCCAGCATAATGGCAAACTGCACAGTGTCGCTAGGCTGAGCTACCAGCTTCAGCGCATCGGCCTGGGTCTGCCAGGCTTCCTGGTAGCGGCCATCAGCGGCCACCTGCCACAGTTTGAGTTGGGTCGACCACTGGCCATTGGCCACAGTCACAGGCCGATAGTCGAGCACTGAATAAAGCGGTTCAGCGTCAGGGGCTGTCCGTTGAGAATCCAGATAGCGCAGGGCAATAGCAGTGAGCTGAGTGTTGTCAGGCAGGCTGGTGGTGCCTGCTAAAGCAAATTCGCCAGACCCCAAAGGCTTGGCTTCAAGGGTCAGAGTCGTGGCCTCTGCCACAGGCGGAGATGAGGGCAATAAGGTAGCTTGGCACCCTACACAGGCCACCAGCGCCAGCACCAGCAGTAGCCCAGTCTTCTTTAACCGTGAAATAGTCATTGCTGAAGTTGAAGGAAGATTGCTATAACCCTATGCAACCACAGCTCACAGTAACTACCAATAGCGCAAGCATGCCTTGGGGCAACTCCACACAAAAGACTTCAGGCTCAAAACTTTTTGGCGTTTTATCCTGACGAAGAGAAATGTATCTGTAGGTGGAGTTAGCGCTAATACCTGAGCCTAAACCTTACCTGAGTTAGCATCTTCCTGACACCGTTACCACATTATTGAATGCCTGAGCTTGTTGCTCAGTCTTCTTCATCCAAGCTATGAATAGGTGAATTACCTTTGTGTTTTCATTTTTTTTAAGCGCCAGTGTCTTGGCCAATTGATTTTATATTTTGAGGTTTAAGCCTTAAGTGCCGATCTCAAAATAGTCATTCAGCTTAAAAACCAGGGTTTTCCTGGTTCGCTTTAGCCTGAGCAATGGGATGCTCGATAGGCTAAGTCTGTCCTTTTTAGACAGTCCATTAACGCCTGCATTTTAGATCTTTAGATCTGGTTTTTGAGCAGGCCAGATATATCTTTCGCGCTTATTTTGATCCAACTATATTTTGAGTAACTTATGGAGCATTCTATGGGTGCTTGGTTAGCGCTGCGATATGCGCTAAACCCTGGCGCGGCAACAGGTATAGTGCTGTCGACAGCGCTGTTTGGCATTGCCCCTACTGCCTGGGGCAGCGAGTTGTCTGGCGGCAATTTGGCGGCAAAAAGTTTCTCTACCGGCGAGTTATCTCAAAGCGATTTGCCTAGGGATAGTGGGGCAGCTGGCGATCTGGCTCGACTCGGTTTATCTACAGAAGACTATGCCGTAGGCCAGAAAACCAGGTTAAAGACGACCAGCTATTTACAACTGCCACAGCCAGACACAGCGCAGATCAGTTTTCCCCCCGTGCTGGCTCAATCAATACCGTTGGCACCCGCTGGTAATGACGAGGAAACTTCTGGGGAGATTGAGGCGGCTGAAGTAGATCCAGCTGAGGCCAACACAGCCGATCCAGCTGAGGCGGATCCAGCTGAGGCGGATACAGCTGAGGCGGATACAGCTGAGGCGGATACAGTCGATCCAGCCCCCCTGCATAGCGACGATATTTCAACCCCTACGCAGCCCGCACAGGACGTTGCCCAAACATCAGCATTAGAGACAACTCTGGCCCCGGCGGAGCGCTCTGAGGTATTTGTGCAGGCGGCCTATTTGCAGGAAGGCAGTGAGGGGTCGGCGCGACTGCGGGCCGGGGGCATTTATGTGCTCAGCCCCTCAGTCTTTGCCGGGGCCACCGCAGACCTGAGCACCGGGCAGGCGTTTTCTGACACTGACCAAACCGGCTTCAGCCTGAGCGAACTGTACCTGACGGCCTCACCCGCCAACCTGCCCGAACTGCGGTTCACGGTGGGGCTGATGGATTTGACCTCGTACCTCGATCGCAACAGTTTTGCCAAAGATTCGCTGACCCATTTCTTTAACCCGGTGTTTCAAACCAACCCGGCCCTGAGCACGGTGAATGTGGCCTCGCGCCCCGGTGCCCTGGTGAACTGGACTCCGGTGGATGCAGTGTCGCTGACTGCCACTGCGTTTTCGTCGAGCCGCAGCCTGAGTGACTTTGCCATCGACTCATTTGCCGGGGAAGTGGGGGTGCGGTTTGGCAACGCCATTGTGCGGGGCACCTACGTCACTTCGACCGATGCGGGCCGTCGTGATGGGTTTAACGAAATTTTTACCATCGACCGGGGCAACGGCCAGTTTGGCCCCCTGCCGAGCGATCGCGAGACCGGATTTGGCCTCAACGCCGAGGCCTTTATTCCTAACCTCAAGCTGGGCTTTTTTGGCCGCTACGGCTGGTACACCAATCAAACCCTGGGAGTCAGCGGCCAGACCTACAGCCTCGGCGTCAACGGGCTGGATGTGTTTATGCCGGGCGATCGCCTGGGGTTGGGCTACGGGCGTCAGCTCTCGAATAGCGACCTGCGCCAGGCCAGCGGTGGCCCTACTCCAGATGTGCTGGAGCTGTTTTACGACGCCCAAATTATCGACAACCTGCGGGCCGGGGTAAGTGTGCAGCAGCGCAACGCGTTGAGTGAAACTTACCTGGGCTTTCGGGTGCGCTACGACCTAATCTGGAACCCCTTGCGGAGGGCAGCGGAATGAAGATGATCCCCCCTACCCCCCCTAACAAGGGGGGGCATGAGCACCTGGTTAATGGCAAAACTCCCCCCTTTCCCAAGGGGGGCTCTAAAAAGAATCCCTTTCCTGAGGTAACTGGGGGGATCTCCACAGCAGGTTTCCCAGCGTGGAAATTCCTTTGCATAGGAGCCCTCGTTCTCGGTCTAGAAATAGCCGCCAGCCCCGCTGCCCTGGCCCAGCGATCGCCCCAAACCAGCCAGGGCTATACCCTGCTCGATCGCGGCTGGGTGAATGATGCGATCGCGGCCTTTCAGACGGCCCTACGCCAGCAGCCCAATTCGGCTGAAGCACGGCTGGGGCTGGCGATCGCCTACCAGCGGGCGGGTCGCGATGCCGATGCCTGGAATGCTTACCAGGCGGTACTGCAAGTTAGCCCTGACAATGCCACCGCATTAGCCGCCCTGGGAGAACTGGGCGGTTACCGTCCCGAATGGCAACCCGGCGGTATTAATGCCCTAAACCGACTTTTGAACCAGAATCCTGACAATATTGCCGCTCTTAGCCAGCGGGCGCTGCTCTACGGCTATCAGGGCCGCTTTACAGAGTCTTTGGCCGATTATGATGTCCTACTAGGGCGCAATCCATCCCCCCAAACCCTGCTGGGGGCGGCGCAGATCTACACCTTTAGCGGTGATTATGCGGGTGCCCTGGCGCTGTTCAATCGCTACCGGCAGACGGGGCCGTTGCCCACCGAGGCGCTGACTGCCTACGCGCTGGCGCTGCAAGAGACAGGTAATGCGGTGGGGGCGATCGCCCTGCTAGAACCTGAACTGAGAGAACCTAGCCGTACCGACAGTCTTTCTCTCAACATTCGCACGGGCCTGGCCAACGCCTACGATGCCAGCGGTCAAACGGCTCAAGCGCTAGAGCTACTGAATCCTTTAGTGGGTAAGCCTGACGCTCGTCTGTCTCTGGCCCGCGCCTATAGCGCGATCGGTCGCCGCCAGCTTGACCCATCCCTGTTTGAGCAATCGACCGTGCTGTACCAGCAGGCGTTAGACGCCACCGCTGCCCCCAGCTATGGCCTGCGGGGTGAGGTGGCCGACGTGCTGAGCGAATGGCCTGAGACCGAAGCCCTGGCTTTGACCATGTTTCAGCAGCTGGCGGTAGAAAACCCCAGCACCGCCAGCCTGATGGTGAAAGCGCGTCTGCTGGCCTACAGTCTGGGCACCGAAAGTGCCGCCACCGTAGCCGATCAGCTTCTGCCCCTGCTGTCGCCGCCGCCCAGTTCTGCCCCAGAGCAGCGGGCCATTACCACCGCCCTGGTGCGAATCGATAACCCCGCCCCCGCCCTGCTGCCCCTGTACCAGGCCGTAGCGGCGACGGTGGATGCGCCGCTGCTGACCTATCGAATCGCCCAGATTTACCTGAGCCAGGGTGAATTACAGGCGGCCCGTGATGCGCTAACCCGCTACCGCGCCACCGATGCAGGCCAAAGCGACTGGGGCACCGAATTGCTGGTTGCAGATCTGGAGCGCCAGCTCGGTGACCTGGAGGCCAGCGCTCGCCGCTATGAGACCATCATTGCGGCTCAGCCCAGCGATCGAGCTACCGCTGAGGCGCTGCGAGGGCTGGCATTTGTGCGCACTTTGCAAGGTCAGCCCGAGGCGGCACTGCCGGTGTATGTAGCGGCGATCGCAGCCAACCCCGACAACCCCGACTATCCCCTCGGCTATGCCCTCCTGGCCTATCGCACCGAGCAAATTACCGCCACCGTCGCCGCCGAAACCCTAGATAGCTGGCTAGCCTCCCAAAGCTTGGACAATCCACCACCCGAGCTGTTTGAGCTAACGGGTGCGCTGCCTGCTGAGGGCGATCGCAACCGCCTCTACCAAACCCTGCTAACCCAGCGCCCCGACGATCTTTGGTTGCAGTGGCGAACCATTGAGCTGTTAGCACTGTCGGATCCAGAAGCGGCCCAAGCTGAATTGGAAGCGCTGATTGCCGCCAACCCCGATGACCTGACGGTGTACTTCTTTCAGGGCGAGCTGGCCCAGCGCCAGGACGACCTACCTCTCGCCGCCGCCGCTTACCAGCAGGTGCTAGAGCGAGAACCTGAAAATTTAGGTGCCCTGGCGGCCCTGGCCGGCGTGCAGTTTCAGCAGGGCAACTTGACCGTCGCCCGCACCCTCTACGACCAGGTGCTAGCGCTGGATCCTGATTATTGGGAGGCCCGGTACGCGATCGCAGAACTCAACATTGCCGACGACCAAAAGCTGACAGCCCTAGACCAGCTGCAGCAGCTCCCCCCCGAAGC
>NZ_JADEXE010000284.1 GCF_015207265.1 Nodosilinea sp. LEGE 07298 | reverse complement strand
AGCGGTTTGAGGGTCGAGGCCGAGGCCACGGTCAAGGATTAGCCAACGCCGCTGCTCAGCTGGGAGTCAGTGAAGCTGACCTGAAAGCCGCCCTGGGCCTGCCTGCCGAACCCCCACCGCGCCCCGATCTGGCTGCCGCCGCCACCCAGCTGGGCATTAGCGAAACCGACCTGCGAGAGGCGCTACGGGGGGATGGACAGCGCGGCGATCGCGGCCAGCGATTGGCCAATGCCGCCACCGAACTAGGCATCAGCGAAGCCGATTTGAGAACAGCCCTGGGTCTGCCTACCGAACCGCCGCCGCGCCCCGACCTGGCAACCGCCGCTACCGAATTGGGGTTAAGCGAAGCCGACCTACAGGAGGCTCTGCGCAGCAGTATGGGTCGTGGTCCCGGCGGGGGCAACTGCTTAGGGTCAGAGGCTGAAGGTTAATCGTTAACCCAATTAAAATCCAGCCAAAAATCAGCGCCCTGGGGGTTCAGTCGTAGTTCGATGCAGACCCCAGGACGCTTTTCTCAAGGATTAACAGTTCTGGAATTTGCGATGTACGCCCGTCTCAGCGAGTTCTAGGCTACGGACGAGGTGTAGCTTGAGGCCGCGGCAAAACTGCGGATAGCCTTGGCTTATAGATAAACCGTTGCCCTAGCTCGATGCCTAAGTCGCTGTAAGTGGGTGGGCTAATTCAAATGTAGGCTGGGTTAGCGATCGCGTAACCCAGGCGAGCGTTGGGTTTCGTGCTTCAACCGAACCTATACCGTCTGATATTTGATTGCGCCTTTCTACTTACTGCTCACGGTTTTTGACTGCAATAAGAGCCAAGATTGATTGAGCGGGTGGAGCTTTCGCGCGACAATGGCGGGGTAACGAACCTGTAGCGCAATATGGCTAGGCAAAAAGGCCAGAGTCTACCGTTGAAAACGGTTGAAACTTTGACCACCAAAAGTTTTTTATTTCAGGGACTTGGCGATGAAGCCCCGCTGCAAGATCTTGACCCCGCTGCACTGGTGGTTGAAAAGCTTTACTCAAATCGACCTGTATATACAGCCTTTCGCCCGCAGGTTTGGTTAGAGCACCTATACGTGGTGATCGACGGTGGCCCTGTGATTATGCGCAGCACTCCCCTCGATCGGGTAATTGCCATGACCTACCCCAGCGGCTGCTTTGGCATGCGTACTCTGCCGGTGGGGTTTGGCCCTGGGGTGCGCGCCTTTCCCAGCCTGGTTGAAGCCTACAAAACCACCGATGTGATTAAAGTGCCGGTGCAAACGGTGCAGGCCCTCTACGATGACAGTGAAACCTTTCGTCAGCGCTACATGCTGCTGTTTGAGCTGCGCGAAAAGTTTCAGTACCACCTGCTCAACTGCAGCACCTACCCGCCCCAGGCCGTGGCGGCACTGCTGCGGGCGCTGATTTACCAGGAGCGCAGCTTGGGTAGCCCCGCCGTTCAAGGGAATGTCCAGAAAAATGACCTAACCTACTGCTTTGATCTGCCCATCGATCTGATTGCCCGCGCCTGTCAGCTCAACCACCGCACCGTTGAACAGGTGCTCAAAGGATTGACCAAGGCGAGCTATATCAAGACCAACAAAACGTCAGAGTCGACCAACGACCAGGTCCAGGTGGTCGACCCCGAGGGGCTAAAAGAGGTGTATGGTGCCACCCGCGATAAGGTGTCGTGGTGGCCGCTTAAGTAGGATGCCGTCGATGCACATTAGATCGGGTGAGATTGCCGACAGTGAGGCGATCGCAGCTCTGCTAACCGACCTTGGCTACCCCACGACCACCGCCTTGGTCGCCGGTAACCTGTCGCGACAGCTGGCCCACCCCGACGCTGAACTGCTGGTTGCCGTCGAGAATAACGCTGTCATCGGCTTGATTTCGCTGAACGTTATCCCTCAGCTGGCGCTGACGGGCGACTTTTGCCGGATTAGCTATTTTTGCGTAGACCCAGAGGCCCGAGGTCGGGGCATAGGAGCCGCCCTCGAAGCTGCTGCCTGTAGGTTAGCCAGGGCGCGAGGGTGCGATCGCATTGAAGTGCACTGCCACAGCCGCCGAGAACTGGCCCATCAGTTCTACTACCGTCAGGGCTACACCGAGTCGCCTAAATATTTGCAAAAGCCTATCCGCCCAGACCAGCCCTAATCGACAAACAGCTCAGCTGAGTCGTCTTGGACGTGTAAAATGCTGCCGATTTCAGAAAAAACGTCCCTGCAATTTTTCCCTTGGCGGCGGCAGGCGCTGTCGCACCTGCACAAGCAATGGCAGGAGGCGAGCCAAAGTATGGCTATCGGCATGTTTCATAGCGGCCACCGTAGGGGCGATCTGTTTACTATTAAACTATTCGAAATGACGGGTTAACGTTGCAATACCTTCGCCTGCGCGCCTACATTGCTCTCAAGCTTACCCTCCACCGCCTGCGGCAGGCGGCCACCACCTGGCCCCAGGTCCGCGACTGGCGACTGGCGGTTGGGCTAACCCTGGCGCTGGGTGCGGTGACCCTGCCGTTGGGCTTGCGCAATGGCTTTCTCTCGCTGGGTATAGCCGACATTACCTGGGTTGACGGGCTGTGGCTGGCGGCGCGGGTACTGCTGGTGCCCGCACTGCTAGAAGAAGGGTTTTGGCGAGTGCTGCTGCTGCCCCACCCGACCGAAATTATGAGCGATCGCAAGCGCTGGCGGCTGGGCCTAGCTATGTTGGGGTTGTTTGTGGTCATCCATCCCCTCAACGCTATGACCTTGTATCCCACCGGCTTCGCCACGTTTACCAATCCGGTATTTCTGCTGTCGGCGGCCCTGCTGGGGCTGGCGTGTACCGTTGTCTACTGGCAATCGGGTTCCTGGTGGCTAATAGCGGCCATGCACTGGCTGGTGGTGACGGTGTGGCTGTTGTTTTTGGGCGGCTACAGCACCCTAGGGCTCTAGTACTTGACCAAGCTGATTTTGACTTGCTCTAACGGCTTAGGGTATAAGATTCACGGTGTAACGTTTTAAGCTGAGTTGACATAGGTGGGAGTGCTTTGCAGTTTTACTTCGCCACCACTTTTCTGGCGTTGTCTAACTCTAGTTAACAAACTTTAGTAAGGAGTGAAAACAGCCAATTTGGGCTAAAAGCGTAAAGAAACATCTCAGCGATCGCGATCGTCCTACCCTGCCTGGGTACCCCGCCTTTCCAGTGCCCTCGGTCGGGTGACCTAGCTATCGAGATAATTTAGGTAAGGAGGCTACCGCAGATCTGGGTATAAATTAGTGCACCCTCTAAACTCGGCCAACCGGCTTGAACCCATAGGGTCGCCCTAGACTACCCTCCGACCGATCGCTGTTTAACCAAGATGCTTTTCATGTGCTTTTTAACGGTGTTGGGGGTAATATCTAACGCCTCAGCAATCTGTTTATAGGTGTAGTTGGCCCGATGTAATACCCAAACCTCTTGTTCCCTTAGGGTTAAACCCAAACGTTTGGCCTCTTCTAGGGCGAGATTCTGAGAAAATTGGTTTTGATCTTCCATTTTTAATAGCAAATAGTTTTGCCCAGAGCTGTTGTCTTGAATCCAGCGGGCGTGAACGTGAAATACGGCTAGGCAATCCACAAAGATTGTAGATTGGTTCAGCCAATTTTGGTCAGGGAACTTCTCCTTAGCCTCTACCATAAATTGCTTAATATAGGCAATTTCCGCAGGTATTCCTTCTAAGAACTGGGAACTTTGGGCAAATTTTTGGATGATTGTCGCAGCCTTTGAGTTGATATAAATTAGATGATTGTGTTCATCAAACAAAATAACTCCATCTAAAATATGGGGGAGAATTTGCTTTAAGGCTAGGCATAGGGCAGGCTCTTGGTCATAGCCAGAACAGTTGGTGAGAGCGTTTTCAAGGGCTACATCTAGATCTAAAAGGAGATTTCTATTGAGCATAATGCACCTATATATAACCTTAAGAGTAATCGATTACAGCTATGGCACAATAGCCATTCCCCTAAGCTTCTTATACTATTTATCTATAAACCGCCCTAAGTGCCGATCGCTCCGCATTATCAAGTACGCTTAAAAAAGCCGAAATTAAAGCACTCACCTGCAAGTTTGCCGCTCTGTTTTATGATAAAACCACGCCAGGCCAGGTAGCGACTCTAGGAAACGTTGAGGAAATCGCTAAGTAAGTTGGCCAATTCAAATGTAGGATGGGTTAGCGATAGCGTAACCTATGCGGGCGTTGGGTTTCGTGCCTCAACCCAACCTACATCGACTTGTATTTAATTACGCTTGCCTACTTAGCATTCAGCAGACAATACTTACTGTATCCGTGTAACCACTGGGATGTTTGTAGCCAACGGTAGCATGGTGAAATCTGAATAAACCCTGAGGCAGTGAGATCCTTTGGATGAGGCTCTAGCCACCTATACATAAATCTTTTGCCGGTCATTGGACCTCTTTTGACCCTAGACCTGTGACCCAGATTGGATTTGTCAGGGTTTGTCGCAGGGTACCTATAGGGGGGAATTTTCAAACCCTGGCCACTTTGCAACTATCTAAGGTACGAGCAATCGCTGAACTGACCCTTCGGTTCGGAGCTTCGGCTCCCGCTTGCTTGCTAAATGACCTTATGTCGAAACAAAGAGGATACCTCTATGACTACTACCCTGCCTACGATCGAGCAAAAGTCAGAAGTGGTTTCGCCCGTCGAAATTGTTGAACCGCCCACTGAGATGGCCTTAAAGTTGCCAGCTCAAGGGGGGCTTGTCACCGATACCGAAACCTACAGTCGAGAAATTCTTGGACAAAGCCAGTTTGAGCTCTACCATCTCAAAGCTACGGGAATGAGAGGTCAACTCCCCCCATGGGGACCTCACCCTGAACAGTCTAAGCACATCATCGACCTAGATGAAGAGATGCGCGTGGGTTTAGTGATCAAGTTTGACCAAAGCCCCTTGACCCGTCTTCTGCTCTGCCTGGGGGTGACCATCAAAGCCTACTTCCACTTTGAAGGGCTGGGTGCGGCCTCCGCAGAAAAAGACCTTGAGGTAGTGGCTAACTCTGAAGAAGATGTCTTCAAATACTGGGTCGGCACCATCATCAAACCTCAGGATCTGGGTTTAACCAAGGGTTACTACCTGGTGGGAGCCACGGTTGAAGTCGGTCCTCTAACCCATCGTTGTGGCCAATTTATCTTTGGCTATGGCTACATTGGTGAGCGCCGCGTACAAATTGCCGACCAGCCCTTTTCCTAAACACCTTTAGGGGCAGGGTGGCCGCTGACGGGTCTACCGTCTTACCCCCTGGCCTGGATTGGCACAGTCGTCTGAGGTACCCAGACGCATGATCCACACTTGCAGGTTACTAGTGCCTGCTAGTTTTCTTCAACTTTTGCAATGCCGGGCACCTGGTTTTGGCCTGGCCTTAGTGGAGAACGAGCGATGACGATTCCTCCTGGCGGCTCACCCCCCGCAGATGAGTATTCTTTGAACCAAATTAAGGGCATTGGCCGGACCCGTCAGCAACAGCTTCAGACGCTGCTGGCCATTACTACTGTGCCCGACTTGGCTGTAGCTGAAGCAGCGGCCATTGAAGCCGCTTTCCGAGAGGCGGGGTACCCGATTACCCGGTCTAATGTGGCTGCCTGGGTCGCCCAAGCCCGTCAACTGGTTGAGGCGGAAACGCGGCAGGCAGATAAGGCGATTCCTTCAACCCCAGAACGTCCCTCCGAAAGAGGGGCAATCGCCGAGATGGAGGAGACCTCTACCCCCGCGATTGCTGAGGAGTGGCGCACTCAGGCGACGGTGCTGCTGGAGTTTCAAACCCAAGGAGAGGGGTTTGCCCATCGCTGGCGTCTGCTCAATCCAACATCCGAGGCTTCCCTACTGCTCACCGATCAAGCAACCGCTTCTCTCCGAACCTGGTTGCAACATATTGGCCATATCTTTTTCCACCTGCATGAGGACGAAGCGGGTGATTCTCTCCGGGCCTGGTTGCAGCAGCAGATTCCTCTGGCTCACTCTCCTCTGGCTCACTCTCCTCTGGCTCACTCTCCTCTGGCTCACTCTCCTCTGGCTCACTCTCCTCTGGCTCACTCTACAGCCTCGCAGGATCTGGTGGAGTCGTGGCCCAATCAGGCCGAGGCAATCTTGTCGCCAACCCGTCAGCCCCCACCGCTGACGGTACAGGTCTGCCAGGTGATGCTGCTGCAGCCCCCAAATACGAGCATGCCGATCGTGGCGATCGCGGGAAATACCGGCTTTTCTAGCTCATTGCAGGCAAATCAGCCCTTTCAAGTCGGGGTTTGCCTTGAACTCCCCGACTTAGTGCAATGGTCTCTGCCGTCTGGCGTGAGCTACAGCCTAGAAGGCTTTGCCAAAACCCTAACCTATCCCCACCGCACGATACCCCTCGGCAAAAGTCAACCCTGGATGCTGACCAGTGGTCAGACCCAATACAAGGCTGCGATCGCGGCAGCTGCTTTGCCATCGGGCCTCTATCGGTTACAGATTTTAATTGCCTTTCAAGGCGTTGACATTCCCCTGACTATTTATGAAATATCACGTCTCCAAGTCATCTAAATTGCTCAACTGTCCGGCAAAACATATTATGAGCGCTGGCTATGAGTAGCTTCGACTGGCAGGGGTTTCTCAAAAACTGGAGCCAAGACTATCTAACCTATACCCAAAACTTAGATCGCCTTGATGCAGATGTTGTCGAGTCTGAATGGCTTGGGTTTCCTGGTGCTTCTGAAGTGCAAATAGCAGCGGTAGAGGCCCGCCTCTCGATTAGTCTTCCTCCTTCTTATCGAGAGTTTTTAAAGGTCAGCAATGGCTGGCGTCAAACCACCCCTTTTATCTACCGTATTCTGGCTATAGAGGAGGTTGAGTGGTTTGCCATCAGGCATGCTGAGTGGATTACATCCTTCAATCAAAAAATTGGTCCTTGCCAAGCTCTAATGCCATTGGATAATTTATCTAATGGAGCTTCGAGTGGTCATTCTGTTTCCGATGCCGAGTACTTTGTCTATGGCCAGGAACAGGATTGTAGTAAGATCAGGGCCGAGTATTTGAGTGCTTGTTTAAGCATCAGCGAAAAGGGGGAGTCTTCCATTTACCTTCTGAATCCAAGGGTGGTCAACCGTCAACAGGAGTGGGAAGCCTGGTTTTTTGGCGATTGGTTACCCGGAGCCGACCGCTATCCATCCTTTCAATCCATGATGGAGGCAGAGCACAAAAATTTCTTGGAAATGCGAGAGATTTTGTAGGCATTAGCAGGCTTTTATCCTAACCCTAGAACTATGGAAGCATCTACTCTCAGGCCAAATTTTAGGGTCTTGCTCGGTGAATCTTTTGAGTACAAGAATTCATCTGATATCGATTGCGAAGGGGGCAAGAACTATCAGGTTGGCAGGGCTTTGGTAGAAGAACTCATTGGAGGAATTTTGGTTTTTAACGATCAGCAGAAGCTGATTTACGCTAGCGAAGCGGCCTACCGGGTTTTGAGTCGATTAAAGCAGTCGGAGAATCCTCAGAATCTTATTCCCAATGAGATCTGGCATATTTGCCAATCGCTGGTGCAAAGTCGGCACCTGTTTCCCGATCAGAACTGGTTAATCGAATTTGATATTTTCACTAACGCTGCAACGACCCTTCACATTTGTTCCCGCTGGCTGAATCTCGATGTGATCGACCATCCCTGTTTGTTGCTCACCATTGAGGACCGACAGCAGGCTATTCTCAACCTCGTCATTGAAGAGGCAGAACGCTACGGATTAACTCCGCGAGAGAAGGAAGTGTGGCTCTTGCAGCAGAGCAACTGCACCTATAAACAGATCGCCGCCGAGCTAGGCATTACGCCCAACACCGTGAAAAAGCATATGCGCAGTATCTACGCTAAGAAGAAGGCGCAGCAGGAGCAATGAACCTGAAGAGAAAGGGGGAGCCGCCGCCGCCCTCTCCAGAGGCGAGTATAAGGCCGACTTTAGTCTTGCCTTCGCATTAGAGCGTCTGTGGTCAAAGGGCACTCAAAATAGTTCTGAGGGTGTTAAGGGTGGTTTGGTTAAGGGTTAACAGATAGCGGGGGGCGAGGAGCATCAGGCGATCGGCTAGGCGCTCGGTTACCGGTAGCGAGACCTCAGGGCGGGAGGTAGGGGTAGTCGATCGTCCGGTCAGCACCTGGTGACGGTAGGCTGGGTCAGTGTACACCCGCAGCCGGTGATGCAGTGGAAAGGGGTAGGGGGCAGCGTCAATGCCCTCAGCTTTGAGAGTGCGCAGCACCGTGGCCCGCGAGACCCGATCGCCCAACAGCTGAATTGGGTAGCCCTGATAAAACCCACCCCGCACGGCTTCACGACTGGGACGAGCGATCGCAATGCCTGGCACATCGCCCAGTTCGGCGTCTAAACGGCCCACGTTGTGGCGCTTGAGACGGTTGTAGTCGGCCAGGTAGTCAAGATCCACATCGGCCAGCAGCGCGCCAAGGGGGGCCATACGCCGCTTATAGCCCACGCC
>NZ_JADEXE010000283.1 GCF_015207265.1 Nodosilinea sp. LEGE 07298 | reverse complement strand
ACCCAATCCCTGGTAAAAGCGGAAGGTGAAAGGTGGGCGGTGCCCACCCTACAGGTTTGACCTGGCGATCGCGAAGCAAGTACAGCCCTGCGCGAAGTAAGTACGGCCCTGCGTGAAGCAAGTGCAGCCCTGCGCGAAGCAAGTACGGCCCTGCGCGAAGCAAGTACACCACTGCGTGAAGCAAGTACACCACTGCGTGAAGCAAGTGCAGCCCTGCGCGAAGCAAGTACAGAGGTGGTTGTGCTTCATCATCATCGCCGCTTCATTCAGCAGCCCCCGCTGATATTACTTCTGTAAAGCTGCGCCGGTTTTTCCGGGTCGGCGATCGCAGCGGGCACATTGCCCTGAGCGCCAGACAAGCCTCCCCAGCCTGCCGCCAACCCGAATTTTCTAACTAACTGCCATTAAGGAGCACTACGACCATGCCCAATACCGATACCAGTCGCCGTTTGCGGTCTACTTACATTGACCAGGATGTTGATTCGCTGCGCGGTGCGCGCACCATTGAAGGCTACACCTCCGCCCGCCCCGAAACCACCCTCGAAGGGCTCCAGAGCAGCTACGCCGAGATGATGGCCGCCCAGGATGAAGAGACTGTGATCATGGTACGCGCCAAAGCCGCTGCCGATAAGGCTCGCCTAGCCGAGTGGCAATTCCACCAGAACGTGCTGGCGATGAAAGAACTGGTGCGAGGCGTCTACGGCTCCGACAGCAATGAGGCTCAGGCCGTTGGCTACAAGAAAAAGTCTGAGCGCAAGCGGCCCCGGCGATCGGCAGCCTAAGGCAGCGGCACCATAACTCAAACAGAGGACCGTCCAGATCTTGGTTCACGGCCCTCTGTTTAGGCGGGGTGGAGCGATCGACAGTCGCCATAAAGTCATCGGTATCTTTGTTATCCGTGAACCTCACACAACCTTTACTCAAAATCGCCGCATTGCCCCAACTTTTAGCAGGATTTTGCCTCTCTACGCCTGAAGATAAACTGTGATGCCCAAACGGGCCAACCCGCGAGCTGGCCCCTGATCTGAGAGGAGTGATGATGAATCTGAAATTTGCCCTGTTATCGGTTGTAGCGGTGGGTGCGATCGCCCCTTCAGCAGCCCAGGCCCAGCAAGTCCCCCCCTACTATGTGGGGGCTGGCATTCGAGCCGGATTTAACGACAGCACCTCGTTTGTGATTGATTCTAAAGCTCAAATCGTCGAGCTAGGGGCCAGAACAACCCTGTCGGTGCGCCCCTCGCTCGTCTTCGACAACGGTACCGAACTGCGGCTGCCTATTTCGGTAGACTACGCCCTCGACCAAGCGCTTTATCCCTACGCCGGAGCCGGGGTAGCCTACGATGCCGACGGTCGCTCTAGCGTCGATCCTATGATCACTGCCGGGCTCGACTGGGGCATTACCCGCCGTGTGGTGATTGATGTTAACGGCAGCGTGTTGTTTAAGCCCGGCGACACCGATACCGAGATTACAGCCACTGTCAACTACGCGTTTTAAGGTACAGGGTGCTGGGTACAAGGTTTAAGGTTCTGCCTTAAACCCTAAACCTTGAACCTTAAACCCTTTTAGCTCGCAGCCATCTGAGGTTCTGCTGCCTGCCGGTGCCCCTCGGAGGTGCCCATTTGAATGAGTTCGACCTTGTAGCCATCGGGGTCTTGCACAAAGGCGATTACTGTCGAGCCGTGCTTCATGGGGCCGGGCTCGCGCACCACTTGGCCACCCTGGGCTTTGATGCGATCGCAGGTGCCGTAGATATCGTCTACACCCAGAGCAATGTGGCCATAGGCATTGCCCAGGTCGTATGACTCTGTGCCCCAGTTGTAGGTCAGCTCTAGCACCGAGTGGTCAGCCTCATCGCCGTAGCCGACAAAGGCCAGGGTAAACTCGCCGCCGGGGTAGTCTTTTTTGCGCAGCAGCTGCATACCCAGCACATCGCAGTAAAACTTGAGGGAGCGATCGAGGTCGCCGACCCGCAGCATGGTGTGGAGTAGTCGCATGGTGAGTTTGCTCTCGTAGTTGACCTTTATTATTATGGCCCGCCAGGCGTGGCGGCTAGTCGTCGACAGGCTGCTGAGCGCGTAGATGCCCCGGTGCTTGGGACTGCAAACTCGCGGTGCAGTTCAATTCTCCAGTACAAACTGGCTCCGGAAACGAAAAGTGCTCCAGCACCTGAGGATGAATTTCGCCAAACTCTCCCACCGGCTGCCCCTGCACCAGCACCGTGGCGGCGCGGCCAGCAATGTAGTAAGGCGCGTCGCACACCGCCAGGTCGTAGCTGACCCCTAGCGCCTTCAGCATGGTCTGCATGTAGGCTTTTGCCGTGGTAAACGACGCACGGGCATCGAGGCTGGCGAAGCCCCAGCACTGGCTTTCGTGAATAGCGTCGGAGGCGCTGAACCGCAGCACTTCTCCGGTTTCGTAGATGTTGATGGGCTTGGGGGCGCTGATATTGCGGGCCAAAATATCGAGTAGCCCCGCCTGTAGGGTGGGGCGAGTGGCGCTGTAGGTGCGGCTTTTGGCGTTGCCGGTCTGCACGTAGGGGGCCGCAAACAGGTCGAGAATGTCTGGATCGGTGAGCACGTAGCTTTTGACTTCAGTCAGCTTCATGCGCTGGGCCAGATCACCTACTTTAAACATGGCCTGGCGCAGCGGGTTGGCTTCCCCCAAATGAAACTTCACCGCCAGCGGTTCGGCCTGGAGAGTGGCAATGCCCAAGGCAACTAGCAAATCGCCTGCAATATCCACCTGGCTAAAAATGTCGGTGCGGTAGGTGGGCACATGCACTACATCGGTACCGCTGACGTCTAAATCCATCCGAGACAGTACGTTTCCTAGGCCGCTTTTGGGAATGGCGGTTCCCATAATTTCGTTCAGGTACTTAGCCGAAAACGGCACCGCGCGGCGGGACAGACTGGGAGTGGAGATGGTGCCCTGGGGCGTGACAATGTCTACGGTTTGTACCTCGACCCCGGTGTCTAAGAAGTTGTGAGCCAAAATGTTGGCGGTTTCTAGCACCGTTTGCGGCAAAATGCCGGTGACATCAATAAACAGGTTGCGGGTGCTGGCTGTAACTTCTCCCACCCCGGCCCCGTTAACAATCGGCGGCATGGAGAGTACGGTGCCAGCCGTATCGCGCAGGACTGGGGCATGATGGTTCTCTTTGAGCGTGTGGGCGTAGAGTTTGCCCGCCGGGTGGGTTTGCAAGATCTGCCGGGCTGTCAGGGGCTGGGTGCTGTGCAGGGGCACAAAGGTCAGCTCGTCTAGCGATTCTGCGCCGTAGGTCAAGTCGCCGCTGATCTGGTCAAGGTCATAGACACCGATCGCAATTTTTTTGCGCTGGCGACCAAAGGTTTGAGTCACTTTTTCCTGAAACTGCACTAGCACTTCTAGCCCCCCGTCCTGTAGGTTGGCCCCACGCACCACCAGGGCGGCGATGTGGGGGCGCAGGGGAAGTACCTCGGGCAGCACCGTCACCTTACGCCCCGAGGGAGCCAGCTGTTCGGGCACGGTGCGGGCCAAGCCGTTGTAGATGTTGATGGCGCGGGTAAACCCTTCCGCTGCCAGTAAATCGGGGCGCTCGGCGGTCACCTCAACCTCCAGGGTTTGCTCGCCCAGGGTGGCGTCGAGGCCATAGTCGAAGGCCTGCTGGGCCAGCTGCTGTGGGGGAGTGGCGGTGAGCCGCTGCAGATAGGCGAGGGGAAAGGTGACGGTAGGCATGGGGTTGGGGATGAGCTGACCACTCCCTAGGTTATCGGTTCTTGCGGACAGAAGGGCACAACAAAAATACCCTGCCCGACAGCCTTCTCGATTTGAAGGACTGCAAAGCAGGGTAAATTGCAAAGCTAGGTTAGAAATGCGGCTGACACTTCCGCTAAAAATAAAAGAAAATTATTTCTCTACGGGGTCAGCACGGCGCTTGATGCGATGACATCAAGTGGTTCTATTACTTATTAGAAACCAGCTCTTTGTCGCGGTTGCCGCTGGTCTCCATGGCTTCCCCTTCAACAAACGATCGCAGCATCCAGGCCATGCCTTCGTGCTCTTCCATCAAGCCGGTCAAAAAGTCCGAAGTACCTTCGTCATGGAATTCTTCAGAGGTTTGGTCGACGAAGCCACGCAGGTTGCGAATGATCTGCTCGTGGTCGACCACCAGACGCTGAACCATTTCCGATGCACGGGGCAGATCGCCAGCGTGCTCTTTCAGAGAGGCGTGCTTGAGGAAACCGTCGGCGGTACCCAGAGGGTAGCCGTTCAGCATGCGCACACGCTCGGCGATCGCGTCAATGTTTGCGGTCAGGGCTTCGTACTGCTCTTCCCACAGCTCGTGCAGGCTGCGAAACTGGGGTCCAATGACATCCCAGTGGTATTTCTTTGTCTTGATTAGCAGCAAGTAGGCATCGGCCAGAACTTTGTTGAGAATATCGACCACGCCTTGACGCTGCTGATCAGATAGACCAATGTTAATGCTCATAAATTTGGTTACTCTTTGTGGTGTGACTGCGTTCTGCTCTATCTAACCGCAGCCACCCGCAAATCTCATCTACCCTCTGTAGGAAACCGGGCTGTAATGGTCTCTTCCTTCAGATTGTTTTGCTGGCATAAGTCCTCCATGGGTTAGATGTTGAGGGGGGCTATTGGTAATAGTTTGGGAGACAGACGTTATCAAAGCGACTCTGTAACCCTATGGCTAGTTCATCTCCGCTGACCGGCGTGATTTTGGTAGATTGTGCGCGAGCCAATGCCAGCGAGGGGCTTGCGATCGCCGCCGAGCGGTGTGGCTATGGCAACGACACAGCCAGGTTTCAGACGGCGCTAAGAACAGCCTGTAGCGACATGAACGTAGAAATTGAGGGCCTTTCTGATCTAGAAGACGACGACCCCGCTGCGGTGCGCGCCGAGCGGGGTATGAACGTCGCCCCAGACACGCCCAGCGATTTGTAGATGACAATCAGGCCCGATCGCCCCTTGCGCGATCGGGCCTATAGGCTCTTATACCTTGGTCACAACGTGGCGCTGGGTAAGGCGATCGAGCTGCTTCACCAGCAGGCTGAGAAAGAGGCCCACATCGGTGACCACCCCGGTAGACTCTAGCGAACCGCGATCGGCCAGCTTGGTAACCACGGCAGGGTTGATGTCAACGCAGACCATTTTTACCCCAGCCGGGGTCATGTTGCCAACGCCGATCGCGTGCAGCATGGTCGAGAGCATCAAAATCAGGTCGCAGCCTTCGATTAGGCGGGCGTAGTCGGCCTGAGCTTCGATCAGGTTCATTTTGGTGTCGGGCAGGGGGCCGTCGTCGCGAATGGACCCGGCAAGAGAGAAGGGCACGTTATTCTTGACGCACTCGTAGAGCACGCCGCGAGTCAGCACGCCCTGCTCGACGGCGTTGGCGATGCTGCCACAGCGGCGAATGCTGTTGATTGCTCGCAGGTGGTGACGGTGGCCGCCCCGAACTGAGGTGCCCTGCTTCATATCGACACCGAGGGAGGTGCCGAGCATGGCCTGCTCAATGTCGTGGACGGCGATCGCATTGCCTCCCAGCAGCGCCTGCACGTAGCCCTCGCGAATTAGCCGCGACAGGTGGTTGCCGCCGCCGGTATGGATCACCACCGGGCCAGCCACGACAGCTACTTTGCCGCCCTGGTCGCGCAGGCGGCGCAGCTCCCACGCCACCTGCTCGACAATCAGCTCGACTCGGCGCTCGCTCGACACGCCGGAACCCATAAAGCTAAACTCTTCGGTCGTGGCGGCGGCCCGGCTGCGATCTTTGGTACTGCGCACGCTGCGAATGCCGTCGTAACCAACAATTACCTGGTCGCCCACGGCCAGGTCGCGCAGTAGCTTGCAGATAGCCACCGGCTCAGAATCTAATACCCCCTCTGGCACCACAATCACGCCATCCATGCGCTGGCCCTGCACCCGCACCCACTGACCCCGCACCCGCACCTCGGTGGGGTAAATGGTCGAGCTGTAGAAATCGTCGGGGGCTACTCCCGCCTGGGTAATGGTGACTAGGCGGGCATCCTGCTGATCTTCGGGCAGGGCCACCGCACCCAGGTCAATCAGCTGGGCCATGATCTCATCCATCACCTCGCGATCGGGGGCTGATACGCGAATTTCGGCCGATGACGTGCTCTGGCGCTGCTCGCCCAGGTCAAAGTTCAGCACCTGAAAACTGCCGCCCCCTTCCATGACTAAATCCAGCGCCCGACTGACCAGACCCGAGTCGAGCAGGTGCCCAGTCATCGTAACGGTGCGGGCCAGCAGACCGCCTTCTCGCAACGGTTCGGGGTGCAGTGGCTCGGTGACGCGCAGGGTTAGGCACTTGGCCGCCCCCCCCGCCTTGAGGAACTCAGTTAGCTGCGTTTCGACCACCTCAAAGCCCGCCTCAGCCAGGCGCGTCTTCAGCTCATTGCTGGCCTGATTCATGATCACGATGCGATCGACATTGACCGCGTTGCAGGCGAAGTTGATCGCGTCGGGCTCGTCGATGGCGATTCGCTTTTCGGGCGGTACCCGCATTTCGATTAGGCGGTTCGAGTAGGCGTCAAAGGCGGGGGGGTAGTAGAGCAGGTAGCCGCCGGTCAGGGGGCAAAAGCAGGTATCCAGGTGGTAAAAGCGTTCGTCCATCAGGTGCAGCGACAGCACCTCAATATTCAGCCACTGGGCCACCAGCCCGTGGGAGTCGAGCTCAGTGCGAAAGCCATAGCCCGCCCACAGCCAGCGCCCTTCGCGATCGAGCAGGGCGTCACCGGCCCCCTCAAAGGGCAGCTCGGGGGGCAGGGTAAACACCTGGTGCCCCTGGGCCTCAAACCATTCCTTAAAGAAGGGTTCTTCGCCCTGGCGCTCAGGGTGCAAAAACCGGCTTAGCACCACCTGGTTGCCCAGGATCAAGCCAGCGTTGGCGGTAAACACCATATCGGGCCAGCCTTGCTGGGGCTTGACCAGATCGACACTGGCGCGATCGGCAATGATTTGGTAGAGGTTCTGCCACTGTTCCTGGGCCGCTTCCAGTGACGAGCGATGAATGTTGCCCTCCATCCAGGGGTTGATCACATAGTCCACCTCGTAGTGGTGGGGGGCGCACATGAGAAAGCGAATGGAGGAGGTCATAGGAGGATGCTGACGTTAAGGGACTGAATCGAGCAGGCGGGCTAGGCAACGCGAGCCGTTTGCCCTGGAGACACTCAAAAAATAGCGCTGAAATAAATAGCGTTGAGGACCAACACACTATTTTAGGCCCTCAACGCTGTGAGTTGATTCAGTTGTCAGGAGTTCTGGAGATTGGGGCGACCATTTACGCCCTCTACTGCCCAATGGGCAAATCGGTAAAGAAGTGAGCGTCGGTGAGCCGGTTGTTGGTGATGATAGCGCTGGTTAAGTTGCCGTGGCGCAATCGACGCGCCGTAGCCAACTGAGCATCGCCTGCGGTTGCCGATGGGACAAAAAAGCTATTGTCAGGGGCAAAAGCGACTGGGACCGACACCCTGACCGGCATCAAAGAAGACTGAGTGACTAAATCTGCGGCTTTGGCTTGGTTGCCCGATGAGTCAAACCCTACCGCCAGCATAAAGGCGGCCAGGCCAATCAGTAAGGCCAGGCGAATATCGATCACCTGAAGCACCTGAATGGCGATGTCTTGCACAGAATCCCAAAAGGCGGGGGATGACTCAGAATCGTTAAACAAAGTAAAGCTCCTCTAGCACTATTGCCCCCGTTACAGAGATTCGCCAGGGTCAGCTTAGTTCGCTCAGCCGCCGAATCGTTAGGGATCTCACTGAGGCATTCTAGGTCGCTATGGCCGCAACTATAGGAACGACTCAATGGTTTGACTTAGTTTTGTTATACACATAACGTCACAAAATCACAAGATGTTAAGCTCCACCGGGGGTGACTAAGCGTCCTTACGGAGGCACTCAAACGTACTTTGTGTAAGGGATTGCAGCTTTTTCTAATTTTAGTCTATGAATTTTTGCAAATCATAGATTTTTGTCAATATTCTGAGTAATTCTACTTAATCTTGTTGGGCATGAATGGGGTGGTTGAGACCTTGCTCCCCGGTTTAGGTCTGGGATGAGCGCAATCCATTGGGTGAAGCAAAGGGTGGAAAGCCAAAGAGCCTTAGCGTTTTTTACTAGCGCTTTTGCTAGCGGCAAATGCTTTGTATCGGCTCTTGCTTGGCCAACCTCGACTGGATAGGGCAAACACCGTTTACCCCTACAGAATTTGCCTGGGGGGAATGAGGCTAGCCTAGTTATGCAGCAAAAAAAGCTGGTCTTTGGGTGCGATCGCGATTCAGGGCTAAATGGGCTCCAGCCACAGCGAGAAAATCCAGTTGCCGTCGCTTAACTCTGACCAGTTACCGGTGGTGCGCCCAGTGACATTAACAATGGAGCCGTTGGGCACGCTTCTGACAAAGCCAAACTCAGTACCAGGCCCCTCAAAGACCGAGGTCGAGTCGCCATCGGTAACAACACGCCTTTGGCTGCTGCCAGCTGG
>NZ_JADEXE010000282.1 GCF_015207265.1 Nodosilinea sp. LEGE 07298 | reverse complement strand
GTCTGCAATGGGAAGACAAATCGTTTTATCGCCTGCGGTTCCACGCTTCCGTCGTTGCTTGGCCATCACGTTGGCCTCCTAAGCGCTCTACCCCTATTTTACTCGACACAAACTTGGGTGGAACTAGGATTGCTCTGGTTGGTAGATGCGTGCATTAGACATCTCTAAAACTGAAAAGTATAGGGATGAGACTACTCGAGAGTGCATGGAACGCTATCAGGATGGGGCATTAAACAAGCTTGGGCTTGGAGGTCACTCCAGCCCTGGCTCGCTTGCTGTCCAACGATTACTCCCCAGTTCGACTGATCTTAGTTCCTTCCAGCACAACCTGAAAGCGAATTCGACCAGCATTGAGTTTAAATATTGCCTCTGCCATACCGACTTATTGCCCATTTAATACAGGATTTAAGGCCATCATGACAACGTTGGTCAGCGGTAGAAAACCAGCCCTAAACCGATCGTCTGATGTTATCCAGCTCACGGCAGCCGATTGGTCGATGCTGGGGGAGCAGGCCCAGCGGCAGGGCGAGGCCATCTACCAGCCGCTGGGTCTGGGAACTCAGCACAATCTGCCAGCGGCCCTGGGGCAAGGGCATAAGTCCTTCGTCGTGACCTGGCTGTAGTCTAAACTCCAGAAAGAATCAGGGCATTGCCATTCCCTAAAACTTCTCTAGGTCGAAACCAGACCCATCTGCATCGCCACCACCACAGCCTGGGTACGATCGCGCACCTCCAGCTTTTGCAAAATGGCGTGGACATGAACCCGCACTGTTCCCGCAGTGATATATAGGTCATCGGCAATTTCTGAATTGCTCTTCCCGCTGGCAATCAGGGCCAAAATCTCCTGTTCTCTTTGGGTGAGAGGATTCTCAGTGGGAACTGCTGGCGGGGGTGCGGCGGGCTGCTTGCTCTGAAAGATCGCCTGAATCTCGCGGGTCGCGGTAGAGTCCCACCAGGAGGCTCCGGCGGCAACGGACTGAATGGCCAGAATCAAAGCATTGGCATCGACTCCTTTAACGCAGTAGCCCTGGGCTTGCGCCTCAATCAGCTTGGCGATCAGGGCTGGTTGGGAGTGGGAGGTGAGCACCAGCACCGGCAGGTCGGGCTGCTGCTGTTTGATCTGGCGGCAGGCTTCTACGCCGCCGATACCCGGCAGACCCACATCCAGAATCACAATGTCAAAATCTTGCTGTTCTACCTGCTGAATGGCCGTTTCGCCATCCTCGGCTTCGGCGGCAATGTGGAGGGTAGATTCCTGCTGTAGTCGAGTCGATAGTCCTAGCCGAAACAGTTCATCGTCTTCGACCAGTAGAATTTGAATTGGGGAGTTAACCATTCAACGTGCTAAGTACTGCGGTTTAGGGGCTGCGGTTTAGGGGCATCGACATGGGCCGGAAGCCGAAAGGCAAAGATAGCTCCCTGGGGCGATCGCGGCTCTGCCCAAATTTTACCGCCATGGGCCTCCACAATTTGCCGACTGAGGTAAAGCCCCAGGCCTGTGCCCTTGGCCTGGCGATCGCCCGACCCCTGATAGAAGCGCTCAAACAGCAGGGGTACTTCTTCAGGGCGAATGCCCTGGCCCTCGTCTTTGATCTGCACCTGGTAAAACCCGCTGCTTGCTCCCAGCACCACCTCGACTCGCCCGCCTCGCAGGGAGTGGTTGACTGCATTAGCGATTAAGTTCGTCAAAACCCGATGCAGCTGTAGCGGGTCAGCTTTGACCCGGTAGGCCCGACGAAAGTCGCTCCCCTCGTGGCTGAGGGTCAGGTAGACCTGCCGAGACGAGGCCAGGGTGGTTACGTCGGCGATCGCCTCTTCTGCCAGGGTGACTAGATCCGCAGGCTGCTTATCTAAGTGCAATCCCTCGGCGTCGTTGCGGTAAACATCCATCAGCGTGTTCACCAACCCCAGCGTTTTCTGATGGCTGCGCATCATCACATCTAGCGCTTTGCGTTGAGGCGGTAAAATAGCGCCAAATAGTCCTTCACTGAGGGCTTTAAGGGTTTCGATGGCCCCCAGCAAAGGGGTCTTGAGGTCGTGGGTCAGGGTCGAGACAAAGTCTTCCCGCACCTGCGCTAGTTGCTCCTGGGCCATCAGCTGTAATCGCTGGCGAGTAATCGCTTCTTCGTAGCGCTGAATACGATCGCCCAGCCACCCGGTCACAACCAGGGCTAGAGCGGTAATCAGACGATTGGCGATAGAAACCACGGTAATCGGCTCGTTGCCAGGAATCACTAGATTGAGCAAGGTTAGCAGCACTGCCACGGCTGTAATGGTAAAGGTCGCCCTCCGACTCAGGCGGCTACTGCTGGCCAGCAGTACTGCCCCAATGTACAGATAGCCAAAGACGTAGGGCGGTGGTGTGCTGTAGTCGAGCACAATCACCACGGCAAACAGAGCCACAATTAGCCAGTGAATTTTCTGGCGGGTTTGAATTAGACTGTTGAGCTGAGATTGAGAGGTAAGGGGCATTTATCAAAGTTTTTTAAAATATTCAATAAACAGTCAAGCCAATAGTTTGTCAATCTATTTTAGGGTAGACGATCGCACGATGATCGCAAAATATATCAGATGATATAGGTTCTCGCCGCCGATCTAAACACGGCCTATGCAGCTTGCCTATTCAGAGAAATATAAAAAGCGGCTAAACAGGCTTCTATACCTTTCGCTTTTTGAAAATTAGGTCAAGAATAGGGTTAGTAATTTAGGAGGTTGAACCGAGAGGGACACTATGAAAAACTCATGGAATCTCTAAGGGAGAGCCAGGGCTAACCATGAAACCATCTTCGTCCATTCATCAGGTCTACTTCAACAGTGCTTTTATCGGAGCAAAACTGAGCGATATTCCGCTGCCTGAGCGGTGCTTTTTGCTAGGGCTAGTGCGTGAAAACCGGGTTTATAGTTTGGCAGATAGCCCAGACATCTCAGAAGCAGACTGGTTAGTGGCGGTTACCTTGGATGAAGCATTATTGCCGGAGCTTGACCTGTGCTTGAAGCAGGCACAACAGACTAACGCTGATTAATTGTCCCAAGTTCAGCTCGAAATCTGTAGGTTTTCTACAGGCAGAACTCCATTTCTGAACTTGGACATGATTTGAATTTCAATAGCCTGCGATCGCGGTTTTCTTGAGAATCGAGGCAGGTCTACCCCTAGCTGTCTTGGGGCGAATTTAGCTTGCTCTGTTTAGACCGATCTTTCGCTTACCCATAAATTCATCATGCTTGAAGGATTTCTACAACTCGTTATTGCTTTACTCATTTTGCTAGTGGTTGCTCCTTTCCTAGGGAAGTACATGGCACGGGTATTTATGGGTCAGAGAACCCTGCTCGACCCCGTTGCCCGACCTCTAGAACGGCTTTTGTTTGCCTCCGGAGGCTTTTCAAGCCAGCCAGCCATGACCGGCGGCCAGTATATCCGGGCCATTCTGGTGAGCAACTTGGTCATGGGGATTTTGGTATTGGCCATCTTCATGCTGCAGGGAGTGCTGCCGCTCAACCCAACCAATCTAGATGCCCCCGACTGGGATCTGGCGCTGCACACCGCTATTTCGTTTGTGACCAATACGAACCAGCAGCACTACTCGGGCGAGACGACCTATAGCTACTTTTCGCAGGTAGGGGCGCTGGGCTTTTTAATGTTTACCTCAGCGGCGACGGGAATTGCCGTTGCCATTGCCTTTATTCGCGGGCTTACCGGCAATCCTCTGGGTAATTTTTATGTGGATTTAACCCTTTCCATTACCCGCATTTTGCTGCCGTTTTCGATTGTGGGGGCGATCGCACTACTGATTGCCGGAGTGCCCGAAACCTTTGCTGGCCCCGCTGTCGCCCAAACGTTGGAAGGTGCTACGCAATATATTGCCCGTGGCCCCGTCGCCCACTTTGAAATCATTAAAGAGCTGGGCGAAAACGGTGGCGGCTTCTTCGGCATTAACTCCGCCCACCCCTACGAGAACCCCAACAACTTCACTAACTTGTTAGAAACCATCATTATGGTGGTGATTCCGGCGGCGCTGATTCTCACCTACGGCATCATGGCGGGCAAACCGCGCCAGGGCTGGCTAATTTTTGGCATGGTGTTCATCTTCTACGCCGTCATGGTCGGTATTACCGCTGTGGGTGAGTTCCAGGGCAATCCGGTAGTGAACGGCATTCTGGGCGGACAAGCCCCCAACCTGGAGGGCAAAGAAGTTCGCTTTGGTTGGGCCTTGACGGCGCTATGGGCAGTGACAACAACCGGCACCATGTGTGGTGCAGTCAACGGCATGCACGACTCCCTCATGCCCGCTGGCGGTTTTGCCACTCTCTCAGACCTGTTTTTGCAGATCATCTGGGGTGGTCAGGGCACCGGCACCGCCTACCTATTTGTGTTTTTGATTCTCACCGTCTTTCTCACCGGGCTGATGGTGGGCCGCACGCCTGAATTCCTCAGCCGCAAAATTGAGAAGCGGGAAATCGTTCTGGCCAGCATCATTCTGCTGGTCCACCCGATTGCCATCCTGATTCCGGGTGCGATTACCCTGGCCTTTCCCGAAACCGTCGGTGCCCCCGATGTCGCCACTCTGGCGGGTATCACCAACCCCGGCTACCACGGCATCTCTCAGGTGATTTACGAATACGCCTCCGCTGCCGCCAACAACGGCTCCGGCTTTGAGGGGCTGGCCGACGACACGCTCTGGTGGAACCTGAGCGCTAGCTTCTCGCTCCTGGTTGGCCGTTATGTGCCCATCATTGCGCTGGTTTACCTGGCTGACAGCATGGCCCATAAGCAACCGGTTCCCGAAACCGCAGGCACCCTGCACACCGATACGTTTCTGTTTACCAGCATCACCGCAGGCACCATCGTTATTCTCGGTGCGTTGACCTTTCTGCCCGTGTTGGTACTGGGGCCAGTGGCGGAGGGCTTTGCGATCGCCCAGGCAGCTCTCGGCCTGAGCTAACCCTTTCTGCTTGAATCTCCAGCCTTTTTAAACTTCCTAGAGTTGACCTATGACTGCTCAACAAACTGAAACGACTACCCGCCAGCCCAGCGGGCCTCGCGAAAATCGCCGCCATACCCCTAAAGTGAACACCTCTGGTCTTTACCAGCGAGCCTTCGGCCAGGCCTTTGCCAAACTCGCCCCCCGCATCATGGTGAAAAACCCGGTCATGTTCGTGGTCTGGGTTGGCACCATCATCACGGCCATTCTGACGGTCAACCCGTTTGTCTTTGGCCCAGTACAGGACGAAAGCCCCCGGCTGTTTAACGGCCTGGTGACGCTGATTCTGTTTTTTACCCTGGTGTTTGCCAACTTCGCCGAGGCGGTAGCCGAGGGCCGAGGGAAGGCCCAGGCCGATGCCCTGCGCTCCACCAAGTCCGAAACGACAGCCCGCCGCCTGCGCCCCAATGGTTCTATGGAGGAGGTCAGTTCGACCCAGCTGCACCGGGGCGATCGCATCAAAGTAATCGCGGGCGATGTAATCCCGGTTGATGGTGAAGTGATCGATGGCATTGCTTCGGTCGATGAGTCGGCGATTACCGGGGAATCGGCCCCCGTTCTCAAGGAGCCCGGCTCTGATGTCGCCAGCTCGGTCACGGGAGGTACCCGCATTCTGTCCGACGAACTGACTATCCACGTCACCGCTGACCCCGGCAAAGGCTTCCTCGATCGCATGATTGCCCTGGTGGAAGGGGCCGAACGCAGCAAAACCCCCAACGAAATTGCCCTGACGGTGCTGCTGGCGGTGCTCACCCTGGTATTCCTCATTGTGGTGGCCACCGTTCCTACCCCGGCTAGCTATGTCAATAGTCCCGTGGGTATTACCATTCTGGTGGCCCTGCTGGTGGCGCTGATTCCGACCACCATCGGCGGTCTGCTGAGTGCGATCGGCATCGCCGGGATGGACCGGGTAGCCCAGTTCAACGTGGTAGCGACTTCTGGGCGGGCGGTAGAGGCCTGCGGCGACATCAACACCCTGGTGCTCGACAAAACGGGCACCATCACCCTGGGGAACCGACTGGCGGAGGAATTCATTCCTCTCAACGGTCACTCAATGCAGGATGTAGCGGCGATCGCTCTGGCCGCCAGCGTGTTCGACACCACCCCCGAGGGCAAATCCATCGTGCGGCTGGCCGAAAAGCAGGGGGCCAAGCTCGACTTTAACCGCGATCGGGCTGAAGCCGTCGAATTTTCGGCCCGCACCCGCATGAGCGGCACCGACCTGCCCTCTGGCGAGGAGGTGCGCAAGGGAGCCGTCGACGCGATTCGGGGCTTTGTGCGATCGCGGGGCGGGCAGGCTCCGGCAGAACTCGAAGCGGCTTTTACCCGCGTTTCGGAACTGGGCGGCACGCCCCTGGCCGTTTGCCGCAACGAAGATATCTACGGGGTGATCTACCTCAAAGACATCATCAAACCCGGCATTCACGAGCGCTTTGACCAGCTCCGCCGTATGGGGGTACGTACCGTGATGCTGACCGGCGACAACCGCATCACCGCCTCCGTAATCGCCAAAGAAGCCGGAGTCGATGACTTCGTGGCCGAAGCCACCCCCGAAGACAAGATTCAGGTGATTCAGGCCGAGCAGGCCAAGGGCAAGCTGGTGGCGATGACAGGCGACGGCACCAACGACGCCCCCGCCCTGGCCCAGGCCAACGTCGGCGTAGCGATGAACTCCGGCACCCAGGCGGCCAAAGAAGCCGCCAACATGGTTGACCTCGACTCTGACCCCACCAAGCTGATCGACCTGGTCACCATCGGTAAGCAGCTCCTGATTACGCGGGGGGCGCTGACCACCTTCTCCATCGCCAACGACATTGCTAAATACTTCGCCATCATTCCGGCTATGTTCGCCGCCGCTGGCATCGGTGCTCTCAACGTCATGGGTCTGAACAGTCCTCAGTCGGCGGTGCTCTCGGCCCTGATCTACAACGCGCTGATCATTCCGGCGCTGATTCCTCTGGCCCTTCGAGGGGTGAAGTTCCGCCCGCTGACCGCCAACCAGCTCCTGCAGCGCAACATGCTGATCTTCGGCCTGGGTGGTGTCATCGCCCCCTTCATCGCCATCAAGGTAATTGACCTAATCGTCGGAGGCGTAGGGCTGGCCTAGCCCAACTATGAACTGTTTAACGACTGCATCAATCGGACTTAAGAGCTTGCAAACCATGTCTTTTTCAGACTCATCTTTTTCAGACTCAAATGACTACGACGAGCTGATTACCCTGGCCCGGCAAGCGGCTCAGCAATGCGATTTCGACCAGGCTCGTCAACTGATTGGAGAAGCGCTCAAGCTAGCTCCTGAACGCCCTGAGGGACTGACCCTGCTGGGGCAAATTACCGAGCACCTGGGAGATTGTCTAGAAGCGCTCAAACTTTATCGAGCGGCTTACAGCCTGGACCCAGCCTATCAGCCCGCCCAGGAAAACTTGGACCGAGCCGCCTTTAGCCAGGGTAAACTCCGGCCCCGCTTTAATCGCTGAAGAGGCTGAAGACAGCCACAACATTCCTCACCTGTCAGTAACGGAGATTTACACCATGAATCGGCTTAACATCCAACCCCTAGAACACCTCAATACCTGGCTTGAAACCTTGCAGCAGCGCCGCCATCGGTTCGCGGTGGGCCTGTTTATGGCGCTCTGTTTAAACCTTGCGATCGCACCCGCCCTCTACGCCACCACCGAATCTCTCGAACGCGGCAACGCCTATGCCCTGGGGCTGCTCGGCCTCGTTGTCACGGGTCTCGCCATCTACCTCACCGCCGTGATCCTGCAGCCGGAGCGATTTTAACCATGCTGAAAAAACTGATCAACCAAATTCGTGAGCAGATTCGCTTAGGCCGATTGCAGCGACACATTCGTCGGGCTGACATGGAGAGGATTCGCGATCGCCACCATCGTCGCCATAAAAACAAAATCTCCAACTTTGGAACGTTAGAACGTTGAAACGTTGAAACGTTCTGACCCTGTCCCCAGTACCACAATTCCCCTAAAACCATGCTTCAAGACGTCATCACCAGCATCCGCACCACCGCCGTCCTCTGGATTCTGACCGCTGCCCTTTACCCCCTGCTGATCTTCGGCATTGGCCAGCTTGCGTTTCCCACCCAGGCCAACGGCAGCTTAATCGTCAACGACCAGGGACAGGTCATTGGTTCAACCCTAATTGGTCAAGCGTTTACCAGCGCAGAATACTTCTTGAGCCGCCCCAGTGCCGTCGATTACAGCATTGGCGAGGATGCCGCTCCCACCGGCCTATCAGGAGCCACCAACCTGGCCCCCAGCAACCCAGACCTAATTGCCCTGGTTGAGGAAAGAGCAGAAATCCTTGAGGCAGCAGAAATTGAGCCCACCGCCGATCTGGTCTACAGCTCCGGTTCCGGCCTCGACCCCCACATCTCCCCCGCCAGCGCCCTGGCCCAGGTAGCCCGCGTCGCCGCCGTCCGCAAGATCTCCCCAGACGACCTGCAAGCTCTAATTGCCGCCACTACCGCAGGTCGCTTCCTCGGCATCTTTGGCGAACCCGCCGTCAACTCCGTCACCCTG
>NZ_JADEXE010000281.1 GCF_015207265.1 Nodosilinea sp. LEGE 07298 | reverse complement strand
TCAACAAATTGCTCGAATAGCGCGTTTATCATGGGACGCTAACTCATTGACTCTAAGCGGCCAGGGGTAACGTCTTTAGCTTATCCAATTGACCGCACTAGTACGAATGATCACCTTAACAGGGGTAGTGTCTTGAACAAATGCTATCTCCGCTTCCCCGAGGTTTTTTGGAGTGCTGATGCTGATTGGTTGGAATATGTTCCAGCAAGGCATGGTGAGTGGACAGAGTGGGTGAGCTTCAAGCAAGCAGCCAACATGCCCATCCTGCTAGGATTTAATGCTAGCGATCGGGGAAGAGCGATTGAAGCATGGTCAGATGAACAAACCGTTGCGAGTGCCATGCAAACCTTGAGAAAAATCTATGGAGTCAGCATCCCTGAACCTATTGACTATCAAATTACCCGTTGGGCAAGCGATCCGTTTTCGTTGGGTTCATATTCATACAATCCTGTTGGTGCAGTGCCAAAGATACGCCAAGAGCTTGCTGCACCACTCGAAAAGTCTCTATTTTTCGCAGGCGAAGCATCTAATAATGACTATTTTGGGACTGCTCATGGCGCATATTTATCTGGTTTACGTGCAGCCCAAGAAATCCTGGAAATATAATCTGGTGTTGCCCAACAACGCCCATGCACACCGACCGCCGAGAGTTGACTTGTTATGGTGCAAAGGTGATGTGCGGCGGGTGATAGGCAACGTTAAGTCAATTCTTGATGGCGAAAGCAGTCTACGGTGTGGTCGTTGACCAGGCCTGCCGCCTGCATGTAGGCGTAGCAAATGGTGGTGCCGACAAACTTAAAGCCGCGCTGCTTGAGGTCTTTGCTCATCGCGTCGGAGGCCGCGGTGCGGGTGGGAGCATCGGCCAGGGTAGGCCAAGCATTCTGCACGGTTTCGCCATTGACAAACTGCCAGATGTAGCGATCGAAGCTGCCAAAGGTCTCCTGCACCTGGAGAAAGGCCTGGGCATTGCGGGTGGCGGCGGCAATTTTGAGCCGGTTGCGGACAATGCCTGCGTCCTGCAAGAGTTCCTGATGCTTGGCCTCGTCGTAGCGGGCGATCGCCTCGGGGTCAAAGCCATCGAAGGCGGCGCGAAAGTTTTCGCGCTTGCGCAGAATGGTGATCCAACTCAATCCAGACTGAAAGCCATCGAGAATGATGAACTCGAAGTGCTTCAGGTCGCAGTGTAGCGGCACGCCCCATTCAGTATCGTGGTAGGCGATCTCGATCGGGTCGGCGTGAACCCAGCCGCAGCGGGGCAGATCGTCGGAGGGGAGGAACATAGGCCGTTTTTGAGCGCAAATCAATGCAATTGTACTGGTTAGTGCGTCATGCAGATTAACGTCTAGCGCGGGCGGCTGGTTGCTTGCTCTGGGCGGGTCCTATGGGAACGTGCGCTGGCCGATTCCTTAAACAATCCCAACCCTAGCCGCCACGACTCCAATTCATCGCTAGTATGTAAAATGTCCCTGCATTCAAAGAGCACCTATGTCTACCGCTGCTCCCCCGATCCAGCCCCAGGCGATGGATGACACCAAACACGGCCTGCCCGTCACAATCATTACCGGCTTTTTGGGCAGCGGCAAAACCACCCTGCTGAATCATATTCTTGCTAACCAGGAAGGGCTAAAAACCGCCGTGCTGGTGAACGAGTTCGGCGAAATTGGCATCGACAACGACCTGCTGATCGCCACCGAAAACAGCGACGACACCATGGTCGAACTCAGCAACGGCTGCATCTGCTGCACCATCAACAACGACCTGATGGAAGCGGTGTACAAGGTGCTGGAGCGCCAGGACAAAATCGACTATCTGGTGGTCGAAACCACCGGTCTGGCTGACCCGCTGCCCATTGCCCTCACCTTTTTGGGCACCGAACTGCGGGATCTGACCCGGCTCGACTCGATTGTCACCGTGGTGGATGCCGAGAACTACAGCCTGGACCTCTTCAATAGCCAGGCTGCCCATAACCAAATTGCCTACGGCGACATTATTCTGCTCAACAAGGCCGACCTAGTCGACGATGCCGACCTCGATTTGCTGGAAGTCAAAATTCGCGATGTGAAAGAGGGAGCGCGGATTTTGCGCACCACCAAATCTGAGGTACCCCTGCCACTGATTCTGAGTGTGGGGTTGTTTGAGTCAGACCAATACTTTGGTGGTGACAGCACTCAATCTGCCCATGATCATGATCACCACGACCACGAGGCTCACGGTCACGAGGCCCACGGTCATGAGGCTCATGGTCACGAAGCTCACGGTCACGAGGCTCACGACCATAGCGATTGCGACCACGACCACGGTCATTGTGAGCATGACCATCATGGACACGAGCACCACCACTCTGATCACCTGGCCATTGATGGCTTTACCTCACTGTCGTTCGCGAGCGATCGCCCCTTTGCCATTCGCAAGTTTCAGAACTTTCTCGACAATCTGCTGCCGGAGGCGGTGTTTCGGGCCAAGGGCATTCTTTGGTTTGACGAAAGCCCCAAGCGCCATATCTTTCACCTCAGCGGCAAGCGTTTTTCGCTCGATGACGACGAGTGGAAGGGCTCGCCCAAAAATCAGCTGGTGCTGATTGGACAGGGGCTTGACCACGACACCCTGCGATCGCAGCTCAATGCCTGCCTGGGTATGCCTACCGTTAAGCGAGGCCAAGGCTTTGGCAAGTAGCGGCGGCATGAAACGGCGCGAATTCACTAACTTGTTAGGGCTGGGGCTGCTGGCCGGTTCGCTGCCGGTTGCGATCGCGGCCTGCCAGTCTGACTCTACGTCTGAAGCTGAGGGCAACAGCGAGTTTACGACCCTGGGTAGCATGGCTGACCTGGTTGCCCAGGGCAGCTTAACCGGCACAGCTAAGGGCCAAGACTTAGTAGTTGTTCGCGACTCCAGCATTTCAGACGCGGTGCTAGCGGTGAGTCCTATCTGTACCCATGCTGGCTGCACAGTGGATTGGGACCGCGCCCAAGAGCTGTTTGTCTGCCCTTGCCATGGTGGACGCTTCAACCCAGACGGTACGGTGAGCGGCGGGCCGCCGCCCAAGCCGTTGACCACATTCGAAGCCAAGATCGAAGGTGATCAAGTTTTGGTGAAAGTCTAAGGGCAGATCCGATAGCAGATGAGGTGACGGCAATGACCGAGACTGGAATGCAACCGCACCCCGATTGCCTGGCCTGCCAAATTTTGGCCGGAACTCAGTCGGTACCTGGTGGCACCATCGCTGAGAACCCCTGGTGGGTGGCTGATCACTGCGTTGGCCCCTACGGGTTGGGGTCAGTTGTGATCAAAACTCGCACCCACCGCGAAAACCTGTGGGAGCTAACGGCGGCAGAGTCGGCCTCGATGGGGCCTTTTTTACAGCAGATGTCGGAGGCGATCGCCCTGGCAATGGGGGCCGAGCGCGTCTACGTGGGCCTCTGGGTCGACCAGCCTCCCTACCACGTGCATTTTGTGCTGCAACCCCGCTACCCAGACGGCCACAATCCCCAAGAGCTAGGACTAAAAGGATTAGAGCTGCAGGTATTTCGAACCCTAGGCAAGCCCCCGTCCCAGGCCGATATGGCTGCTGCTGCCGAGCAGATTCGAGCCGTATGGCAGCAAAAGTTTGCCCCCCAGACTTTGGCAAAATGCGAGTCGTAGTCCAGCGGGTGACGGCTTCCAGCGTGGCCGTAGAGGGGCATGTCGTGGGGCAAATTGGCCGAGGGCTAACCCTGCTGGTGGGCTTGGCCCCGACAGACACTACCGCTGAACTGGCCTGGATGGCACGCAAGTGTTTAGATCTGCGGCTGTTTTCTGCTGAAGACAGCAACCGCTGGGATCAGTCGGTGCAAGATATTGAGGGTGAAATGTTGGTGGTTAGCCAGTTTACCCTCTACGGCGACTGCCGCAAGGGCCGACGACCTTCTTTCGATGGGGCAGCCCCTCCAGCCCAGGCCGAAGCGCTCTACAACGAATTTGTGGAGCTACTGCGGGCCAGCAGCCTACGAATCGAAACCGGTCAATTTGGGGCTATGATGCAGGTCGACATTCAAAACGATGGGCCTGTGACCCTGATTTTGGAACGCGATTCTTCTGGCTAACGCATTCTCTTGGCCCTTAGGCTGGGTTAACGCTAGCTGCTTTCGTTTGCCCCCCGTTCCAATGCTATGCATTGGAATGCTCATCGGATACTTTGCCTCTTAAGATGAGCGGCAGAGCCTCACAAGTAGGTGCCCAGGCGGAGCTAGGGCACCAGGGTGGGGGCTGTCACTTTAACTACTGTACCGGTGCTCTAGGCGGGGCTGGCGGGGCTGACGGCCTCCGGTTTAATCAGCGGCGTTGGCTGCCACTGCAAGACCTCACCCGATCGCGCCAGCACCGGCTCCAGCAGCAGCCACTGCTCTTTGCTCTCACCTCGCTGCAGGTAGAGGTCAAAGTCCCTGGTCTGGCGGCGCTGGGCGGCGGTAAGCTGCCCTCCTTTGAGATGGTAGGTACCAGCAACTTCCACCGCTGGCTGATTGGCCAGGGTAGTCCAGTGGTGGTCGCTGATGCGAATACTGCCCACCTGAGCCAGATCAGCAGGGTCAACGGAAGACTCGAACTGCCGGTAGAGCACCGCCTGGGTTTGGGAAAGCTTTTGGGCGATCGCCGCTTCGACTACCGCCCTCGGTGGTCGCGGGTTAACCAGGCCACAGCCCCACAGCGATAGACATAGCACTGCGATCGCGACAATTTGCCCCAGTTTCTTGAAGGTTAGCTTTGCCATTGGGCATTTCCTGCTCAAGCCGCCATCTTCAGGCTACTGCTTTCGGGGACGCCAAGAAAGTTAGTCTTGGCTGAAGAGCCTAGGGACACCTGAGCAACGTGCAACCAATGTGCAATTGGGTGGAGTAGAGCCCAGCATCACGACTTGAGGGTGCGTGGGTCTAGCGCATCGCGCAGGCCATCACCCAGTAGGTTAAAGGCTAGGGACGTGACCACAATCAGAATGGCTGGGGGCCACACCAGCCACGGCTGGAGCACCAGAATAGACGCATTGGTTGCCAGGGTGAGCATGTTGCCCCAGGACGCATCGGGCTGCTGAATGCCCAGGCCAATAAAGCTCAGCACAGCTTCTGCCAAAATAAAACCGGGGATCGCCAGGGTGGCGGCAATGATACCGTAGGTCGCCGTCTGCGGCAGAATATGGCGGGTAATAATGTACAGCGATCGCCCGCCCATCACCCGACTGGCCTGCACAAACTCCTGCTCTTTAATCGACAGCACCTGACCTCGAATGACGCGAGCCAGCCCAGCCCAGCCCACCAGCGACGTAATTAATATAATCAGCAAAAAACGCTGGCTACTGGAGATGCCCGCTGGCAGCACCGCCGCCAGGGCTACCAGTAAGTAGATGCTGGGAATGGTCATCAAGACTTCTACAAAGCGCATCAGCACGGCATCGACCGCGCCGCCAAAGTATCCGGCCATGCCCCCCACCAGCATGCCCAGCGGAAACGAAATGGCAATCCCAATCAGCCCCACGCTGAGGCTAACCCGGCTGCCGTGGACGAGCCGACTGAACTGGTCGCGGGCCTGTTCATCGGTGCCCAGCAAATTGAGCTTGCCGGGGCCAACGGTATCGAACAACGTTAGCCGCCCGTCATCGTTGCGGTGAAAGATGCGAATAGGGGAAGGCTCAGTGCGATCGACGATAATTTCGCGCTCTCCCGTTTCTAGATCTACTGCCCCTTGGGTAGTGGGATAGACATGGGGAAAGAAACGCCCCGTTTCGGCGTCGCGCCAGTACACCTGGGTGGGTGGCAGCAGCGATCCGTTCGGTTGCGTCGCGTAGGGGCTGTAAGGGGCAAAAAAGTCAGCCCCTAGCGCCACGGTATAGAGGCCAATCAGCAGGATCGCTCCTACCTGAGCCAGTCGGTTGGTTTTAAGCTTGCGCCACCAGGTCATAGCTACATCAGGTGTGGATTACGGTTTGCTCGTTCTCCACCATAAACACATTTGAATAAAGGTTAGCAATTATTTGCTTTCCTTCTTGGGTCAGCGATAGGTAGCGCAGCGCATCTTGAATGTAGGGATGCACCACGTTCCAGTAGAACTTGGGGTAATTAGCCCGCAGGTCGCCTGGGTGCTCGTAGCCTAAGTACTCGTTTTGGCGGGTTTCTTCAAACTCGTAGTACAAAGCCCCAATTTTCTTCAGGTAGCGGGGGTCGCTAAGCTGCCCAATTAGGTCGGCCGCCCGCACCAGCCCAGGAAAGTTGTGGGTATCTTGGTGGTCTTCTTCTTTGGGCACCGGAAACCGCGTCAGCTCGATGTTGTACTTGATGACGCTGGCATCAATCACCGGGTTATTGCCAAAGCGCTCTTCGATGAACCGCTTGCCCCGGTCCACATGGTACGGCGTGAGCGCCGCATCAGAGGCTCCAGGCTTGAGCGGCACCATGTCCTCGCCCTTGCCGGTGGAGTAGAGGTGGTTGCGGTCTTGGTCGCTGCGACAAACGCCTTTGACATAGCCAATGTCGTGGCAGACCAGAGAAATAATAAAGTGCATCCAGTCTTTGCAGGTGACGCCGCCTTCGCGAATGTGCTTGCCCCGCAAAATTTCTTGGCCTACCAGGGCAACCAAAACGGTGTGCTCAACGTTGTGGTAGAGCGCATCGCTGTTGGCGATATTTTCGAGCGCCATGCTGCCTGCCCAGGCGATGATGTCTTCGTAGTCTGGGTTTTGGCCACCATAGGTGCGGTGATACCCAGTCCGCAGCTTGTCTACGAAGTCACTGATGAGGATTTCGGTCGCGTTAAACATTCCCAAGACCTGCCTTTTTAGAGTCGAGCCGTTGGCGTGAGAGAGCAGTGACGACTGGGTAGATAAAGCTCACGCGGTGGATAAACCAAGTCCAAGTCCAGACGTGAAGTTTTGCTGGTGGGAAAGCTTCAGATCCCGAGCTGGACTGGGTACATCCTGCTATTAGACCAAACCTTCCCGATTCAGGGATGTGATTTGAGTCAGTAGAAATGATGAGATTGGTCGCATAAACCAGAAGAAGAGGTCAATTTCCTTGAGAAATCAAGCGATCCCAAGGATGGAAGGGTTTAAGTCATAATGAGAAAATAAACATTTCGTAACCTATCCAGGTGTGATGCCTAAGGGTGTAACCGTGCCAAAACTCTCTTCGTCTAATCCCCTGGAGGCTACGAATGGTTCGTCTGCTGAGAAGGATATGATCCACTATAGCGAAGCCGCTTCGGGCCGCACACCACCTCGCTGGTCGGGAATCTTGCTGGGTTTGGGGGCGGGGGTACTGCTGACCCTGGTCGGCACTCGCCTGCTGGGTGGTCGAGAGGCGGCTCCGCCTGAACCGGCTGAGACGGCCTCGGTGGCTACTCAAACGGTGACGGTAGACCCCGCTACCCCGGCTACCGTTGCCGATACTTTGGCCATTAACGGTACTGTTCAAGCGATTGACCTACTCTCCATTGCGCCCCAGGCCAGCGGCTTACAGATTCGTCAAATTTTGGTGCGCGAGGGGAATGCCGTCAGCGCGGGTCAGGCGATCGCGACCCTAGACGACGCCACCCTTCAGGCAGATCTGCGCCAGGCCCAGGCGCAGCTGACGGTATCGCAGGCCCAGGTGAGCCAGCAGCAGGCCTCGCTGGCCCAGGCCCAGGCGAGCCTAGCGGAGTCCCAGTCCAACCTGGCTCGTATTCAGTCTCTAGCCGATCGCGGGGCAGTCAGCCAGCAGGAGCTGACTCGCCAGCGCACTGAAACGGCCAATGCCCGCGAGTCGGTATCGCTGGCGCGGGCCGAGGTGCAGAGTGCCGAGGCGGGGGTGCGATCGCAGCAGGCCGCCATCGACCGCCTGCAAACCCAGCTCACCCAGACCACCGTGCGCGCTCCCGTTGCTGGGGTCGTAGCCGAGCGCCTGGCCACCGTGGGCGATGTCTCAGCCCCGAGTAGCCCCATCGTCACCCTGATTGAAAATAACCAGCTGGAGCTGGCTGCCGAGGTGCCCCAGGCCCAGCTCGATCGAGTGGCGATCGGTGCCCCCGTCGCGATTACGTCCAATGCCGACAGCCGCGTTCAGCTCCAGGGTACGGTGCAGTCCATCAACCCAGTGGTCGATGCCGCGACGCGGGTAGCGACGGTGAATGTGACCCTGCCCCCCAACGACCTGCTGCGGCCCGGCATTTTTCTGCGCGGCGAGGTCACTACCAGCTCGCGCCAGGGGTTAACTATCCCCGCCGTCGCCCTCCAGCCCCAGCCCGACGGCACCACCCAGGTGTTTGTGCTCGGCGAGGGCAATGTGGTGGAGGCCCGCACGGTGGAGCTGGGCAACCGCATCGCCGCCAATGGCGACACCGCCGCCCGCGTGGAAGTTCTCCAGGGCCTGCAATCTGGGGAACAGGTGGTCACCTCCGGCGTCGGGTTCCTACAAGACGGCGATGTGGTGACGGTAGTTCAATAAATGGAAATATCCTTGGCACCGATGAATTAGTCGGGGAAATCCCCTCCTGGGAGGGGTAGGGGTGGGTCAAGCCCAGTC
>NZ_JADEXE010000280.1 GCF_015207265.1 Nodosilinea sp. LEGE 07298 | reverse complement strand
AGCCGCACTTCGGACACCGGATAACGCCGTCGGGCCAGCGCAACGTCCGAACGCTGTCGTAGCACTTGGCCTCTTCCAAAAGGTGTGTCAGGGTTAGCATGAGATCGCAGAGCAGGTGCACTTTAGTGTTCAGCCTAGCGAATACATCATCTGCTTGCAGGTCACCTCCCTGAAACACCTATTGAGCCTTAAAAATAGCTTTGCCGTAGGTGGGCACTGCCCACCAGTCTTAATTCGGTGACATTCCAGCCTGGGGCGGTATTAGCTGTACCAGGTCATTGGGGCCAAAGACCTGGCCATCTGAGGTAGGCAACATTTGCCAACCAGAGACAATGGTACTGCGCAGCACTGATGAGGGCTGGAGCACGAACAGGGTTGTCCCAGGGCGTGCCTCCATTACAGTTTGGAGCCGATCAGGCGAAGGTAACGCTTGATCGGGCAGCAGCCACAGTGGAGTATCAGGTCTGAGGTAGTGGCTGAGCGATAGGGCATCACCGAGAGCAACGCCGCTGGCTTCGATCAATAGCAGGGGTTGAGTGGTCTGATTGAGGTAGCGGGCAATGTAGATATTGGCGTAGCCTACGGTCTTATTCCACCAGGTCAAGGCCTGGTTGTTCGCGACGCCAGAGGCAATTCCCAGGGTGAGAAGCAGGGCCAGCAGGGTAGCGCCCATTGCCCTGGTTGGCCGCCGAGACGCCGTCAGCCAGTGGTTGATCAGGGGTGCGATCGCCAGCGGCAGGAGCACTAGCGACGGAAAGAAATATCGGGTATTGCGAGAGAGTTGTGCCGCCCTAACCACGTCGTTGCCAATCAGCACCAGCGGCGGAATCAGCAGCCCGCAGCCCAAGAACAATGCAGTCGAGCGCGGGTAGCTGCGCCATAGATAGACCAGGGCGATCGCCACCAGGCCCAATACCAGCGCCGGTCCCAGCCGCGATAAAGGATGGTCTAGGGGAACGTTGAAATCGATTAAAACGGCACTGTAGTGCAGCGCCCAGAGCTTGGCCAAAAAGTCTAGCGGTGCCGGTGCATTGCTCCAGTCTGTGACCGATCGCAGCCGTTCCCACTGGTTAACAATCGTCCATATCCAGGGGATAAACAGCCCCAACCCCAGGGCATGGGCCGTCACAAACCCTACCCAGGCCTGGCGGCGGCGTTCGCTCAGCGCCATAAACACCAGGTGACTCAGCCCCAGCAAAACCGTCATCAGCGAGCCGTACCAGGCCAGCCCCAGAGTCAGCCCATAAAGGATCCAGGCAGAGAGAGCCTTTTGTTGCAGCGCCCGCCACAGAGCACCATTGGCCAGCAACAATCCCACTATCCAGAGGGTGTACTCACGGGCCTCCTGGCTATAGATGATGTGTACGGGCGATGTCGCCATCAGGGCTACCGCAATCCAGGCGATCGCGGGCTGTAGGGGAAACAACTGTCGCGCCAGCCAGAACATGACCGGCAGGGCGATCGCCCCGAAAATAGCTGCGATCGCCCGATAGCCGCCTACCGATGCCCCAAACAGTCGCCCCCAGCCGTGAGCCAGCAGGTAGTACGTAGGAGGATGCTCGGGATGGGCCGATAGTGCATTCCAGGTGTCTACCAGCGATGGCGTTGGCGGTAGTTGCTGATAGCGCTGTAGATCTGCTGCGGTCAAATCGGGGCGATCGACGACCGCTTCACCCACCGCTGGCCCCATATAGCCTGCTACCCGCAGGCTGGTGTAGGCTTCATCGTGCCAGTAGGCCTTGCGGTCCAAATTGGCAAAGCGCAAGACCAGGCCCACTGCTATAGCAACAATCGCGACCCGTCTAACCCAAATCCATCCCTTTGCCAATGCAGTTCTCCTTAACGTGTCAGTGCCTAACAGCCCTTAACTCGGCCCACTTTGGCCGATTCCCAGGGCCATCATCCCAGACAGCTTGAGCAACTGCAAAAATAGAGCTTAGAACTGATAGCCCACGTCGCCAAAATTGGTAATTAACGCCACGTTAGCGTGCTCCAGGCTGGTGACCAGCCAGGGGACCTCTTTGCAGGTGCGGCGCTCGTGCAGGTTAAACAGCACCGAAAAGCAGCGTTCTAGCCAGGGCTTAGCCGCTGAGCAAAACAGCACCAGCCGCAGCAGCAGGCCCATCGTCAGAGTGTGGCCCACGTCGTTGACCAGGTGACGAAAGTTGCGAAACACGGGGCGCTGGGGGCTGTCGACCACCAAAAAATTGAGCAGGCGACGGCAGGTTTCAACCAGAATAAAGCTGTTCAGGGGCTGAGCGTCGAACTCAGCCAGGGTTTCGCGCAGGTACTGGCGCAGGTTGCGGGTAAAGTGGTTGCCGCTGTACTTCGGCTCTGTTGCAGCAATAGGGCCGATTAAATAGTCCACAAACTCATCTTTAAAGTCGCGAAACGAGCGTACGGTTTTGCTGTAAGTGGCAAACCAGCGAGCCTGATCGCGGTGGGTGCGGCCATTAATTTTGCCGGTGTAAAAGTTGAGCGCCTGCTCTAGCCCAGTGGCATCAAGCAGCGTAGGGTTGACCACCGGCCCGGCCCGGCCCGGAACCTGTTTCTGAGCATGGTAGCGAGCCAGACGAATACCCAAGTCAGTCTCGGCTCGGCGGCGCAGGTCGGTGATATTTTGCTTTTGCTCTTGACCGCTATCTTTGGTCAGTAAGCTGTTGTCGTATAGAAATGGATAGTGGCGAATGCGATGAGCCAGGGGCTGCTCTTCGGTCACCGTCGCCAGAGGAACCTCGGCCTCTCGCGATTGGCCCATAATTTGCTGCAGTCGCACCAGCGAGGCGTACTGCTCAGTCTGGGGAAACTCCTTGACCAGGTTGTAGACCTTTTGGGCTCTGGGGTTAGCACCACTGGAGGGGGGCAGCTCCTCAAACAGCCTCACCAGTTCTGGAATCGCCCAGTGATCGCGGGGCTGGGTGTACCAAAGGTTAATCAGGGTATAGCAGCAGCGGTTGAGCACATACTTGAACTCGCGATCGGCGGTGTCTTGTTCAGACAGACTCAGCAGAGCATTGGCTACCGAATTGTCTGGATAGCTGCTCACATTGAGAAACAAGCGGCGAAACCGATCGATCAGCTCGTGGGGAGCCTCCTGCTTGCGCCAGTACTGCCAGTGCTGGTAGAGCAAGTCTTCTAGGCTAGCCGGAGGGCGGCTAGAGTAGTTTGACCACGAATCTAAGGAATCCCAGGGACTCATGCTGCTGACCTGATTGTGAGGGCGGTAGACGTAGCGGCAACCCAGCGGGAGCCAACCTTGACCATCAATTTTATAAGCAGTGGGGCAAACAACGGAGTATACAAACTTACCCTGACACCATAAACAATACCGGGTAGTAAATTTTACCGAGGTTCATCCCAAACTTTTGGTCATAGGTTTCGTCAATAATACCTAGGTCAGGGGCAATCTTCTCAGCTATGGGGGATGCATTTTTTAAAGATTTCTTGAGGATTTACCCCATTCTGCTTTTTACTTTGGCTCTAGAGGGCCTCAATCTGCTTCACGACAGTTTGAGCTGAGTAGCTTACACCCGCTGTACCTTCACCAGGATGAGTACAATCGCCCACCAGCCACAGCCCTCCCACCGGGGTGCGGTTGGCAAAGCCGAAGGGGCCAAAGGTGCTTACCCGCATGCCCAGTCCACCAACGGTGCCCTGGTCGCGGGCGGTAAAGTGAGCAAAGGTGCGAGGGGTGGCGGCCTCGATATGGATAATGTGGTCAGCCTGAAGGTCAAAGTAGCCAGACAGCCGCTCGATCGCGCCATCGGTGTACGCCTGTTTCATCGCCTTGTAGTCGCTGGTTTGCCACCAGGGGGCAATATCAGTAAACGACGAAGCTACGATGGTGGCCCTGCCGTCGGGGGCGCGACCATCGCCGGGGCGGCTAACTGAAACAAAAAGCGTGTTGTTTTCGGCGATTGGGCCGTCGTAGTTGTAGAAAAACTGCAGGTGGGGCGGACAGTTGGCTGGAATGGCGGCCGCATCAACCCCCAGGTAGAGCACAAAGGCCCCGCTGCCAGAAGGCAGCGCTTCGACCCGCTGCCGGTAGCCGTGAAGGGTTTCATCACCCAGCAGCTGCACCAGATTTTGCACGGTTACATTGGCCACAACGTGGTCAGCGGGTTCCACCCAGGTGCATCCAGTTTTTTGATTCTCTACTTTAACCCCCGTCACCCTGCCCTGGTCGGTATGCACCTGCTGCACCCGATGGTTGAGCTGCACCAGGCCGCCGTCACGCACCAGCGCTTTTTCTAGGCTGTCGCTGAGGACCTGCATACTGCCGTGGAGGTGCCACAAGCCCTGGGGAGCCTGGGACATGCTCAGGGCGGTGGCGGCGTAGAGCACGGCGGTTTCGTCAGCGCTGACCTGAGAGTAGAGCTTAAGCTGAAGGTCGAGAAAGGTCTTGAGGCGGCGATCGCCCCCTAGTCCCAGCTGTCGCAGCACCTGACCTACCGTGGTAAAGGTATAGGGCACCGTTACCAGCGTATCGAGGCGCAGCGCCTGGGTCAGTCGCCACAGATCCCACGGGCTGCGGGGAGGCAATACCGGCTGCCGAGACTGAAACCGCCAGCTGGGCCGAAATAGCCGCTGCATGAGCTGCCAAAATGGCTCACTGCCCGGAAACTGCCGCTGCCGCTCGGCCTGCCAGGCGGCAGGGTCGCGCCACACGCGAATAGACTCAGTTTCCCCCGGCAAAAACACCGCGCAAGCCGGGTCGCAGGGGGTCGCTTCAGGCATGGGCAAGTCAAGCTCGCCAAAAATTTGGCGATGAATGCCCCCCGGCTCTAGCCCCGCCACCTGGGTTGCCCCTACATCAAAGGTAAAGCCCCGCCGCCTAAAGGTTGAAGCGCACCCCCCGGCCACCTGGGCCTGGTCAAACACCCGTACGGCATAGCCCCGATGGGCCAGTAGCGCCGCAGCCGTTAACCCACCTATACCAGCCCCCACGACCACGACTCGACGGCCAGACGACGAAGAGGCAGGGGCCATAACGTTACACTTCTTTACAACACCCTTAGTTTAGCCCAGGCTGAAGTGAGGATTAGCCCGATCGCATACGTTACTAGTAGACAGCGGCATAAGTGTGGTGACTAATGCCAATCGCGAGGGAGCCGGGGAGCTAGGGAGCCAAGCGAGCCGGAATAGTGGACTTATTTCAGCCTTCGAGTACTAGGGATATTGAGACGGCTTGAATAGTCTTAAATATCCCCACTAGTCGTACTCTCGGCGGCCAGCCGCAAACTGCAGCACCATAGGCATGCCGCCATCCTGGTGATACTTGTCGGCCCAGGCGCGCAGCATTTCATCAAGTTCTTCTAGGGCCACCTGGCGCTGCGTGGGGTCGATGTCAAAGACCTCGACCCCACGCAGTACACCGGTTTCTTCGCGTACCCAAGCCTGTAGCAGGCCAAAATAGCGGGCTACGTCGTCAATCATGGCAAATACGCGCTCCTGCTCTCCCTTGGGCGAGTAAGAGGCGCTGGCCAAAGCATATAGAGGAATATCTACCAGGGGCGAATCAATCTGAATGACGGTGCCCGAGTGCAGCAGCCGAAACTTGATGTGAGACAGCAGGGCGTCGCTACAGGGCATGCGCTGTCCCTTCGGCAGTTCCTCCTGCGACATTTCATGGAGCAGTTCCATCAGTTCGGTAAACTCGACCTGGTCTAAAATGCGGGCTTGAGGGGCGCTAGAGGGTAGGCTTTCTTCAATGCTTTTGCGCTCGCCAGGGGTCAACCCCTGAATGCGTACCCGTGCGTCGGTAGCGTTACAGGGAAAGTGCTCCTGCCACAAAAACGGGAGGGCAATCAGGTAGTAGGGTTCTTTTGAGTTGAGCACTTTCAGGCTTTGGCCCTCTGCCAGGGCAACCTGAATCTCTTGGACAATGGCTTTGACTCGTTTGGGTTCAACGTGGTACAGAAAGCCGGTTTTACGAATATTGTTGCCCTGCTCGATAAAGGTGCTGTAGATAGCGAGCTTGGCGGCAGTGGTGGCGGCGTCTAAAAAAGCTCCATAGCGATGCCCTCCCATTTTCATGGTGCTAAGGGCTAGGTTTAGCAGAATCCAGTCTGCGGGGCTATTGTCTACGGCACGCAGCAGGTCTTGTTTTAGATCGGGCGGAACTTGAGACTGATAGGTCACAGGATGGCGATTACTCAGACTAGGTAAATTACAGAATTTTTAGCCTCAGTAACTTACAGGGAACACTCAGGGAAGACCATGCAGAGGCTGCGATCGCAGCTTAAGAAGAAAGAAGCCGGTTCGAGTTATCTAAAACCATCTGAGTTGATAGTTTAGATTACCGCTTCAAAGGCTAGCCGAGCACAACAGTATCAGCACTCTAGGCCTAGGGCCTAGCGCTATCAGGCAGCCAGAGCAGTCCCCCTAACTAGCCTGTAGCTGGGGCTGACCATGCCCTTAACATAGCCTACGCCTAGATGTGCTGCGGCTTTCTATACAGAGAAGATGCTTCAGCTTCAAAGTATAGATTTAGTTGTCGAAAATACTTCACATTTTGACCTAAAAGAGCAATTACCTATTGCTCTGATTTAATCTAGCTAAGGCAATCTAGCTCAGACGGGAATGAGCTAGAGCGCATTCCATGGGGCTAAATTGTGCGTTTCTAAGTTGTGTCCATCATTCACCCACCCCTCATCCCGTAGTGGGGTTCAGGGTTCACGACTGGCCGTAAACCCTGAACCCTAAACCCTAAACCCTAAACCCTGAACCTTAGGGCTTTAGAGCTTGTCACAAGCCGCGCGATCGAGGACTAGAGGAGAAGCCGACTAGATTCAGACGCCTGGAATAGCTGTACTCGTAAGCCATAGCTTTACTCTTGCCCAGCGGGTAAGAAGGCTAGATCAGGCCAGCCTTTAGGCCTTTCGAAGGTGGCCTAAAGGCTGCGTTTTTTTAAAGATCAGGCTAAGAGCCGGGATCGGTAGGCTCAGCGGGGGGGACGGCCGGATCGACAGGCGCGGCTGGATCGACAGGCGCGGCCGGATCGGTAGGCGCGGCCGGTTCAACCGGCTGGGCGGCACCGCAGTAGCCATTAACCTCATTAATTAACTGTGATTCGGTTTGAGAGAGCGTTTCGATCGAGGCCACTGCGGTCATAGTCTGCTGCTGCGATTCTTCAATTTTGGCCGGTAGCTCGGCCTCAGACTCGACCTGTACCACTAGCTCCATGGCCTCGCGGGCGTCGGTCAGGGCGGTGCTAAACCCCTGCACCACCCCAACATACTCATCTCTAAACTGGCTGAGGTCTTCGTCGCGGAGGGTAGTAGATTGCAGATCGCCGACCAGGCCGTCGAGGTTGGTTACGACTTTATCTACAGCGGTGGTGTACTGGCCAGCGGCTAGCTTAATGTCGTCCAGGTTTTTGACCTGGGCCGCACTCTCGCTAAAGGTTTGAATTTCGGCCTCAAACTCCTGCATAAAGCCCTGGGTTTGGTTGACCACCTCGGCCAGCTGGTTGCACTGGGCTACTTTAGATGAGCCGCAGCCCAGCAGCAGCAGAGGCAGCAAAAGCCCTACCCCGCGCACGCCCCGTCGCCTTATGCTTCTACCTGTGCTTGCTACCTGTGTCATCGCTGCCGCCATCGTTTATTGCTACGGCTTCAAGTTTTACCCTGTCTTGGTTAGGTTTACAACCTAATTTATTGAGTTTTGATGGTGCCGGGGGAACGGTCGATCGCAGGCCAAAATAGAGGTCTTTGCAGTGTGTGATGGGTCTAGGGGAGCGATCGATCCCTAGACCCAGGCGTTCGACCAGGCTAGCGACTTAACCGCGCGATCGCCCCCCAAATCACGTTCCAATCGCTACCAGTTATCGCCCCTTACCGCAAAGACTGGAAAACTGCTGATAGGATCATGAAGGCAAAGGGTATTGCTAAATACCAGAGCAGGCGTTGAGGGGGCAATCTTCAGCTCAAAGCTCTGGTATCAGGAACGGTGTAGTTATCACCCAGGGGAGCTTTTCCGGATTGGAGCAGGGCTTCTGCGATATCTTTAATGAGCCACTTTCTTTTGCTGCCTTAACTCTACGGATGCGATCGCGAAATGCTCAGCCCAGATGATTTTTTAGTGGCCACCCAGTGGGTTGGTCTTGGTACCTTGGCCCTGGCCCTATTGGCGGTGCTGGCCTTTTTCTTGAAGTGGGGCATTCGGTTTCGCCTCGTCGGCGCAGCCGGGTTCTCTGCCGTGCTCACGGTGGGCCTCCTGGGCTTGAGCTTTGAGCCATTCTCCCGCATTGCTGTGCCGGGGGCTATGCCCTACACCACCGTCTACGACTCGGGGGCCAGTCAGATTGTAATCACAGTGCCAAACACTATGAGCCCCGAGACGCTAGACGCCACCCTGCGCCAGGCCGCCAGCAACTTGTTTAAGCCCTACCGTCTGGGTCTGCCGGGTCAGATTGCCACCGTTCGGGCTCGCACGATTGCCCATGAACCCGGCGGCATCTCTAACCTAATCTACCTGGGCCAAATTCAGCCTAACCCCAAAGGCTCCGAAGAAGCGTTTCACGTCCAGATCGACCGCTCAAACTGGCCTATCCCCTCCTAGTCCCCACCCTGAGCGAAGCCGCTCCCCGTGTACACCGTCCTCACTCCCCTGCTT
>NZ_JADEXE010000279.1 GCF_015207265.1 Nodosilinea sp. LEGE 07298 | reverse complement strand
CTCCCACCCAGGTCCCTAGCTCTAGCTTGCGGCTCGCTTCCGCCTCCTGGTAAAGCTCATCCCACAGATCGCCGTCAAAATCGGGCCAGGTGTGAAAACCAAATTCTTCTCGAAACAGACCTGGAGCAACGTTTAACGCTATCAGGCTGGCCTCTAGAGGCAGCGTACCCGACCCACAGAGGGGGTCAAGCAGGGGCACATCGCCAGGCCAGTCGGTCAGCGTCACCAAGGCGGCCGCTAGCGATTCTTTGAGCGGTGCAGCCCCTACGGCAGGGCGATAGCCACGGCGATGCAGGCTGCTGCCCGAGCTATCGAGGCTAACGGTGCAGATGTCGGCTTGCAGGTGCACATTCAGCCGCACCTCGGGGTGCTGGGTATCGATGGTCGATCGCTCGCCCCAGTGCTGGCGCTGCTGATCTACTACCGCATTTTTGACCTGTAGGGCGTTGAAATGGGTGTGGTTAAGGCTGCGGTTTTTGCCGGTGGCATCGACGGCGAAGGTGGTTTCAGGCGGCAGGTAGGGTCGCCAGTCAATGGCTTGAATGCCTCGGTAAAGGTCATCAGCGTCGTAGCAAGGGAACTCAGCCAGCTTGACCAAGACCCGAAAGGCCAACCGCGACCACAGATTAACCCGGTACAGCAGGGCGCGATCGCCCGTAAAAGCCACCCCGCAAAATCCTGGCTCGACCTGCTGAGCCCCTAAATTTTTCAGTTCGGTGGCGGCTAAGGCCTCTAGCCCACGGGCCACGGTGGCGAAATATAGGGCCATGGAGCCTCCTCTATTTTTTTGCTTTATATCCTTAGTTAGATGTCCGGAGCGGCGGGATCAAACCCAGGCTTGATAAGGCATTTACCGTTTTGTTAAGACCGGATATTTAGACACAGCTCTAGCCTAAAAGCTAGGCTATTCTATGGATATCCTGATGGAGATATCTTGATGGATAATACCCTTCTAGGGGTACGGCTGCTTGGTCGAGCAGCCCGGCAGACATCTATGTTCCTGCCATCTTCCAGGCCAACTGTCGAATTTTGAGAGGAGGAAAGACTTATTTCTAAGACGCAACTGGTAAACCGGCAAATTCGCTCACCTCAGGTGTTCCTGATCGATCAGGAGAACCAAAATCGGGGTCTCATCGATACTCGCGAAGCGCTTACGCTGGCCGAGGATGCAGGACTTGACCTGGTGGTGGTTTCTAACGGCAAAGATGCGCCTGTGGCCAAAATTTTGGACTACGGCAAGCTTCAGTACCAGCAGAGTAAGCGGCAGAAGCAAAGCTCTAAGCCGTCTTTGAAAGAAGTCAAGCTGCGCCCCAACGTGGGTGAGTCTGACTACCAACTCCGCATTCGGCGATCGGTCGAGTGGCTCTCGAAGGGAGACTCGGTTAAGTTTTTGGTGCGCCTGCGTGGGCGTGAGCACCAGCACCGCGATCGCGCCGGAGAGCTGCTTGAGAGAATCGTGAAAGATATCGGCGACGCCGGTAAAGTCCAGGCTCTCGACAAAAAGGCCCTGGTTCTCATGATTACCCCGGCATAAAGGCGACGATTGTTTGCCCGTCCTAGTTGCTTGTCCAGACTCGGTCAAGGGCAAATAGTCGTTCGCCTTTACAAGATGCCATCCTTAGCTGTAGGGTCAATGGTCCAGCCTAGAAGCTGCGCCACCTGTTTCCATACCGTGACTGGGTTAAAGGGTTTAGCAATCACCCCGGCTACACCTAGGGTCGCAAATCGTTCGCGATCGCTGGGCAGCACCTTGGCCGTTAGCAAAATCACCGGTATGGCCTGGGTCTTGGGTTTAGCCTGAAGCTCGCTATACACAGCAAAGCCATCCATATCGGGCATCGATATATCTAGCAAAATGGCATCCCAGGGGGCGGCGATCGCCTTTTGCACGCCAGCCAGGCCCGAGCCCGCACTGTCGGTTTGCCAGCCGCCGAACTCTTCCAGCGATAGGCAAACAACCTCCCGAATATCCAGCTCGTCATCAATCACTAAAATACGCTTGCTCATAACGTCTTTAGGGGCAGCGTGAAGTAAAAGGTACTTCCTTGGCCTAGCTGGCTCTCTGCCCAGATCGCCCCACCGTGCTGCTCCACAATCTGCTTACAAATCGCTAACCCTAGCCCGGTGCCGCTTCGCTGGCGTGAGTCCGATACATCCACCTGCTGAAAGCGCTCAAAAATAAGCTCCAGACGATCGGGTGGAATACCTCGGCCCTGGTCTCGAACGGCCACCTGGAGAAAGGTCTGAGGCGGCAAGGGTTGGCGCAAAGATTCAGGCAATGCGCTTTTATCCTCAGAGACTGGACAGGCAACAACCTCCGTCATCAGCCAGATTTCACTGCCCGGCTCAGAAAATTTAATCGCATTGCCCAGCAGGTTAGTGAGCGTCTGCACAATGGCATCCGGGGCAGCCATCACCGTAGCGCTAAAGGGTACGGTATGCAGGGCTACACCAGCCTCTACGGCGATCGCCTCTACCCCATTCACCGCCAGCGCAATCAAATCTTTAATCTGACAGGGCTCTAGCCCAAGGTCTATGCGGCCCGAGGTAAGCCGCTCCAGGTCGAGAATATCGTTGACCAACCGAATAAGCCGTTCGGTGTTGTTGAGGGCCATGTGCAGCATTTGCTGAGCCTTTTGGGGCCGGTTGTGCAACACTCCCGACTCTAAAATGCCGAGGGCACCCCGAATAGCCGTCAAAGGGGTGCGCAGCTCGTGGCTGACAATTGAGATGAATTCATCCTTGAGTTGGTCGACCTTGTGGCGATCGCTAATGTCGCGCACCACCACCAAAACCTCATCCGGCGTCACTGGAATAATCCGCGCTTCTTCGCAAAAGACCTGGCCCTGATCGATAAATTCGTACTCCTGTCGCTGAATGGTATCCGTAGCTAAAGCCTGCTCTACACACCGCTGTCGTTCTTGGGCCAGTGGTTCCGGCAGATTGTCGTACATGGTGGCCTTGTAGAGACTGGTTTTGTCGCCAATCCAGTGCACCGCCTCCAGGTTGTAGATTTCCCGTGGCAGACCGTCACGGCCCAGCCGCATCAGCAGATCAGGAATTGCATTAATCAGCGCCTGCTTAGTAATTTCGCTAGCGTACAGAGAGGCGGTTTGCTCAGCTACCTGATGCTCTAGCTCACGCTGGTAGTTGGCCCGCAGCTGCTCCGCCTGCTGTCGTTCGGTAATGTCTTGAAAGGTATTGATAGAGTAGACGACCTGCCCCTGGCCATTGAACACGGGGATAGTGTGCACCTCTAACGGCATCCGCCGCTCGCCGGTATCGACTTCAATATCATCGGTGTAGGCCGTTTCGCCACGCAGCCCTCGCACCACTGGCAACTCGGCAGTCGGGTACAGATCATGGCTACCGGCCCGGTAAAGCCGATAGGTTTCTGCCAGTTGTTCAGCACTGGCCAGAGCAATACCATTGGTCAGCAGCTCCTTGCCCTTGGCGTTGAGAAACAGCATTTGCCCCGTCTGGTCATGGACACTAATGGCCACAGGTACGCCGTTTAGAAAAGTAGCCAGCGTATTTTCCCTGTCTTTGAGATTTTGAAACGACCCTACCAGCTGCCCCACCATATGGTCAAACCCCTGGCGCAGTGCCTCTACCTCTCGAATGCGGCTGGGCTGGGTAGGGGGTACCACAGCCATGCCGCTGTTAAAGGCCTGAGTAGCCTGCTGAAGCGACAAGATCGGTTGGGTAATATACTCCGCTGTCCATAGCCCAAGCCCAATCGCCCCCATAAGCGCCAGGGCACACAGCAACGCTGTGCGGGCGACGTTGGCATAGATGTTAACCATAAACTCAGAGTTGGGGATGACGGTCACCAAAATCCAGTTCAGCTCTCCCCCCAGGGGAGTTGCTTTGACAAAATATCGATGACCATCCAGCCGCAGCTCCGAAAAAGCGGGGCTCTGAATACGGCTTAGGGCCTGGTGCTGATCTAGTAGGGTTTGGGCGACGGCGCGGGTCAGACTATTGGTGCTCTGACTCACTGATAGGCGGCGAGGTTGCACCGCGACATTTTGGGCATGATCGCCCTTTGCCTGGAGGTCAAAGGGCAAATCTTCCGCAGAGGTAGCGACCAAATCGCCATTGGGCTCCATCAAAAACAGCTGTCCCCGCCGCCCAGACATGGTGCTTTGCATAAAATTACCGAGTTCTGCCAGCGACACACCAGTGCTAATCACTCCCTCTAGCTGCCCCGCCTCACTATGAATTGGCATAAACCGCACCATGATCAGCTGCGGCCGGTCAACCCCCTGACTGAGAGATACCACCAAGCGCCATAGCCCAGCTGGCGACTGCTGAGCAGCGCTGTACCAAGGATCGCCAGGGGGATCGCGTTGGGGGTCGTAGTCAAACCTAGGCGGATCCAGAACAGCTAGATTCTGCCCTTCGCGATCGATGCGGTAGCGGTAGAGGGCTCCGTCATTGACGGTGATGTTGCGGCGGCGCAGTATCAAGTCCCCATTGTCTAAACGAGCGACATTTAAAAAAGCGCCCGCCTGGTTGGCCATAGCCAGACCCTCAAGCTCAGGAAGTAGCTTGAGCTGTTGGATAAAATGCCCCTCCAGAGCAGCCAGGTCGGTGCTGCTAAACTGCCCCTGCTGCACCAAATGGGCATTCACTATCGTGATGAGTTGGGGCGTTTTGATGTAGTCCGACAAGCTTTCTTCGACTCGCTGGCTGGTTTCGGCCATCAGCTGGCTAACCATAGCCTGCACCGCCCGCTGACCGCTGCGATACGACAGGTAGCCCACTACTCCAGTAATACCGATAATCTGGAGCAAAAAGGGAACAATCAGCAGATTTCGCAGGGAAAACTTCATGTCGGACCAGGCCCAGTTCAAATCAGCACATCGGGTACAGGCAGAAGGTGTTGCCGCCCCTTACCTTGGCGTCTTGCAGGGCTTGGTCAGCAGTTTTGAGCAGGTGATCACTCGACAGGGTCTTGGTGGGCGTGGTACCGCCAATGCCCAGGCTGAGAGTAATATGCTCGGCGGTGGCAGCAGGGCAAGGAATTTTGAGATCGCTAACCGCCTGCTGCATACGCGAAACGACCCGGAGGGCTCCATCTAGATTGGTATTGGGCAGCACCACCGCAAATTCTTCATCGCCGCAGCGGGCCACCAGATCAATATTGGGATTAATGGTGCGGTGTAGGGTACGGGCAATGCGCCGCAGAGCAGCATCCCCGGCCTGCTGGCCGTAGATCTGGTAGTAGGGTCTCAGGTGGTCTGGGCTACACAAAATAAGCGAGATAGGAGCCTGGTCTTGGCAATGGCGCTCCCACTGCTGCTGCAAAAAGGCATCAAAATGGGGGCCATTGGCGACCTGCGTCAGGAGATCGGTGGTGTTTTGCTGATCCCAGTAAAGAGCCTGGCGGTGGCGCATTTGCTCGATTTGCTGGCGCAGCCGCGATCGCTCAATCCGGCTCAGCACCCGCGTTACTAGCTCTGGCCCCACAATCGGCTTGCCAATCAAATCGTCGCCTCCCACTTCAAACACCTGGCGCACGGTAACCGTATCGGGATGGGCCGCCACCATCAAAATCGGCAGGTTGCCAAACCGCGAGTCTTGGCGCACCACCTGGCACAGGTCGATGCCGCTAAAGGTCGGCATTTCTAAGGCCAGCAGCAGTAGGTCGGGCTGGGTTTGCCGCAGTACCTCCCAAAACTGACTGGGGTCGCCTAGCTCGGTAACCTGTAACCCCCAGGGGGTGAGTAGTTCGGTAATGGCTGCGCAGGTCACCGGGTCGTTGTCGACCACCATAACCTGCGATTCGGGAGCCTGAGCGTCGGGCAAGAGTTGATCGAGGCTGTCGAATACCTGGCGAGGGGTGGCTGGGGCCACCAGGTAGCGATCGCCCTGCAGTCGGGCCACCTGCACACGCTCCTCCAAGCTTTCGTGGCACGTTAATACCATCACGGGCAGCCGAGGGTAGCGATGCTTCACCTCCCGCAGCGGGGCCAGTTTGTCGGCTAGGGCTGCCTCCTGATCAAGGGTCATCACCACCGCCTCGGCCCTACCCTGGGCCAATACCTGCATGAGTTCAGTCAGACTAGTGGCTCGATCGAGGTGCCAGCCCCGATCGACAGCGTCGGTCTGAAGACGATTGAGCAACTCCGGCTCCACCGACAGCGCTACCCCCCAATGGCGAACCACTGGGGCAGTATTCGCTGGGCTATTTGCCACTACATCGGGCGATCGCTCCGGTAATCGTTCAGGGGGCTTAGGGGTCAGGGCGAGGGTTTGTTTCAGGGCCAGCAGCGATCGCGAAATCTGGTCAATTTGGTGCGTTTGTAGAGCGCTATCGCCCAATAGCTGCTCAATCTGGCGGGCATGGGTCGACCCTTCTTCATAGCCAAAGGTACCCAGCCCTCCAGCCAGACGGTGAGCCTCGTCCTGGGCAATGACGCGCTGTTGGGGAGGTAAGTCTCCGGCCTGGAGCGATCGTACCGCCGCTTCTACCAGCGCCAGCCGCGCCTGTAGCGAGGCCTGAAACCGAGCCGCGATCGCCTCCAGAGATGCAGTCTTCCCTGCGCCCTCTGGGACTATCGAGATCCGCTCTGCCCCTGGACCAGAGACCGACTGTTGAACGGCTCCGTTAATCCCACGCGCTCCATGAGAGCCACCTGCGTCAAGCGATCGCAGCGCTGTTTCTACGCGGACTGCCGTTTCGGCCAAATTATTCGAGGGCAAATCACGAAGACGATAGCCCAAGCCGTACACCGTCTGAATCACGTTTTCAACCACACCACTGCGCCTGAGGCGGTTGCGCAAATCCTTCACTAGATTGGTCACCGCCCCCTCAGTGGGTGAATCATCGATGGTCCATAGGTGGTCGAGAATGGTGCTACGGCTAAATACCCGCTGGGGATGACGCAAAAACAACTCCAGCAGGCTGTACTCTTTGGGCGTTAGAGGCACCACCTGGTCACCGTAGGTCACCTGAGCCAGGGTAGGGTCAAGGCACAGCTGACCCCACACTAGCGATGGAATCATCGTTGCCCGTGCCCCCCGTCGCAGCAGAGCGCGAATGCGAGCCAGCACCTGCGATACCTCAAAGGGCTTGGTCACGTAGTCATCCGCACCAGCGTCCAGCCCGGTAATGACGTCTTCATCCCCAGACTGGGCTGTGAGCATCAAAATAGGGGTCGATAACCCCTGACTCCGCAGCTGGCGGCACAGGCTAAGGCCATCTAGGCGGGGAATATTGACATCGAGCAAAATCAGGTCGTAGTTCCACAGCACCGCTAACTCCTGGGCAGTAATGCCATCGGCAGTTTGCTCAACGGTGTAGCGGGCCGCTGTCAGGTGAAACACCAGCAGGTCTCGGGTGGATAGGTCATCCTCAACAAGTAAAATTTTCATGGTGAGGCACATCCCTACGGCATAGATGGCATCGTCAGCTTGGGACTGCGGGTACCACTCTGCCAGAGCTAAAACATCAGCATCCTTGAGCTAAATCTATAGGCACAAACTATTTCGTGATGGTTCTTAGCATATCGTTAAGTTTCAATCTTCTCTACCCAAAGTGGCTTACATGTGCTGCTGAGATGCTATATGGGAGCCTGCCAGGGGTGCTGCTGTAGGGCGGTCTGCACCGCCTGGCGCTGATCACGGTGAGTAATCCAGCGGTGGTAGGTGCGGTTGTGAATGGCAACCGAGTGGCCCATCATGTGAGCCGCCACCGTATCGGGTAAACCAAAGTGAATGGTACGCACCGCCCAGGCGTGGCGCAGGTCGTAGGGTGAGAAAGGCACTCCGTAGCGCTTAAACTGAATCGCCACCTGCTGGCCAACCCGCTGTAGCGTCGTCGTCGTCAGGTCGGTATTGATGGGCGGCAGATGGCCCTGGCGCAGACTAAATCGATCGACCCATTCGGGGTAAAAGGGCCACACATCGTGAAGGCCCGTTTTGGTGGTTTCGAGCACGGTAATGCGGCCCTCGGGGTCGCCCCGATGCAGTCCCTGATAGTCGCAGAAAAACACCTCGTGGTTGCGCAAGCCGTAGGTGGCCATGACCCCATACACGTAGCGCCAAGCCGGGTTAGGGATGCGATCGCACCACTCAACAATGACCTCGTCGGAGGGCAACAGCCGTCGCTGGGCCTTACCGCTGCCGTACTGACCGCCCAGCTTGTCAATCTCCTCAGACAGCGCCACCCCTTGAAAGTCGGCAAAGGCCTTCAGAGCCGTGCAGGCCACCTGGCGGCTGCGCGAGTGGGTCGGTAGAGCTTTGAGCGTAGCGACAATAGCCGCCTCCAAAGACTGCCGGGGCTGCTGTTCGGTCTGGGCCAGGAGCTTCTTGAGGTAGGGGGCATAGGCTTTCTCCCAGGTGGTTTTGCGCGAGGCCAGGGCGGCGGCACCGGGGCCAGCACGGGCCAGCACATCAGCCTCAAACTGGGCCACCCACTCGGCTAGGGGTACGCTTTCGGGCGGTAGCTCTTCGGCCTGAGGCAGGTAATCAGCCCAGCTAAACCGCCGCTCAATTAGCTGGGCAGCAATCACCTTGGCCTCTCGCTCGATCTGCTTCAGCCCGGCGGCGGTAGCAGGCAGCTTGAGGGGAATGCGCTGCTGGTGGGGGCGAGTCTTGGTGCTCTCGGGGCG
>NZ_JADEXE010000278.1 GCF_015207265.1 Nodosilinea sp. LEGE 07298 | reverse complement strand
TTCGTCCTCTCCCAGAGGTCCCAAAAAACCTGCTAAAAAGGAGCCGTTTAATCCGAAGCATCCCCATGTTGCCACCGCTCGGCTCCTCAAGCAAAAGGAGAACAAACGTTCACCTTAACAGGGGTACCCCCTCACCCTGGCCCAGCAGATCGTCGCGCTGCTGGGTTGGGAAGAGGTTACTCCGGGACGCGCAAGTTAATAAAGTCCCAACGTCATTCCCGCGCAGGCGGGAATCCATCATGGAGTAGCTATTTTAGCTGGTACTTATCTGGGGGCGAATCCCTTAATCAACTCCGCGCAGCTTGCGGGTGTTGTCAAACAGGCTCTGGGCAAACCCGTCAAGGCGTTGGGAGAGCTTTTCATCGGTCAACTTGCCCTGGTCATCAAAGGCCTGCCACGCCTGACCGATCGCCACCTGTTCCGGAATCACCCAGCTATGAACCCAGCGCAGAATGGTGCGCAGATCGTTGAGGGCATTGTTGTTCGACTGGCCACCCAGGATGCTGATCGCCCCAGCCACTTTGCCATCGAGCTGCTCAAAGCTCATCAAATCGAGCGCATTTTTGAGCACGCCGCTAACGCTGCCGTGGTACTCCGGCGTCACCAGCACAAACCCGTCAGCCTCCAGAAAGGCCTGCTGCAGCCGGGCCACGTCGGGATGATTGGGATACTCTTTGCCGCCGTGGCAGAGGGGCAAATCCATCTCGCGCAGGTCGAGTTGCTCAACCTCGGCCCCCAGGGCGCGCAGGCGATCGCAGGCCAGCCCCAGCGCCAGCTGACTGTACGAGTTGGACCGCAGACTCCCGGCAATACCTACAAACTTCACCATTACACATCTCCCAACTGCTTACTCATAATCGTTATGACTTCAAGTTAATGAGGTTTACGGCATTCTGTCAAGGGCAGGGGGCGATCGCAAACCTAAGCCCCAGTCCCAAGCCCAACAATTTTTCGGCCCATCCCGACCCGAATTGGCTATAGTGGCGGCACAGCAACCCTCCTTTGTTTGCCGGTTGTGTTTGGAGGTTGCCTTGGGCAAACCCACACCAGAGTCTCTGCAGCACATGGGGGCGGCCAGCCTGACAGCCTCGACGGCTTTTCCCCTCTCCCCACTCACCATTGGGGGCGAAACTATTCCTCGCGGCAGGCGAGTGCGACTTGACCTGCCGATCGCCCGCCTCACCACCGGCACCATGATGTCGCTGCCGGTGACGGTGATCAGCGGCAAAAAGCCGGGGCCGCGCCTGTGGCTAAGCGCCGCCATCCACGGCGACGAGCTTAACGGAGTTGATATTATTCGTCGGGTAGCGAAGGCGCTCAGGCCCAGCCGCCTGAGTGGCTCAGTGATCGCGGTGCCGGTGGTGAATATCTTTGGCCTACTAGAGCAGTCGCGCTACCTGCCCGATCGCCGCGACCTGAACCGGTCGTTTCCGGGCTCTAGCCGGGGGTCGATGGCCAGTCGATTGGCGGCCCTGTTTATGCGCGAAGTGGTCAGCCAGTGCACCCACGGCATCGACCTGCACACGGCGGCCATTCACCGCATCAACCTGCCCCAGGTGCGGGCCGACCTGCAAGACCCAGCCACCTACGCCTTTGCCAAAGCCTTTGGTGCCCCGGTCATTATCCACGCCTCTCACCGCGATGGCTCGCTGCGCCAGGCCGCCGCCAAGCGCCACATTCCCACCCTGCTCTACGAAGCGGGCGAGGCGCTGCGATTCGACGAAGCGGCCATTCAAACTGGGGTAGACGGCATCTATCGGGTGATGGCCTACCTGGGCATGGTCGCCCCTATCGATACACCGCCACCACCCACGGTAGAAGCGCAACAAACTCGCTGGGTGCGGGCCTCTCGTAGTGGCATTTGGCACCGCTGTATAGCGTTGGGTGACGAGGTCAAACAGCGCCAGCCCATGGGGTTTATCAGCGATACCTTTGGCGATAAGCCGGTGCAGGTGCGCAGCCCCATAGCGGGTATCGTCATTGGGCACGGCCAAAATCCGCTGGTTAACCAGGGCGATGCCTTAGTCCACGTCGCTAGCCAGAAGGCAGAGGCCGAACAAGAACAGTAGGATGAGCAAAATTACCCGTGCCCATTCTGCCAGCCATGCAGCGATTTACCCAGCTTTTTCAGGATATAGATGCCACTACCTCGACCAATGAGAAGGTGCGATCGCTACAGGCCTACTTTCAAGCCGCCGACCCCGCCAACAAAGTCTGGGCGCTCTACCTGCTGCTGGGCAAAACTCGCCGCCGCACGGTAACGTCGCGGGTGCTGCGAGATGTGTTTCTGCAAATTTCCGACATTCCCGAATGGCTGTTCAAAGACTGCTACGCCCAGGTGGGCGACTCAGCAGAGGTAATCGCCCTGCTGCTGCGCGATGTAGATTTGGCGGGGCAGTCCCCTAAAAATAGCGCTGTTCCCGGTAGGGGCAAACGGCCGTTTGCCCCTACCGAGGTTGATGGCGATGCTCAATCCCGTTTCCCCAATTCCATCCCCTTGCACCAGTGGATGGAGGAAATTATTCCGATGGTCAAGGCAATGGAGACCGACGACGAACGCCGCGATCTAATCGTTTCCTGGTGGGCAGCGCTGGATAACACCGAGGTTTTTGTCCTCAACAAAATTCTCACCGGAGCCTTTCGGGTCGGCGCATCGGCAAAGCTGGTGATCAAAGGTCTCGCTGCCGCCACGGGCATCTCAGAACCCGTGCTGACCCACCGCCTGATGGGCGAGTTTACCCCCACAGTCGAGTTCTATGCCAACCTAACCAGCGAGGAAGCAACGCAGAATGCCCCCAGCCAGCCCTACCCGTTCTTTCTGGCCACGTCGCTGGACGAAGCCAAATTTCAGAGCGAAGACTTTGAGCGCTGGCGGGCCGAGTGGAAGTGGGACGGCATTCGCGCCCAGGTGATCAAGCGGGACGACCAGGTATTTGTCTGGTCGCGGGGCGAAGACCTGGTGACGGCTCAGTTTCCTGAAATAGAAGCAATGATGGCGACCTTTCCAAACGGCATTGTGATGGATGGCGAAATTCTCTGCTGGCAAGACAATAGGCCGCTGTCGTTCAACCATCTGCAAAAGCGCCTGGGCCGCAAGAAAGTCAGCAAAAAGGTGATGGAGCAAAACCCGGTGCACTTCATCGCCTACGATCTGCTGGAGTTCGGCGGCGTGGATATCCGGGAGAAAAGCTGGGGCGATCGCACCCAATCCCTCACCACCCTATTGGCCGTGCACACCGCCCCCAACCTCCACCAATCCATTCCTTTAGAGTTCCACTCCTTTGCCGAACTGGCCGAATTGCGCGAAAACTCCCGCCAGCAGGGAGCCGAAGGGCTGGTGGTAAAAGCGATCGATAGCCCCTACCTGGTGGGCCGCAAGCGCGGCTACTGGTGGAAGTACAAGGTTGACCCCATGAGCCTCGATGCGGTGCTGATCTACGCCCAGGCGGGCAGCGGCAAGCGGGCCAACCTGTTTACCGACTACACCTTTGCCCTCTGGCAGGGCGAAACTCTGGTGCCCTTTGCCAAAGCCTACAGCGGGCTAGACAATGCCGAAATCGACGCCCTAGACAAGTGGATTCGCCGCCACACGACGGAGCGGTTTGGGCCGGTGCGATCGGTCGAGCCAGTTCACGTTTTTGAGATTGGTTTTGAGGGTATTGCAAAATCAACCCGCCACAAGTCGGGCATTTCGGTGCGCTTTCCCCGCATTCTGCGCTGGCGGCAGGATAAACCTGCGATCGAAGCCGATACGTTAGAATCGGCCCAAGCCCTGCTGGAACTCTTTCAATAAACGGTTTGTGATATGCCTAGAGCCGCCATTATCCAGGCCGATCAGTCTTATACCTTTGCAGATTACTTTAAGCTCAACTTTGCGCCACAGGATATTTTGGCGTATTTTGGCGTTACGCTGCAGCGGCAGTCGTTGACTTTGCCCCGCCACGCTGGCTCCCTCGATCGCTTAACTGACCTCAAAACCCGCATTGAGGAAAGCCTGCCCCGTCTAAGCCTAACTAGCGAAATGGCCCGCCGGGAGTTTTTGATTGCCCCAGTGCTAACCGATGTGTTGCACTACACCCAGGCGACTCTCAATGTGGAATACCCCGTAGCGGTGAGTAATCAGCTCAAAGGATCGCTCGATTACTTGTTACAAAATGGCGATACGTTTTTGGTAATTGAGGCTAAAAACGAAGATCTGGAGCGCGGTTTTGTGCAGCTTGCAATTGAATTAATTGCCCTTGATCAGTGGATCGACTCAGATCAAACCGTTCTGCAAGGGGCTATTTCTACAGGCAATATCTGGCAGTTCGGCCAGTTCGATCGCAAGTCTCGCCATGTCACCCAAGATCTCAATCTCTACCGGGTACCCGCTGACCTAGAGGATCTGCTCCGCATTCTGGTTTATGTCCTTACGTCGTGACCCTGTATTTTGATGGGCCGTTGTTACGCGCTGACCTTGGCTACCAGGTAGACCAGGGGCGATCGCCACTGCACGGTCTTGCCCTGGAGCTGCCGCTGGCAACTCTGCTGAATGGTGGCAATGTCCTTCTCCAATAAATGCTGAGCCAGCTGATCGCGATAGCTGGGTGGGGTGCCGCCAGACGCAAACCACCGCTGTAGCAGCGCCGAAGACACATAAATGCTGCTGTGCAGAATGTCTTCAGTGAGCTGAACGGTAAACCCTGCTTTGCGAAAGAGGGTTTGTAGGGTGTCGGCCTGCCAGTTGAAGCGGGGGTCGGTGGTGGAGTGGGCGATCGCCTCGTCGGCCTGGTGCCAGCGCTTGACCAGCGCCTTGCTCAAACCGCTGGCATCTACCAGGTCCGAGATGCGCTGGCTGTGGCGGGGGATGGTTTCGGCCAGCACCACTACCCCCTCAATCGCCAAAAACGCCTGCACAATCTCGATGAAGCGATCGCGATTGACCACCTGGCTAAAGGCATTGCGGCCCACAATTCGCTCGAAGCGCACCCCCGGCGTGTGCGCCTCCAGGTAGGCCGCCAGGGCCTCAAAGTCGGCATGGACCAGTACGGGGCGGATCAGTTCGGACAGCTGAGCCGCCTGTTCTGCCAGCGCCACCTGATCTTGGGCGGTGTGCACACGGGCATAGACACCGCCCTCGGGCACCCGGCGCAGGGCCTCCCAGGTGAGCAGCCCCGTGCGGGCGTTGAGGTCGAGAATGCGGTGGTGGCGCTGGGGCGGGGCCAGCTCAAAAATGCGATCGCGCACCTGCCCCAGCTGCTCACCTGCCTGGCTGAGGGTGCGCTGCAGCCAGCGATCGCGGGCTGGGTCGTCGGGGCTGTAGGTGAGCGATTCCGGTAGGGCACCGCCGCCGTCGACCATCGCCGCTAGCTGGGCCTCGCGCCGCTGGGCCACCTGGGTCTGAACGCTCGCCTCGTAGCCCTGGTCGGAAGGCTGGTAGAACACCTGCCCCTGCAAGCCGCTGGGCAAATACTGCTGCTCGACCCAGTGGTCGCGGTAGGCGTGGGGGTACAGGTAGCCTTTGCCGTGGCCAAAGCCTTTGCTGTCGCGGTTGCCGTCTCGCATGGGGTTGGGCACCTCCGCTTCGCGCTCGTGCTCGACGGCGGCTAGGGCGTCAAAAAAGCCCATGGTGCTGTTAGATTTAGGCGCGGTAGTTAAATACAGCGTCGCCTGAGCCAGGGGGTAGCGCCCCTCGGGCATGCCCACCCGGTCGAAGGCGGCGGCGCAGCTGGTGACGACAGTAACGGCGTGGGGATCACCCAGGCCAATGTCTTCGCTGGCCAAAATCACCAGACGGCGAAAGATAAAGCGGGGGTCTTCGCCCGCGTAGACCATGCGGGCCAGCCAGTACAGGGCCGCATCGGGGTCGGAACCGCGCACGCTTTTGATAAAGGCGCTGATGGTATCGAAGTGGGCATCGCCCTCTTTGTCGTAGAGCACCGCCCGCTGCTGAATCGAGTCTTCCGCCACCGCCAGGGGAATGTGAATGTGGCCCGATTCGTCGGGGGGCGTGGTTTCCACCGCTAGCTCCAGGGCATTGAGCAGGGCGCGGGCGTCGCCATTGGCGACGTTCACCAGGTGATCGATCGCATCGGGTTCGAGCTGAATGGGGCGATCGCCGTAGCCCCGCTCTTGATCCGCCAGCGCCTGCTCCACCACCCGGTACAGGTCTGCGGCCTCCAGCGGCTTGAGCTGAAAAATGCGCGATCGGCTGACCAGCGCCTTGTTGACCTCAAAGAAGGGGTTCTCGGTGGTGGCCCCAATCAAAATCACCGTGCCGTTTTCCACCCAAGGCAGCAGCGCATCCTGCTGGGCTTTGTTAAAGCGGTGCACCTCGTCGACAAACAGAATCGTGCGCCTGCCGTACTGACCGCGCAGCTCCTGGGCGGCTGCGATCGCCTCCCGAATATCTTTTACCCCCGCCAGCACCGCATTCAGCGCGATGAAGTGGGCGCTGGTGGTGTTGGCAATGATCTGGGCCAGGGTGGTTTTGCCCGTACCAGGTGGGCCAAAAAAAATCAGCGAGGAAAGCTGGTCGGCCTGAATGGCTCGCCGCAGCAGTCGCCCCGGCCCGACGACTGCATCTTGGCCAATGAATTCATCAAGGGTGCGGGGTCGCAGCCGCGCCGCCAGGGGGGCATCGCGGGCAATCTGGGCCTGGCGGCTGTGGTCAAAGAGATCCATCGGGGTAGGGCTGACGAAACACCCCGGGCGGCGATCGGGCCGCACCGTTGATCTATAGTACTGCCGAGGCCCTAGGCTATGCCCCCAGATGGCCGCTGGGCCGATCGGGTTAGCCTCGGCTGGGGCCTTAGCTGAGCCATTGTGCGGCAATAGGGCAATTTCACACTGGCTGAACCAGCGTGCATTCCCTTAGCCTTTCAGCAGCCGCAGGCCGCTCAGGGTGACCATCACCGTGGAGCCTTCATGGCCCAGTACCCCCAAGGGCAAGGTCATGTCACCAGCAAAATTTAGGACTAGCAACACCACCACAAAACTTAGGGCAAACACAATGTTTTGCTTCACCACGCTCTGGGCACGACGGCCCAGCCGAATCGCGTGCTCTAACCGCTCCAGGCGATCGGCCATCAACACAATGTCAGCGGTTTCTAGAGCAATATCGCTGCCGGCGGCTCCCATGGCAATGCCGACGGTCGCCTGGGCCAGGGCAGGAGCATCATTGATGCCATCCCCCACCATGGCGACGGTTTGATACTGCTGCTGGAGTTGGCGAATCACCTCGACTTTATCTTCGGGTAGCAGTTCAGCGTAAACCTGATCGACGCCGACCTGCTGGGCAATGCTGTGGGCGGTGCGCGGGTTATCTCCCGTCAGCATGACCACCTGCTCCACGCCCAACTGTTTGAGGCGCGCCACGGCCTGGGCGGCGGTGGGCCGAACCCTGTCAGCCACGGCAATCAGCCCCAACAACTCTCCGGCCTGGGCCACCCAGATCACGGTTTTGCCCTCCGACTCCCACTGCTGACTGGGTTCCACCAGATTACTGGGAACGTCTTTCACCTGGGTTTGAACAAAGGCGGCTTTGCCCACCACCGCCCGGTAACCGTCTAGGTCGGCGGTGATACCTAGCCCAGCCTGAGCCTGCCCATTCGTAGCTGACGGCCAGGTCAGGTCTTGCTGACAGGCAGCCTGCACAATCGCTTCTGCAATAGGGTGTTCTGACAGGCTCTCCAGCGCCGCTGCCACCTGTAGGAGTTGGGTTGGCTCGGGCTGGGTCGCCAGCACATCTACCACCTGAAGATTACCCGTGGTTAACGTGCCGGTTTTATCAAAAGCGATCGCCCGAATGCGCCCAATTTGCTCTAGCTGGGCTCCGTTTTTGAACAGAATACCCTGGCGGGCTCCGTTGGCAATGCCCGAGAGCAACGTCGGCATAATCGAAGCCATCAGCGCACAGGGGGAAGCTACCACCAGAAAAATCAGCGCCCGATAAATCGTTTCCTCCCAAGACCAGGCCAGCAGGAAAGGCGGTAGCGTGCTCAGCAGAATTCCGGCGATCACAATCACCTTGGCGTAGCCCCGCTCAAACCGCTCAATAAACTGCTGGGAGGGGGGCGCTTCCGTCTGGGCCTGCTGCACCAGCCGAATCACCCGCTGAATTAAGCTGCTTTCTGGCGGTTGATGGATATTCAGCCGCAGTGCCCCGTGGCCATTTAGCGTACCGGCAAAGACCTCATCCCCAGCGGTTTTCTCTACCGGCACAGATTCCCCGGTAATCGAAGCCTGGTTGAGGGTACTGGCTCCTTCTACCACCACGCCATCGGTGGGCACCAGTTCCCCTGGTTTAACCAAAATGCGATCGCCAACCTGGAGGCTGGCAATGGGTACGGTGTGCTCTTGACCCTGATGAAGCCGTCGGGCTGTATCTGCCGTTAACCCCATCAGCCCCTGAATACTGCGCTCGGTGCGCTGCATAGCATAGCCCTCCAGGGCTCCACTGATGGCGAAGATCAAGATCAGCACGGCCCCATCCACAATCAGGTAGTACTCTTGCCGCCACAGTCCCAGGCTGGCTGCACCCAGAGCCGCTACGATCATCAGCAGGTCTACATCCAGTTCTTGCTCTTGCAGCAGGGTGGTCAAGCCTTCGCGGGCACTGTCGAACCCACCGATGATGTAAGCCGCCGTCAGAATCAACAGAGCCCCGCCC
>NZ_JADEXE010000277.1 GCF_015207265.1 Nodosilinea sp. LEGE 07298 | reverse complement strand
CCCCCCACGCCCACCCCACACACCTTTCTTAGGGCAGGCGCAAAATTTTTTAGTTTTTGGGGCTAGCCTTCGGGTGCTCCATACAGAATCCGCTTGATAGCCTTGGCCTGACCATTGGTGATGTGGAGCTTGTGGAGCTTGAGGGCGGCGATGGCGGCCTCGATGGCGGCGCGGGCCTGGGCTACGGCTTGCCGGTGCTCTGCCTCTGACCTGTAGGGGGGGCTGCGATCGCTCATGCGCTCTGCCGGTGGGGGATAGCTAAAGCTTACGCGATCGGCCTGGATGACCTAGGGGCAAGCTAGCTCAGCTTGGTTGGGAGCTGACGCGGGTGAAGTGGGGCTAACAAGCATAAATATATGCAGAAGGTTTGTGGCGATCGCTCTGGCTCGGAATATTATGCGGAAAGTTTCTGGTGATCTGCTCAAATCAGGTTGATATGCGGAAAGTTTCGGTCTATCTACCTAAATAAGGGCAAATAGGCCGAAACTTTCTCTCTAATAAGATTGTTAGCCTGCTGAGTTACTTGTGGGGGCGCAGCAAGAGGCTATCTGTACATCTTTTTCGCTGAGTAGTCTTCAATCATCTGTAATGAAATAACCTTAGGAATTGAACTGGTCTTATAATTTCGGAGAAATAGTTAAGTACTTTTCCTTTTGCCATTAATGAACTCAGCTAATGCTTGGGTAGAAAAAGCATGACTAACAACCCGTCCAACCAGCACTCTTCTGACAAAGAGGACTTTCGTCTTTACTACCAGCACCAGTATGACAGGATGAAGGAATTAGAACAGCAAAGATTAATTATGACCAATGTAATAGTTACTATTAGCGTGTTGTCTTTCTCCTTGGCATTTACAGATATAAGCAAGCTTAACCTTGTAAGTGGAGTCGGGTTGCCAATAGTAGTAATCATTGCAAACTTAATTGCTATACGCTGGAACCAACGGACAAGAGCTTTTATTAAAATGCATCAGAAACGGGCACATGCTGCATTGGATGCTATTGCGCCTGAAGTGGAGGCACTCGATAGAAGCATACCTAAGCCTTTTGATGGTGACAAAGACATTTTCAGGCGACCAGCATTGCAGAATTATCTTCATGTTTTGCTAATTGTTGTTTCTGCTTTGCCTATTCTTTTGTATGCAAAGATTTTATAAAATAGTTATAGTTTGGGGCGCAGGCTAACAACCCCAACGCAGCGGACGGACGGAAGCCGCTGGTGCTGAGTTCAAGGTTATCTGCCGCCGCTGGTTGGGAACGTTGTACCTTGTTTGTGCACGACTGCCAGCCCCCACAAGGCAAGAATTGACAATTCGGAACGCGATCGGAAAATGACTGCTCGGAGACGCTATGAACTATCGACTTGCAACTGAGGCAGACGCGGATGAATTGGCACGACTGCGCTGGGACTTTCGAGTTGAAGAGACGGATGGAGTTGCAAAAACGACATGGGAACAGTTTGGTCCAATCTGCGCCGATTTCGTCGCAACGGGCATTGCGGGTGGCGAATGGGCATATTGGGTAGCTGACGATGGCGACCGACTGATCGGCTGCGTATGCATTTGTGTGATCAAGAAGATTCCAAAACCAAACAAATTGGATATTCGATTTGGATATGTTACGAATGTCTACATGCAGCCGGAAAGCCGTAACGCTGGGCATGGCACGACGTTGTTGACAAAAGCGATTGAATGGGCGCGAAGCGAGGGTCTAGTAGAGTTGCTCGTGTCTCCAAGTGAGCGAAGTGTGCCGTATTACATGCGGCAAGGGTTTGAGCCAGATGATGGACTGCATATCGACCTTGAACCGTATGTTGTGTGAGCACATATCTGAAACGGTGTTAATCGCTTTCTCTTGGCCCTCTGTGATGTGGCTTTTGTTGAGCTTGAGGGTGGCGATGGCGGCCTCGATGGCGGCTCGGGCCTGGGCTACGGCTTGCCGGTGCTCTGAGTCTGACCTGTAGGGGGGCTGCGATCGCTCATGCGCTCTGCCGGTGGGGGATAGCTAAAGCTTATGCGATCGGCCTGGATGACCGAGGTGCGAGTGGCTTAGCTTGGCTGAGATCTGTAGCGGTGAAGCAAGCATGAATATATGCGGAAGGTTTCTGGCGATCGCTTTGGATCGAAACATTATACGGAAAGTTTCTAGTGATCTGCCCAATTCAGGTTGATATACGGAAAGTCTCTATCTATCCGCCAAATAAGGGCAAACAGGCCGAAACTTTCTCTCTAATAAGATTGCCATACAGCCAAGCAAGGCACTGACAGATAACCAGATGAACTTACTTGCAGTTCCGTATTCATCGCATCATATCTTCCCACCAACCTAGTAAAGGATGGTGACGGTGTGGCATGTAGCGTCCTCTGATTCGTATAGCGGTAAGCACAGATCGTAAAGTAGCAGAAGGGACATTCGCTACCTCTGACCAATACTTGACTATTGCTAAAGTTGATAGGATTTTCAAATTTGGTGCTTCCCGTTGAAAAAAAGAAATTGCTTTCTTATCATCGGTAGCGATCGCCCACTCTCGGTGAACCGCAATTGCACAGGTTGCTGATTCACCATCATCTCCCAGCTCAAAAACATAGTTTACAAAGGTTTCTTCCTCACTCCCAGAATTAAAATCTGCGACTGAAAGCAGCCCCTTTTCCACAGCTGCTTCAAACTGATTTATATCTTCGTTACTCTCGTCTGCTAAGCGTTGTAGAGTCAGCAATTCTCTTTCTCTAACGACTTCAGCGACTACGACTTGAGATGGCAGGGACTGTATGATCTCGATCAAATGCCCAGAAGCACAGAAGTTCAAGACACAACAGGCATCAAGAACTACATGGGAGTGTTTGATTTCCATAATTTGTCTCCCAGTGTCCTAAGCCTGACGCAAATCTAGATGAGCAGATTCTTCAAGCATCCCGCTAGAATGTTCACGTAATGCTTCTGCTATGCGTCGAGCTTCTAAGCGATCAACACCAAGGAAATCTGCGAAGCGTCCTTCAGTGATAAGTCCTTGCTCCAAAGCTTCAATAGCAAGGTGTTGATAGTGGACAGGGAGTAAGTCAGCCCTATGCTTGATCTCTTCTAAACCTAGTTCTTGCTGTACTTTTCTAACCTTTAATCCTCGATCCCGCAAACGATCCCAAGTTCCGGACGGAAGAAGTTCCATGTCTTCTAACCGATAAACAAGGGCTTCTATAGACACCCCATAATAATGAGCAAGAGTAAACAAATTAGTTGGATTAAACTTACCATGAGTTCGATACATATCATTAAATCGACTCAGTAAGCCACTTGTGGGCATTAGAAAATACTTGGCAAAGGCTTCGGCTAATCGTTCGCTCTCTGGAATTCTTTTGTATTGTCCTCGAAGGTCAGAAAAGTCAACGATAGGCTTTCGTCTATGAGCAAGAAAATGGAGATAGCCATGAGCCATAGACCAGCGCCGCCGTTCCTCGTAATGACCCAAGTTTATTGCTATACAACCACCAAGATACTCATCATAGCTATAAATTTCTGAATATTTTGGTGGCATTTTTAGGTAGAACACTCTAATCCCTACACTTTGCTCCAAGATATCTCGAAGCATTGGGATTGGGCTATCTCCAAGTCCAAGCCGTTGGCGTTCTGCGATCGCAATACTTTCTGCCGCCGCTTCTATCGGCATATTGTTTACGCTATATTCTTGAGGATAGTTACGAGCAATTGGAGCATCCATGATCTTCTCAAGCTCCAAGTAGTTGCGGCACAGTTCCTCAAAGCGCTGGATAACTGGACTTATTTGTACCTCTTCTTGTTCACTTCGTTGATAAGCAGCGCGAAACTGAACCTCAAATGGCTCAGTAACAGGAGTAGAGCGAACAAAATCGCTGATAGCTCGTCCGTAAGCACGAGCTAATTTGATTAACTCATTCGGCTTGAGACGCCGCTCTCCCTTTTCAATGGCAACAATGGTAGTTCGTGCAGCGTCGATGACCTTAGCCGCATCAGCTTGGGTCAGCCCACTCTTCTTCCGTGCTTGTTGCAGAAGCTCTCCCAATTTTCGTAAATCAATATTGTCAAGAATGTTGGCAGCCATAGCACTTCCCTTTCACCCTCACTGGGTAGCAAGCTGAAAATCTTGAGATACTTGCTGAACACTCATCTTATTCAAGAAATCTCCTGAAATTTGAGGTTCTACAGTATCCCATTCAGAAATATAGGTTTGATAGAGCCCAATTAAACGTTTTCTCATTTCAAGAGATGTTAAGCCCTCTACTTCATGAGTCCTATCTACGATGTCGTCAAGTTCGGGGAATCTCTTAGTCAAAGACTTCCATTGGAAAGTAGCATTTTCTGAATAATTCAGCAATCCCTTAAGTGTAGAAACTTGCGCCAGCATATGTTGAAGATATAACCTAATATCACCCGCTGGACGAGCGCCATGAGGTACGATGTAACGGGTTTGGTCTTTTAACCGCGAGGCTGCAAGTGATTGTTTTCTTAATATGCAAGATGAACAGTAGCCACATTGGATAGGCTGCTTACGATGCGGGCTATCACATGAAGTAGTCAAAGAAGGTAAATCACAGTTCGCATCTTCTGCCAATTGCTTACACATTTCAGCTTTTGTCCAGAAAAGGAAGGGATTCCGGACTCCAAACTCCTCTCCTATAAGCTCTGATATCAGATTGCTAACCCCAACAAGGGTCAAGGGATGAACTGATCGAGAGTGATCTAGACCAACAGCAGATTTTCGATAGGGGAGATTGATTGCACCAATGCCATTTTCGTATAAGTGTAAAACTCGTCGTCCCATCAGGTAGGCACAAGCTGAACCAAGCAACGTGAATACAATGCCCCTTGCACGAGAAATTTTGTTCTTTGTATGCAAATTGCTCTCAGAAAAACGGATTGGTACTCTGCATAGGTTCAACCGGTTAGGAAAAGATGGTTGAAGCGCTTGAAAGACCTGCTCCTGACGTGCAGAGGCATTTTCATTACTTCCTGTCCCAAATAGCATAAAAGATATTTCGGGTTTTTCCTTAAGGTGAGTGTAAAGCCCTGCTAGAGCGTCAAGGCCACCACTCCATAGCGTTACCTCATCTACATAAGGATCAGAAGATTCAATGAGAAGTTGCTGTTCGACAATACGACCTGTGTTCATTCTTTTTGAAAACTCAAATGTCCATCTACTTCCAGTTGCCCACTCCAGTAGACTACAGAGTTGATTTCGGAAAGAATTTTTATTTAAAATTTCTGGGTGACGCACTGGAAGAACAGCATGAATTCGAGTTTGCTGTTGCCTCAAATTTTGAACAGCTAAACGATCGGATACATGAACGGCGACAGCTAGGTCAATAAGATCAGCGATTATGGAGGGGAATTCTTTCTGTGTGCGGCATTGAAAAGCTCGATCATCTATAGAAATACCCACTTTAGATTCAGTCTTGTTGATGTGATCAACAAGATTAACAGTGCCGTGCCTACTTAGCACATCACCAAACTGAAGTGTATACTCTCTAGAATAGACACTTTTATCATTTGTCGAAAAAGATTCAAGACTCATCCCAATCCACCTCACAAGGCTGTGAAAAATACTTTTTTAGATCCTGAGTAGTTATTTGCAAAGAGCCAAATTTATTGCTGCTCAAAAGTGCAGCTAATTTTTCATGATTTCGGTGATTATGTTTTGCCATAGAGTCGCCTTGAAGATCTAGCTCATTGCCTAGTCTTTGGCGTGGAGGCATTCTTAGTCTAGATACGCTTCCATCAGAAACTATCTTGTTTGACCATGTATCTATTGCCTTATCGATATACGGCTGAATTTCTGCAATCCGTTGATCTAAAGTGTTCGCATCAATCCCCGCATGATGCTGAGGAGTCAATGGAACTTTCTCCTTGAATTCTGATTGATAAACTTCACTAATATATCTTCCAGAAAGTTCCTTAAAGACATTCTCAGAGTCTATGCGCTCCCCATATCTGAGATCGTGAAGAATACTTTTACCCGCATCAAGAGCAAGTTTTTTAAGATCTGGCCGTCCATTAAGATGGTAGCTTAACTCATCAAAGCTCATGCTTAGCTCGGCATATTTCTGTGCGCTAAACTCATCGCCAGAACTAAGAGCTTGGATAATGAAATTACTCATTTCTTGGCAAAGCCTGATAGGAAGATCACCTCTTTGGATTAAATCTTTTTTAAGTGCTTCAAGCATTACCTGAGCACATTCATCACTGTTTGCTTTTCCTTCACAAAGCTGTTGGTACGGTTTTTTGTAAAGCCGTCCAAGCCCATTGTGGACAATATCTCCATCTGGCATGGCAACCTCCGCCTACCGGAGTTCTTTAATATCCCCAGGCTAATCCACAGTCCTGACATTGTCAACTATTTTCTCGATTCAGGAGAAAAAATGTCAGAAAACGGAATCCGTGGACGCTTGAACAGTTCATCTGGAGGGGGTTTACGGCTCAGAAGCATACTCAGTCACAATGAACCTATGTCTTAAGTGTGGGTTAGGCTGTTGAAGCGGACGGGGCAAATCTCCTCGTTGAGGTGCGAGGGAAACCTGCCGCCGCTCAGCTTAGCCGTTATGCCATAAGTTCCTTGTCGTGGTTAGTGCTAAAAGCCTGTCTATGCGATCGCCCGTTTTCTCACAGTTTTAGTTGGCTATAGGGTTGGGCCTTGGCGGTAGAGTTTTCAGCTGTAGGCACTGCTTTGAGCAGGATAGGGGTTAACCTCAAGAGCCACCATCGCTCTACAGTGGGCGGGGATGTAGTTTCCCATACTCAAACTCTTTAGGCTTAACCTGACTGGCCGCGATTCCCATCCGGGGACATTACGTGAGCGCGGCCTCAGCATTGCCCCCCAGAGCTGCCAGCAGTAGCCGCAAGCAATTCCCTCTGGGAAGCTACGCCAACGCAAGCTGATTTAAGAAGTCTTTGCCTTTGTAGCTGAACTGATCGCGATTCTCCCTTCGGGAGACATTCCATGAACGCGAGGGCCGCCTCAGCATCGACCCCCAGGGCCTCTAACACCAGCCGCAGGTTTTCTCATGTGGCTTTGTCGGGGTTGTTGAGGGCTCGGCGCACCGTGGAAGCATAGCTATCGGGGCGGCGGCTGTCGCTGGACTGGGCCTCGGCGGCGAGATTCCAATTACTTGCGGAAACGCTTACCGCGAGGGCACGGGCAACCGAAGGGCGGCGGTGCCTCTACTTGCGGAAACTTTGAAAGCGGGTAGGGCCAGCGCTGGCCCGCCTTACCCCGTCGAGGCGTAGTTGGGTGCAACGAAGTGAAACTTAAAAGCAGCAAGCCTTTGTTGGGTTCCGCTGGCGCTCCACCCAACCTACAAATTAAAGCTTGATAAAGCACTAGTAGACAGCGGCATAAGTGTGGCGACTATTGCCAATCGCGAGAGAGCCGGGGAGCTAGGGAGCCAAGCGTGCCGGAATAGTGGACTTATTTCAGCCTTCGAGTACTAGGGATAATGAGAAAGCCTGTGGAGGCTAGATAACTGTGGCGGATCGAAGTCTGCGCGATCGCGAAGTGTCTCCCAACGGGAGAATCGCCCGCTACTCATCCTGCAGCAGCAGCGCCAGCAAAGGTAAAAGCCCTAGCCGTTCGTGGAACGTCCCCGGAGGGGAAAGCCAGGGCAGAAGTGGTGTGAAACATCCAGAGTGATAGCGGTATCGCTGGATTGACCCACAAATTCTATCGGTAAATCTTCTGTACTACTGCGATCGCTCACAACCCAGCGATCGCGTTTCTACTGGGGGCATCGTCTCATCTTGAGAATACCTTTGAACTATGAGCCGTAATTTTGCCGAAGTCACCGCTACCCTGGCGCAGGTATCCGAAGCTCCATCGCTAACCCCAACGATGGACCAGATACCCTTTGGTGAAATCGGCTTCATTGCGATCGCTTGCCTCTGGACGGTTCAATTCATCCTCAAGCGCAGCGAAAAACAGAACGCTGACAGCTGGGCTATGCTTCAGCGACTACTAGAGTCTCAGCAGAAAACTTCTGAGACTCTCGCCAGGACAAACGCAGAGCTAGTGCTGCGGCTGGCGCGAGTGCATGAGCGACTAGAGAGGATTGAACGGGTGCTGCTCGACAGCGGGAAGGTGAAGTAATGGCCAGGGCGCGAAAGACTCCAACTGAAACGGACATCGCCACAATTGAGCGACTAGCGGGCCAAGGCTTTCGCCTAGAAGATATTGCGATCGCTTGTGATGTCAGCGTTAGCACTCTCCAGAAATGGAAGGAGACCCCAGCGGTAGCCAATGCCTACCGGAAGGGAAGAATTGAAGCGACGAGCAACGTAGCTGAGCGGCTCTACAACCTGGCGATTTCTGGCGATGTGGCTGCCTGCATCTTCTGGTTGAAAGCTCAGGCCGGATGGAGCGATCGCCCCCAACCAGAAGCAACGGCACAGGCTGAAGTGGTGATCTATCTGCCGGATAATGGGCGCGGTGCGGTGGCTTAGCGCTCTGTCTGACATGCGATCGCAGAGCAGACCACACCAGGGCACCCACGCACCACACGCGCACCTATCGACTACTAGGGCATACCCCTACCCCTGTTAAGGTGAACGTTTGTTCTCCTTTTGCTTGAGGAGCCGAGCGGTGGCAACATGGGGATGCTTCGGATTAAACGGCTCCTTTTTAGCAGGTTTTTTGGGACCTCTGGGAGAGGACGAAA
>NZ_JADEXE010000276.1 GCF_015207265.1 Nodosilinea sp. LEGE 07298 | reverse complement strand
AGCCGCACTTCGGACACCGGATAACGCCGTCGGGCCAGCGCAACGTCCGAACGCTGTCGTAGCACTTGGCCTCTTCCAAAAGGTGTGTCAGGGTTAGCATGAGATCGCAGAGCAGGTGCACTTTAGTGTTCAGCCTAGCGAATACATCATCTGCTTGCAGGTCACCTCCCTGAAACACCTATTGAGCCTTCTCTAAATCTAGCCAGGCTTTAGGTCAAAAATCTCTAGAAGATAAAAAGCTATTTTTCTCTAAGTGCCAAATTAACAATAGTCTACACAGTGCCAGAAAAGCTTTAAATTCTGCCGCCGTTTCGAGACCGTCCCTAGGGTTCCGAAATAGTTCAAAAGAACTACTCAGTTAGAGAAAAATCGGCTCTACCGGGTTGATTATGCAGCCGCAGCAGGAAAATGCCAGCTAATGAGGCAGCGTAATTTGAACCGCTCGAAATTTCTGAACCCGTAGCCAGAGCGTTTGATGAGCTTTAAGAGCGATTCCTGTCTAGGTGTTATTTAGCCGCCAGATAAAAGCTTAGCCGTCGAGACATGAGGGTGTTTAAGGTCATACTTGGGCGAAGGTTTCTTCTTCTTTTGCGGAGGGGCTTTGAGAAAGCGTTTGAGATTAACCTTGGCGGCTAAGTTTTGGAGAAAATCGGCTAACTCAACGACCGGCATCTCCGCAAAGCCTTGCCAGAGGTGAGGAGGGATGGCAATCATCATGCCCCGACACATGCCTTGCAATTCATCGACCACATAGAAATCGGACAACGCCGCTTCAATCTTGCCCACCCCGTGCACACTGGCCAAGGCCGCTTTGAGGGTGGCCAAAATGTTATACGCCATCAGTGCCAACGTAAAACTGAACAACGCCGCTTGGGGATAGGCTAAGGTTTTAATTTCCCCATCGAAATTTTGAGTCACCGACAAAAACAGCCCTTCGACTTGCCATCGTTCTCGGTAGAGCTGCATCACAAGGGCGGCCCCGGCCTGAAGGGTGGGTAGGTTATCTCGTCATCCCCGTATCGCGTCGGTCGGGCTAAGCGCAAAACAGTGCGTCGTAGGGTTAACGTGTCCTCCCCCTGCTGAATCTTGATGGCCTGTTCCCACACGTCGCCCGCCTCCAACTGTCCCACCCGTTCCAAGGCACCGAGGGCCTGCCACGGCAAATTCTGATGTTCACGGACAATAAAGGCCGCTTGCCGCCCAGCAATGCCCATGAGAAACGCCACGGTCCAAGCCGGTCAAATCTGGATCAATGTCACTGACTTAAGCAGGTAGAAAAGAGACGCAAAGCTTGATAAGAGTGGACTACAGCATTTTTCACTCAGCTCTACCATGCCGCATTAGAGTGCCATTCTCAAGCAACAGTTGTTTCAGAGCCTGGGGCTACCCTGGCAGGATATGTTGCCTGACTTCAGACTAGAGACCCTTCTGGAGGAGACCGGCACTCGCTATCGCCAGCGACTCTACACGCCCCTGGTCACCCTCTGGGCGATGGTGTATCAAGTGCTATGTGCCGACAAAAGCTTGCGTAACACGGTCAAATGGCTCAGGCAAGGACTCATTGCCGTCGGAGCGCCTCCCCCATCGTCCGATATGGGGAGGTATAGCAAGGCCCGTCAACGACTGCCCGAACCTCTGCTGCAACGGTTGATTTTTGAAAGCGCTGGGTTGTTGGAGCAGCAGGTACCAGCAGACCAACCGTGGTGTAGTCGTCGGGTGCGGGTGTTTGATCGCAGCACGGTGGTAATGAGTGATAGTGAAGCAATCAATCCGCCTATCCTCAGCATGGCAATCAAATGCCAGGGTGTGGATTTCCCCTCGCTCGGATCGTGGTCTTCTTTTCGCTGCTGAGCGGGGCGGCCGTCTCGGACTGCATCGCGCCTTGGACGACCAGTGAAATTGTGATGAGTCGTAAGCTCTACCTTGACCTTGCTCCCGGCGATATTGCAATGGCCGACCAAGCCTACGGCAGCTACGTGGATTTAGCGTTGATTCAGCAACAGGGAGCCGATGGGGTGTTACGGAAACACCACGCCCGCTACACCGATTTTCGGAAGGGCAAAAAGCATGGCATTGGCGACCACCAGGTGAAATGGATAAAACCGACTCGATGCCCCGATCACATGAGCCGAGAGGCGTTTGAGGCGTTGCCGGACATCGCTGTACAACATCTTGTATGGGCGATACTGGACTCGAACCAGTGACATCCTGCTTGTAAGGCAGTAACTCAAAGCCCGAAAAGCTCGATTTATAAAGCTTTCACGAGCGGCAAAATTTCCTGAACTAAATTTGATCTAACGGAAGATCAGCGCTTTAAGGTCTGGGAGGCCATAGAAATGATGCTCAATAGGTAATTCTCTATTGAGCTCAAGTCCTTGATAGATATTTTTGGCCGTTAACCTTTCTTGATGTTAGTTAGCTTTCAACCGCCACGGCGACTCGGTCGGGGGACTCTATGATGATGGGGAATTTTGGAACCCTGTGATTGATGATTCAACGTCCTGTACAGATCCTCAGTGGCCAGGGGCAAGTCGTCAGCGGGCTAATTTGCACCATGCAGCAGCGCCACCAGGATGACTTTCAATCCACCTGGCAAGGCATTCTGGACGTGACAGGTCAACCCGATGCCGGATGGATATGGGACTACAAGCGCCGTCAGTCAGAACAGGAGAGCCGCTATGAAGCCTATGCGTTGGAAGCCGAGGAACTGACCCAGGGGCTTATGTTCCTCGAAACCCAATGGCACCTATCGCAGGTGCAGCCGTCCTCCCGTCTGGTTTATGTGGAAGCCCTGGCCTCGGCCCCCTGGAATCGGAGTAGTCTAGAGCAGCCGCCTTTTTTCCAGGGCGTAGGGCGATCGCTCTTGTTGTTTGCCCGCCAACGTAGCCTGGAACTGGGATATAGAGGACGAGTCGGACTCCATGCGCTGCCCGAATCGGAAGCGTTTTACCGCCGTCTGCAAATGCCGGACTATGGGGCTGACCCGGAAAAAGAGGGCTTGGTATACTTCGAGTACGGCGCGATGCGGCAATGAACGGTTCAATAACCCAAATGCTTCCTATGGATGAGCGCAGACTAGCAGAACAATTCGCCCAGACCGGCAACTTAATGGATCTATGCGCTAGCGAAGACTGGTTGAAGGAATCGGCCCAAGTGGAAGCGGATTGTGGTGGCAGGGTCGAGGCTGGTTTGGCCTTGCGAGAATATGCCGCTCGCGTGGGCACACCTACGATAGAGCAGCTTCAGATGGTCAAGCTGCAATCTACTCTGTTCTCAGCACTTCGTACCTGGATGGAATCGTGGCAGCTGGGCCTGAGCTTTGAGACCACCTATACAGAAGCGCGTCGGCTCATTCGCTCCCGTCTCCAGCACCTCAGCCCAGAACAACAGGCCTGGGCCAGGAGGCTACTCACTGATCCAGAGCAAAATCTGGCTTCTGACCAGCAATCGGCGCGCTCAGAAGCGATCGCGCTGCTGGGTGATATTTTGACCCAGGATGACTGGCAAACCCTAGCCAACACGGCTGCTCAAGGAATGGCGAGCGGGGTTCTTCAAATGCGACAGCTCAATATTGTGAGCGCAAAAGCCAGCTAAGCAAACGGGCTCATCTGGCCATGCTCAATCAGTTAACTTTGCTGCCTTGGGTCGTGAGCCACAGCTGATTGGCCTGACTCTGGGCGAAAGTCGGGAGTCGAGTGTTTCGCTCCGCGTAAGACCCGGATACCATCATGAATTCGGTGGCGGAACAGCAGATCATGCAAAGGACATCGAGCTGATCGGGCGGATTCATCCACTGGCGATCGAGTCCTTTGTGCGGCTGTTAAATTATGATCACACCATCAGACCGGGAAAGTGCCCGCAGTATGGCGTCTCCGGTGTTGGAAAGGGGCAGACGGCGATGAAACAGGAGATGGATGCGGCAGAGAGGCGTTGGGTGCCCTTGCCGACAAGTCCCCAAAATCCCAGTCGCCGGATGTGACCTAGAACGTGATGAAGAATTTGGCGGATATGGTCAACCATCCCAGTCGGGCAGCTATGAGCAGTTGATGTAGCTCTAGTCGGCGACGGCGAATTTAATTGGGGCGAATATCTCGGAGGCGCTAGATGAGGGGAACCGGGCGAAACATGCGGAGAAGATGGCCGGGGCACAGCAGGTGGGGCAGGCGGCGGCGAATGTTTATTTGCCGGGAGACAAAAATTGATCCTCCAATTTCCCCGTATGTGTCCTGAAATCCATAAGCATAGAAAACTCCACTATCTATCAAGCTCTACAGCCTATCTCTCAAACGGAGCCAAGGACTTTTCTAAACCATACGCACCAATCTCAATCATCTGATCAATTAGGTCAAGGCATTGAGACTGTAGGACAAGATCTCTACCGCTTTGGCTGTAAAGACGGACTAGCAACTGGCTTACAGAACTGACATCTCTTAAAGCTCCTGATCTCTTTTGGGCATTTTCATCGTTGATACTTTGTATAAACCTCTCGCAGATTCGGTAGGTTGATTTAGGGAGTTTAGAAGTTGTCTTTTCTAATGCCCATATCAAATCACGCCCTCCGTCAGAGAACGCTTCAGTTTCAACAAACTGGTCAATCAAATTGGAATAACTATCTAGTTCTACTTCAAGGCGAAAAAAGCATTTAGCAGCTTTGGCACGAACTTCTGAACTAGGGTCACTAAAGAGCTGAATCAATGAATTTTCGCAAAATTCCTTGAGGTAGGCGGAACGCAAATTGGTTACAAAAACCTCGGCAGCAGCTAGGCGATGAGTTTGTGTTCCATTAAGGCAGAGTTCTGCTAGTGGAAGGGCTTCCTCAGTATGCATAGCAGCGACACAAGCTTGCCGCGCACCGACTGTTGCCACGCTAGGCAAATCCGAACTGAGCATCTGTTCAACGATTGGCTTCAGAATTTGAAAGTGGGTTCGAAGAGCATAATGCAAAAAAACTTCAACACTCCTCGTCCCCATAAGCACATTATCTGTTTCGAGGAGTTCCAGAAATAAACCTACAGCCACATCACGGTCGTAATTCAAAGTTGCTATTAAAGCTTCGGCTACGCAAGAACGTACAGCAATCGAGGGATCCTTAACCATTTCCCGCAGCGTCGGCAAGAAATATGAAGCCCGGCTCTTATCACTAAAAACCAACTTCGAGATCGCGATAGCTGCATCACCTCGAACCGAATTGATTCCAGCTTTAATAACAGCTTCATCGTGATATAATTGTTTACTCTGCGATTCTATTTGCCATAGCTCCTGTACTGGGTCAGGGTCATTCAGTACGTACCAAGAAATGATGTCATAGATTTCCTGATCCCAAGAAAGGTCAGATAGCTTCTGAACCAACCAACAAATTGCTTTGCCACAAGGATGCTTGGATAAATCGTGACATTTTTTACAGGCCTTTAAAGCGTTATTTGGATCTATACCAACTTCAGAAATTCCATCTAGCACTGCTTTAAAGTAAGCAATATTTGCAGTTTCAGGAAATCGCTGAATTAATTGGGCAAAACGAACTGGTTCCTTTTTTACCTGTTTTTTGAGAAGAAACTGCGATACTTGACGAGCGCCGCCAACCAGTTCACCATGTTTTTTAAACCATGCACCAGCATCGTCATGCTGATACTGAGTAATTACCTTTAACCACTGTTCATCTGATATCCGTTCTGCAGCAGTCTCAGGTATCGGAGATCCTATGAAACTTGCACTAATAGATTGTGGTGGCTCAATTTTTCCAGGTTCTTTAAGTAACTGAGTTGACGTGAACTTACGCCTCCATTCCTGTAAGCGGCGATGAACTGATTCACTTATACGAGTAGGATCGATAGCATCAAGTAGAATGAATTGAGCATAACCACGTAAGAGTCGGCAATCAGCGCTTCTTTCCCATTCAGGATAATAATTGAGAAGAAGATTCTCAATATCGGCTAAAATTTTACTTGAACAGTAGGGAGTTGTTGCTTCAATCAATAGACGAGTCGCCCAATGCGGCGCAGCATGACCATTACCACTACAAACTTCATAGCCAGTTTGAAGCCTTGAAGGTTCTTCTAGCAAATAGCCGATTGCTTCATCCGCAAACTCTTTACCATTAGCGGTATATGCTCTAATTAGTAAGTATTGAATTGTTTCAAATTGAGAGTCATACAAATTCTTACTTACAAAGTCACAAAAGATTGCTGGTTGGTTCAAAGCCAGCTTTGACAAAGCTATCTCGAAGCAATTTAGCAGATTACTTTCAAATCCATAGCCTCTGCCGTAAGAACGATATCTCCAAATAGAGTCAGACAATGGATATCCTGAATCTTGAATTGCATTTAAACCGATTACACTTAATATGAAAGGAAATACGTTCTCGACGAATGATTGTGGTTCTGATTGAGCACTCTCATACAAACACTCTTCATAGAAAGATGTCTCAAAAAGAGTTCCCTCACTATTGTCGAATGGATTGGAGACTGACTTTGAATTGCTTACCTCTAAACAGCGATTAAAATAGTGGCCGATTGCCTCACATGCCCATCCTGGATTCTTTTTAGGTAGATCGTAGATCAACATCCAGAAATCCCTATCAGAATATGCTGCCTCTCTAGTCTCATCAAACACCCCTTTATCTATTAAACAAAGGAAGAATTCAAAAAAACGACGCCCACTCTCAAGCTTGGAAAACCTAAATAAATGACCAATGCTTTCACACGAAGCATCTGTACAATTGAGGTAAGACTCGGCAAGCTCAGCTACTCGATTAGGTAAGTGATTTTGCATTATTGAGAGCAAAATCAGAGTCCTTGTAGTTATGTCGTTCTTTTGAGTGGATAACCATTTTTCTATAACACCTAAAGAATCAACAAGTTGAAACCACTCTGCAGAAGTACGAAGAATTTCCCAAGATTTTTCAATATACAAATTTGATGAATCTGTTATTAAAGGATAAATGATTTCCCATTCTTCTTCTTGAGGATCACTAATTGTTGCTAATAATGAATAAGTAACTACCTTTAGATGACTGCGAATATCTGAGGAGAATAGAATTTCCTTTAAATCAGCAAGATACTGAGTAAAGTTTACATCTCGCTGGTGAAATAAAATTTGCCTGACTTGAGCACGACGAAATAAGTGCTGCTCCCCACTTCTAAGGAGATCCGAAAGAGTCTGCCTAACAGTAGAGAACCGACGAGCAAAAGCATAATCAAAGAACCCTTCATGAAAAAATGAGATTCGTGCGTTCTCCCAAATCAGAATATGTTCAGATGCCATTAAACTTACATCTTCGGTAAGCTCATCTAAATGAGATTCTGGTACAGACAAAATCTGTTTGTCGCTCATATAGTTACAGAGATTATCAATTACCTGTGTCCACTGTATTGAGCGGCCAAGGCGTTCTCTAATTTTTTGCTGCTTGTGTTTCCAGAATCGATCGTACAGATCTTTGGCTGATTTAAAGTCAAGGATGTCATTATTGATTTCCTCCGTCACTTCAGCTAATAAGCTGAGATGTAGAGGAAGTGAAAGTAAGTTTAACTGCTTTTCATTTAATCTCGATGCTTCTATACCCGATTTGCTAACTACTTCTTTTACTGTTGAGGTAGTCAACCTTGAAATGTTGACTACCTCGGCGATACCATTTTGTCCTGTTATATGTTTAAATCGATTATCGTTTTCTAAGTCAAATTTTCTGCAAGCTAAAAGTAAATGGATATTAGGATGAGCTTTAGCTTGATTAATTAGCTGAGAAATACAGTCGAAAAACTGGGGATTACGACCAGAGACTAAGCTAACTGCATCTAATTGATCTATTACCAGTACACAGTCTCGATTCTGGGCAATGTTTGCCAAGACAGTTGGAGGAGAAGCAGGCAATCCTAATTGTGTCCCAACTGCATCAGGTATTACTTCAGGCTCCAAACGGTCTATGCGGAAGGCAAGAAATGGAATTCCATCATCCTTCAATATATCCAAAACTTGGGAGATAGCGCCGCTTTTCCCAATGCCTGCTTCACCAACTACTAGAACACCCCCTTTTTCACTTGAAGCAGTAATTTTTTCAAGAATTAGTGAAACTTCACTGCGTGGCAGAACTTCGCCACCAATTTTTGCCTCCTGAAGCGTAGATAGGTAAGCTTTATTGGTTCTTTCAATAGCTGATAGAACACTGGGCTCTTTACCCCATTCTCGACGGGAATAACCTCGTTCTTCCAATAAATAGTGCCAAATATCAAAAGCAGTCAATTCATGATGGATATTTTCTAAGACAAATTCAGCCAACTCTAGTCTAAGAGTCTTCGGATCACCCTCTAAAAGTGCTTCCAAACGATTTTCGATGATGTTTGCGAGAATATCATCTCCGACAGTTTGAACAAAAACTCTTTTGAGTGCTTCATAAGCTTCTAGCTCAGAACAATTTTCCCACTTTAGGCGAAGCTTATCAAAGTTTCCAGATTGGGTCTTATTTAGATACTGATCCTCAAATTCCTGCCAAGAGACCGAGTCTCTTGCTCGACTCGCTAATTCTCCTAGCTCATTTGCATCTTGAGTCGAGATAAAAAAGCAGCTGTTGTTAGCCTCATTAAGGCTTTGCCGTAATTAGTCACCGCAACAAAGCTGGTCTATTGCGAATAGGGCAAAAGTTTGTAGCATAAGGGGCATGACGATCCAACCGCATCCAGAATCAAACCTCTCGGAGATCGACCCTGAAGAGCAAGGGGC
>NZ_JADEXE010000275.1 GCF_015207265.1 Nodosilinea sp. LEGE 07298 | reverse complement strand
GGGGATAGCGGTATTCGGCTGTTGGTACGGCACTGGCCATGTACTGAGGCTCAAAGTAGCCGGTGTAGGCAACAGTACCGTCACCGTCAGAGCCGATGGATGTGTAGAGGACAAACTCTTGGCGCAGAGCAGTTTGAAAGGCTTGATTGTTAGGGCTAGTCGCTACTAGCTGACGCAGGCGCTGCAGACTATGCCACACGCGATCGCGCGTAATTCCCGGCACCGGGTAGTTTTGATAATCCTCGGCGGCTTTAGGGGTAGCTAAGTAAGTAAAGCTATGATTAATCGCCTGTATCAAGGCCTGGCGATCGTCGGGCAAGGTTAGGGTAGGCCATACCGTCTCTGCCGCCGTCGCCGACAGGAGTCGTAGCGGCAATTCGGCTGGGGCTCCTGTGTCGGGGGCAAACTCTGCCACCAGCTCCCCTCCAGTCTCGACCACCCCAGCCACTGCCACCAAGGGCAGGGCTACATCGAGCATGGCTAGGGGTGCCAGTGCTCCGAGACCTGCAACCAGCCGCCAAACATTTGCGCTAAACCTAACCTGACTACCCATTAAAACCGTTCAACACTAGAGCTAAAGACTGGCTCAACCCGAATGGCGCTGAGGCGGGAGGGGCGAATCACCATGTACTCGCCGGGGTTCACTTTAGGCAAAGGCACCGTAATAAATTCTTCGGAAGTGGCTTTGGGCATCAATTCGCCGCTATACCACTTCTGAAAATCCTGAATGGAGGAAAAGCGCACCTCTTCGTGGTGGCCGCCATCAAGCAGCATGTGAACGATGTACTCACTGGGCGTTCTTGGCATGGGAGATTGCGATCCTTCAGTTCACCGCCCCTATTATGGGCTGTTTGGCCCTAAAAACTACCACAGCTTGGAGCATTTTCTGTTTGCTACCCAACTAGCTTCGCCTGAATGAGCTAGGGGATTGGGGTGGTGTCCAGCAGGTCAGCCACCAGACGCTGAGGCCGATGGTGCCCAGCAGGAATAAGCCGGTGGGCCAGCACATGGGGGGCTAGCTTCTTCACGTCGTCAGGAATGGCGTAGCTACGACCCTCTAGATAAGCTAGGGCCTGAATTGCTCGGTGGAAGGCAACAGACCCGCGCGGGCTGACCCCCAGAGTGATTTCGCTATGGGTACGGGTCGCTCTGACCAGATCTAGGATGTATCGCTGTAGTGACTCTTCTACGGTTACCTGGGCGCATTCTTGCCGCAGAGCCATGACCTCATCTAGGGTAATGCAGGGCTGAATATCTTGGGGAGATGTGCTGCCCCCTAGCCGCTGCAGCATGCTAAGTTCTTCGTCTGAGGTGGGGTAGCCAAGGCTAAAGGACAGCGCAAAGCGATCCATTTGGGCTTCGGGCAGCGGAAAGGTGCCCTGATACTCCACTGGGTTTTGAGTGGCAATGACAAAAAACGGGTTGGGCACCGGACGCGATCGCCCATCTAGGGTGACCTGGTGCTCTTCCATTACCTCCAGCAGGGCCGACTGGGTACGAGGGGTAGCTCGGTTAATTTCGTCGGCCAGCAAAATGTTGGCAAAGACCGGCCCCGGCATAAACTGAAACTCGCCGCTGCTTGGGTTCCAAATGTTGGTGCCGGTAACATCGGTGGGCAGCAGGTCGGGGGTGCACTGAATACGCTGAAACTTGCCGTCAATGCAGCGGGCTAATGACTTAGCCAGCAGCGTTTTACCGACCCCTGGCACGTCTTCAAGCAGGGCGTGTCCGCCCGAAAACAGCGCCACCAGCACGAGTCGAATCGAATCTGACTTGCCAACAATGGTCTTGTTTAAGTTTTGGACGAGTGTCTCAATGCGATCGCGCATGCGGTTAACCCCTGCTGTAGCCAAGTCCAGATTAAGATCTTTAGCTGAACTTAGCCGTAATGTATGTAGGCCTATGATGCCCCGATCGCGCCCCGACTGCCTACCAACCATGGCTAATGACCAGTCTAGTAGGGCGATCGCGTCAATTCTTCCAGCGCCTGCTGACAGTCGCGCTGAATTTGAGCCTTGAGGTCGGCGAGGGAATCGAATTTTTGCTCTGGCCGCAAGCAGTTGTGCAGGTGCACGTCTAGGGTCTTGCCGTAGAGGTCGCCCGCCCAGTTCAGTAAATGGACTTCGGCGGTCAGGGCTAAGCCTTTTACCGTCGGTCGGGTGCCTAAGTTCATCACGGCAGGCACCAGGTCATAGGGGGTTTGGGTTGCCCCCTGCACCCAAACACTGTAAACCCCAGTTTGGGGTAAGAACTTCTCGGCTGGCAGCAGCAGGTTCGCGGTGGGGAAGCCTAAGGTGCGCCCCAGCTGCTGTCCCTGCACAACCCGACCAGTCAGGCTATAGGGCCTGCCTAACAGTGCCTTGGCCGTTGCTAAATCGGCTGTTGCTAAGGCCTGGCGAATGCGCGAGCTGCTAATGCGCTCTGTGCCCAGGCAGGTCAACGGCGTGATGTGCACCTGCACACCGTAGCGAGCCGCCAGGTTTTTTAGGTCATCGACGGTGCCCTGACGCCGCTTACCAAAGCAAAAATCTTTGCCCACGCTAATGCTGGTGACCCGCAGCTGGTTGATCAACAGCGATTCCACAAAATCTTCGGGGGAAAGGTTGGCCAAGTGCTGGTCAAAGGGAAGGAGCACCAGTTGCTCAATGCCCAAGCGGCTAATTTGGGCCGCTTTTTCCGGTAAGGGCGTTAGCAGCGGGCGGGCCTGACCCGAGAAAAACTCCTGGGGGTGAGGCAAGAATGTCATCACTGTGGGGACAGGCGTTACCGCTGCCTCTGCTGCCTGAGAAGACATGACTACGCCACCAGTCTGACCTCTTTGAAGATGGCTCAGGCCCCGCAAATCAGCCCCGGCCCGATCGGGAATGCCGGGGCTAAACGGCTGCGTGGCTTGGCCTGCGATCGGCACAACTGAGCCGATCACCGCCTGGTGGCCTAGGTGAACACCATCAAAGTTCCCCAGGGCAATGGCCGTTGGGGTAATAGCTGTCGCAAGAGAAGACGTGATCCACACGCTTTACATTTTTACATATACTGCTGCCCCCGCACGGGCGTCATGCTTATCGATCGTCTAGAACCTAAACACAGCCGGATCAACCCTAGGGGTTAACCCTCGCGTAAGGCTCACCTGGCTAACCACAACTGAGCGGTGACGATGCTAGCCGCCAGTCACATGGGATGGGACTGGAGCGGGGGTGGGTGTGAGATTTAAAACCATGCCTTCACGTGCCACCACGGCCCCAGGGAACACAGCTTTGGTTTGGGCCGCCACTTGATCCATGAATTCGTCATCGTGGGCGGGGTCATGATGAAAAATGACCAAGGTTTTTACACCAGCGGCCTTGGCTACTTTAACTGCTTCTTGCCAGGTCGAGTGGCCCCAGCCTACCTTGCTAGACCTGGGGTCATGGTACTCGTCATTGGTATAGGTAGAGTCGTAGATCATCACGTCAGCGTTTCGAGCCAGCCACAGAACGTTGTCATCTAGCCGATCTGGGTAATGCTCGGTATCGGTGATGTAGGCGGCCACGTGGTTTTGCCACGACACGCGATAGCCTACCGCCTCGCCAGGATGGTTAAGCAGGGCATTCTCAATGGTAATGTCGCCAATGTGGAGGGTTTCGCCCACATCGATATCGCAAAATTTGAGGTCGGCCCCCATTACCTGCAGCGGTACCGGAAAGTTAGGGTGCAGCATTTGGTCGTTGAGGCGCTGCTCAATGGTGGAGCCGTTAGGGGCGACTGTGCCATAGATATTAAACCGATTGCCCCGCACAAAGGCTGGGACAAAGAAGGGAAATCCCTGAATGTGGTCCCAGTGGGAGTGGGTAAAGAAGAGATTGGCCTCAACCGGCATTTCGCCTAGCAGAGTTAAGCCCAGTTCGCGCAAGCCGGTACCGCCGTCAAAAATGAGCCGATGCCCGCCGACCTGCATCTCGACACAGGAGGTGTTGCCACCGTAGCGTACGGTAGGTGCTCCTGGGCAAGCGATGCTGCCGCGAACGCCCCAGAACCGGACTAAAAATTGCTCGGTTAGCTCAGCCATGAATCTCTTGGGTTTGGGAAAACATGGGACATCAGGCTAAAAATTACAGATGCGCCTTGGGATAGAGCATTTACCTGAGATTCCTCTAATAGTAATGAACTCTGTTCAAAATGGTCAGGGTGGGTCAGCCACCTTACCCAAGGAAACGCGAGGTGCTACGGGTTATGTTGAATCTAGTTTGCCCGAAAGCGTGGTGAAATCCCGTCGTCAGCGATTTTTTGCTGCCGGTGGGCTTACTTTGGCAGTAGAGGCCGTCGCCCCTGAGCCAAATCTAGCAGATCGCCCACGGCGGTGAGATTGTATTGCAGTGGTGTGACCGAAATGTAGCGATCGCGAATGGCCTCCACATCGGTGGGTATGGTTGCCATTGACTGCTTTAAATCGGGTGGCCAACCCTGGTTAGGGAGCGGATCTTCAACATCCGCGATCGCCTCTCCGGCAAGCCAGTAGTAGGTTTTACCACGGGGGTCGAGACGTTTTTCAAACTGGTCGAAGTAACGGCGAATGCCTTGGCGAGTGATTTTGGCCCCTCTGATGTCAGCGGCGGCTACCGCTGGCACATTGATGTTGAGCAATAGCGGAGCGGCTGGAGAAAAGCGATCGCGATTGGTCAACAGATCGCGAATAAAGTCGGCGGCGGGGGCAAAGCTGCCCTGGGTGAAGCTAGTCAGGCTGACTGCGATCGCAGGAATTCCCTCCATAACCCCTTCCATCGCGGCAGATACCGTGCCCGAATAGACTACATCGGTACCCAGGTTAGCCCCGTGGTTAATCCCTGACACCACCACATCGGGCAGGGTCGTCATCAGCGCCCCCAAGGCCAGCTTGACACAGTCGGCAGGGGTGCCCGAGCAACTCCAGGCGTGAATGTTTTTGTCAAATACCGACTCGATCACCTCGGCTCGAATCGGCTTGTGCATGGTCAGGCCGTGGCCCGTGGCCGATCGCTCGCGATCGGGGCACACTACCGTGACCTGGTGCCCTGCCTCCGCCAGGGTGGTCGCCAACGTGCGCATGCCTAGAGCAAAAATGCCGTCGTCGTTGCTGATGAGAATATTCATGACTGTTCCCCCGCCACACTAAAATAATCAAAGCTTGGGGATAACCAAGTTGGGCCTTGCCCCATTGTTGTTGCACCATACACCCAGAATGACTTCCGCACCCACCCAGCTAGAAGCTGACCTGATAGCTATGAAGCAGGCCGCTCAGGAGGCGATCGCCGCTGTGGCCACCCTAGACGAGCTAGAGCAGCTGCGGATTGGCTACCTGGGCAAAAAAGGCCAGCTCTCTAAAGTTTTGGGAGGCATGGGTAAGCTTTCTGCGGAAGAACGCCCACGCATTGGGGCTTTGGCCAATGAGGTCAAAGAGCTGATTCAGACTCAGCTAGATCAGGGTAGAGCGACCCTAGAAGCGGCTCGCATTGAGGCTCAGCTCGCCACTGAGACCCTGGATGTGACTATGCCAGGTGTTTTTCAACCCCAGGGCCGTATTCATCCTATCAACAGCATCATCGATCGCATTGTCGATATTTTTGTCGGCTTGGGCTACACCGTGGCTGATGGCCCCGAAATTGAAACCGACTATTACAACTTTGAAGCCCTCAACTTTTTGCCCGACCACCCGGCCCGCGATATGCAGGATACCCTCTACCTGCCCAACGGTCACCTGATGCGCACCCACACGTCTAATACGCAAATTCGCTATATGCAGGCCAACGAGCCCCCGCTGCGGGCCGTAGCTATTGGCCGCTGCTACCGCCGCGATACGGTCGATGCTACTCACGCCGCTGTATTCCATCAAATTGAATTTTTTGCCGTCGATACCGATATCACCTTCACCGATTTGCGCGGCAGCATTAAAGTCTTTCTAGAAGCTCTCTACGGCGATATTCCAGTCCGGTTTCGCCCCAGCTACTTCCCCTTCACCGAACCCTCCGCCGAGGTAGATGTGCAGTGGCAGGGCAAATGGCTTGAGGTGCTGGGCTGCGGCATGATCGACCCCAACGTACTGAAATTCGTTGGCTATGACCCAGAGATCTACAGCGGTTTTGCGGCCGGCCTAGGGGTTGAACGGCTGGCCATGGTGCAGCACCAAATTGACGATATTCGCCGCCTCTACACGAGCGATCTGCGGTTTTTGCGCCAGTTTTAGAGCCACTGCCAAATTTATGGCTTCTCGCCGGGCACTCTGAGGTCATTGGGATGACAAGGCCTTCCTAACCACAGGAATTTCTGCCTGAGCGTTGGCCGCTCCAAGGCATAGTTCTTATCACCTCGTCCAGCTTCATTACTGGGCTGTAGCGGCGTGTGGAAACCACCATACCGCAGAAGGTTCCTACCAAACAAAACAGAAATAAAGCTCTGTATACAATAGACTGTATACAGAGATGTCACGGTTTATGATGGTCTGTAACGTTTTCTGGAGTCGACGTTTCATCTCTTCACTGTACTCCTCCGAATAAGTACCTATGGCCCTCCTACAAACCCTTAGCGTTAACGGCAAGCGACTCAACCAAAGCATTGACGACCTGGCTCAAATCGGGCAGCTCAACAATGGTGGTATTTGTCGGTTGGCCTTTAGCCCAGAAGATTTTCAGGGGCGCGAACTGGTGCGGCGGTGGATGGTAGAAGCGGGGCTGAACACTTGTATTGACACGGCAGGCAACCTGATTGGCCGCCGTCCAGGCCGCATCAGTGCACCAGCTATTGCCACCGGATCGCACATCGATACCGTGCCCTGTGGCGGTAAGTTTGACGGCACTTTGGGCGTGCTGGCAGGCATTGAGGTAGCCCGTACCCTTCAGGAGAACGACATCGTCCTAGAGCACCCCTTCGAGGTGATCGTTTTTGCCGACGAAGAGGACACCATGGTTGGGGGTCGCGCTATGGCTGGCACCGCCGCTCTGGATGCTGCCGACTACCACCGCAAAGACGGTCGCCCCATCGATGAATGCGTTAATGCTGCAGGTGGCAATTGGAATCAACTGGCTCTGTCTAAGCGTACTCGCGACGATATATGCGCGTTTGTCGAACTCCACGTTGAGCAGGGCGGCGTACTCGAAACGGCCCAAAAGCAAATTGGTGTGGTGCAGGGCATTGTTGGTATGCAGCGTTACCAAATTCATATAACCGGACGACCCAACCACGCTGGCACCACCCCTATGGATCAGCGCCAAGATGCCCTGGTAGCCGCCGCTCAGGTGGTGCTGGTGGTAAACCGTTTGGGCAAGCGCCCCCCGGCTCAGCAGGTGGCCACGGTGGGTGCTCTGCAGGTGTGGCCCAACGCCGACAACATTGTGCCTGGCCAGGTTCAGTGCAGCATTGATGTGCGTGACCTTAACCAGCATGTGATCAATGATTTAATCGACGATCTAAAAGAAGAACTGCGGTTGATTGGCCAGAGCACTGGCACCAACATTGAGATTGTGCCTCAGCTTAACGTTGCCCCCAGTCCGGCGGCTGACCACATCCAGGCTCTTATTGCTGAGGTGAGCGATCGCTTTGGCTTGAGCCACATGCCCATACCCAGCCGCGCGGGTCACGATGCTTTAGAAATGGGCCGTTTTACCGATATGGGTATGATCTTTGTGCCTAGTGAGGGTGGCTTTAGTCACTCAGAGGTGGAATATACCACTCCTGAAGAATGCGTTAACGGTGCCAATGTGCTGTTAGAGACCATACTGCGCCTCGATCGCCACTACCGATAAACTAAGATTCTGGGCATTTAGGCAGCCAGCCCCAAAAGGTATTTTTCTCCAGATCCCAATACCTCTACACTGAGCATCCGCATAGGGATATCCCTACCTGGGAACTGTTAAGTGGTTGACGCTATAGTTGAATCAGTGCTCCTATACATATCGCAATCATTCCTATGGTTTTCTTTGGTTTAGGCAAAGGCAAAAAGTCTGAAATGCCCGCCGCTAATGAGGCGCTTCCAGGTCGGTCTGCGGCCATACCCGTGCCCGACAAACACTACGTCAACGGCAATCCTCTCACTCCTCCTTTTCCTGCTGGCATGGAGCTAGCTCTCTTTGGCATGGGCTGCTTTTGGGGAGCTGAACGCAAGTTTTGGCAGCTAGAGGGCGTGTACTCTACGTCTGTAGGCTATGCCGCTGGCTATACCCCCAACCCCACCTATCAAGAGGTATGCTCTGGGCTAACGGGTCACAACGAAGTGGTGCAAGTTGTCTTTGACCCAGCCGTGATTACCTACGAACAAATTCTCAAAACCTTTTGGGAAAGCCACAACCCTACCCAGGGTATGCGCCAGGGTAACGATGCAGGTACTCAGTACCGCTCAGGTATTTATGTATATTCTGAGGCCCAACGCCGGTTGGCAGAAGCATCTCGTCAGGCTTACCAAGACGCTCTCAACCGTTCTGGCTATGGCGCTATTACAACCGAAATTTTGGAAGCCCCAGAGTTTTACTATGCTGAAGCTTATCACCAGCAGTACCTAGCCAAAAATCCAGGCGGTTACTGCGGCTTAGGCGGTACAAATGTGGCCTGCCCTGTGGGGGTAGCTGTCGAGGGATAGAACGACCAATTCTAGTTCCAACTTATTTTGTGTCGGCTTTCCTGGGCAACGGCCTTCTGCCATTTAACGAAGAGGCAATCAGCAGGTTGCGCACCCAGTTGTCGTGATAGCGGAAACCGTTGAGTTGTTCAAAGGGGC
>NZ_JADEXE010000027.1 GCF_015207265.1 Nodosilinea sp. LEGE 07298 | reverse complement strand
CAGCAGGGGCACACAGACCACCGCTGGCGTGCCAAAGCCCGATGCCCCCTCAATAAAGCTGCCAAACAGCCAGGCAATAATAATCATCTGCACGCGGCGATCGGGCGACAGGGTAAGCAGGCTCTGGCGAATGACGCTAATTGCCCCCGAGGCTTGCAGCACGTTGAGCAGCAAAATAGCCCCAAACACGATGAAAAGAATCTCTGCGGCGATCGCCAGCCCCTGCACCAGCGAAGCCGCGATGTAGTTGAGTGGTACCCCCCATATCAGCCCCGCCACCAGCGTTGTCACCACCAGCGCCCCAGGCATCGCCTGACTAGCCGGACGCCGCGCCACTACCAGTAGCAGAAACACCGTTGCGATCGGCAGCAGAGCAATGAGAAAGGTCAGCATTGGGTGTTGGGTAGTTGGTTTTTTATCAGGATGATCAGGGCGAGGATGGAGTAGGTGGGGTGGGTGAAGTGGATAGGAAACATAGCATTACCTAAGAATTCCTATGGCAAATTCCTATGAATCGTGCGCTACAGCTCCGGTAGATCGGGGGAGATGACGGTAGAATCTAAAAAACTGTTTTTTCCTCGCTAGAGTCAATCGTACCGTTGCTAAGGACTGGCCCATGAACCAAGGAATTGACCTACAGGGTAGCTTCGTCAACGCTTTAGTTGACCTGGGCATACCTGCTGGGGCCGCTAAAGCCCTGTGGCTGCCCCTGCCAATGGTGGTTATTTTGGTTGGGGCCACCGTGAGCATTTTTGTGACGGTGTGGCTTGAGCGGAAGATTTCTGCCGCCGCCCAGCAGCGCATTGGTCCCGAATTTGCCGGGCCGTTAGGGTCGCTTCAAGCCGCCGCTGACGGCATCAAACTTATCTTTAAAGAAGATATCACCCCCGCTAAGGCCGACCCGCTGCTGTTTACGCTGGGGCCTGCGATCGTGGTAATTCCGGTATTTCTCTCGTACTTGATTGTGCCCTTTGGCCAAAATCTGGTAATTACCGACATCGGCGTCGGCATCTTTTTATGGATTGCCCTCTCCAGCATTGCCCCCATCGGCCTGCTGATGTCAGGTTATTCCTCCAACAACAAATACTCGCTTCTGGGGGGCCTGCGGGCGGCGGCGCAGTCCATCAGCTACGAAATTCCTATGGCGCTGGCGGTGCTGGCGGTAGTGCTCATGTCCAATAGCCTGAGCACCATTGACATCGTCAATCAGCAGTCGGGCTATGGCATTTTGGGCTGGAATATTTGGCGACAGCCCGCCGGTTTTTTGATCTTTTGGATTGCCGCGTTGGCTGAGTGCGAGCGCCTACCCTTTGACCTGCCCGAGGCAGAGGAAGAGCTGGTGGCAGGCTACCAGACCGAATATACAGGCATGAAATTTGGCCTGTTTTACGTGGGTTCTTACGTCAACCTGGTGCTGTCGGCGCTGATTGTTTCCATTCTGTATCTGGGTGGTTGGGAGTTTCCCATTTCGGTAAGCTGGCTGGCTGGCCTGCTAGGAGTTAGCGAAACAACGCCCTGGCTTCAAGTAATTACCGCCTCGATTGGCATCATGATGACGCTGTTCAAGGCCTACGCTCTGGTCTTTATTGCGGTCCTGATTCGGTGGACCATGCCCCGCATTCGCATTGACCAGCTGCTTGACTTTGGTTGGAAGTTTTTGCTGCCGGTGTCTCTGGTTAACCTGCTCCTGACTGCCGCCCTCAAGCTCACCTTCCCCATGGCCTTCGGTGGCTAGCCTAGGGCTACTGCCTTACCCTATAGGTAGGTAGTTCTCTCGGTTGAGGCCCTAGCGCTGTTCCTGTGACATCTCACCAACTACTCTGTAAAACTCTGGAGGCTCCCCTATGCTGGGTTTTCTGAAACAAGTCAGCGACTATGCCAAAGAAAGCTTACAGGCGGCTAAATATATTGGCCAGGGGCTGTCTGTAACCTTCGATCACATGAGTCGGCGTCCGGTGACAGTGCAGTACCCCTACGAAAAGCTAATTCCATCCGAGCGATTCCGGGGACGCATTCACTTTGAGTTTGACAAGTGCATCGCCTGCGAAGTCTGTGTGCGGGTGTGTCCTATCAACCTACCTGTCGTCGACTGGGAGTTTGATAAGGCCACCAAGAAGAAAGACCTGAAGCACTACAGCATTGACTTTGGGGTCTGCATCTTTTGCGGCAACTGCGTGGAGTATTGCCCCACCAACTGCCTCTCCATGACCGAGGAGTACGAGCTAGCGGCCTACGATCGCCACGAGCTGAACTACGATAGCGTAGCCCTAGGTCGCTTACCTTATAAGGTCACCCAAGATCCTATGGTTACGCCGCTGCGCGAGCTGGCCTATCTGCCCAAGGGAGTTATGGATCCTCACAACCTGCCAGCTGACGCACGTCGGGCAGGCCAAATGCCTCAGGAGATTTTAGAGGCTGCCCAGGCCGAGGCCGCAGCCAAAACTGAGGCTGACGCTAAAACCGAAGGCTAATGCGCCCTTCGGGGTTCCATGATACATTCGCCTAAAGTATGACTGTTACGACTGCTCAATTTATCGCCAGGAGTTTAGAACTGTGACGCTAGCGGAAGGGGTACAACTCGTTGCCTTTGGCATACTGGTCGCGATGACGCTGGGGGGTGCCCTGGGAGTTGTGCTGTTAGATAACATTGTCTACTCGGCGTTTTTGCTGGGGGGCGTATTCACCAGCATGTCGGGCCTCTATATTTTGCTCAATGCTGGGTTTGTGGCCGCCGCTCAGGTGCTGGTTTACGTAGGTGCGGTCAGCGTTCTGATCCTGTTTGGGATCATGCTGGTGAATAAGGAACAGGCCTTTGTGCCAATGAAGCGGGCCTGGCTGGGCAAGGCCGCTACGGCCGGGGTCTGTGTGGGCCTGTTTGCTCTGCTGGCCGCCTCCACCTTAAATACGCCCTGGGCCATCTCTGGCGAGGTACCCACTGGGGATATGGCCACCGTAGCTATTGGGATTCACTTCTTTACCGATTATTTGCTGCCCTTTGAGCTGGCTTCGGTGCTGCTGCTAATTGCGCTGATTGGAGCGATCGTACTGGCTCGGCGAGAATTTATCCCTGATGTGGCTCCTGGAGATCTCGCTTCGGAGGCGTTGCAGCTGCCGGAACGCCCCCGCGAGCTGGTGTCATCGGTATCGACCCCAGAGATAGAAAGCTAGTCTGACAGGCAGTCTTAGACTTGCTTAGATATTAAAGAGTGTTGGCGTTTCAATTGTCGCTAGTTAGTTTAGAACAGGTTCTTTTTGGCTATGCAACTTGAGTATTTTCTGCTGACCGCCGCCGCTCTCTTCTGCATTGGTATATACGGCCTGGTGAATAGCCGCAATGTGATTCGGGTACTGATGTCCATCGAGCTGATGCTCAATGCGGTCAACCTGAACTTGATGGCGTTCTCTAACTACCTTGATCCGGTGGGTATCAACGGCCAGGTGTTTGCGGTATTTGTAATTAGCATTGCAGCGGCGGAAGCGGCAGTTGGCTTGGCCATTGTGTTGTCTATTTACCGCAACCGCGACACAGTGGATATGGAACAGTTCAATCTGCTGAAGTGGTAAGCCTAGACTTCTAAAACGCAAAAAATCTGGGTTTTTCTGAATTGTAGAGGGGGTGGCGTTGGCTTTTTGGAAGCCAGTTCTTGATTATCACTCCCTCTACAATTGTGTTTAGGAAGCGGCGGTGTTGCTATGCTCTAGGACACCATAGGTGAATTGACCGCAGCCCTAACCTGCTGCTTATTAACCCCATTCCCCTTGCCCCATCAACCCACGGCCTCTTGTTGTGCAACTTGAGCAAGTCATTATTGTCCATAAAGCCGGTAATCGGCTGAGCCAGACGTGGGCCGAGAAGTGTGCCCGTGAACTGGAAGCCTTGGGCAGCAAGGTGCTCCGTGGCCCTAGCGGCCCTAAAGATAACCCTTACCCGGTCTTTCTAGCCTCGGTTAGTCGACCCATTAGCCTGGCTATCGTGTTTGGTGGCGATGGTACTGCCCTAACCGCAGCACGTAATCTAGCCGCAGAAAATATTCCCATTTTGGCAGTCAATATTGGCGGCCACCTGGGGTTTTTGACCGAAAGCTCTGAGGAGATGGACGATACCGAAGCGGTGTGGGAGCGTCTGCTGAGCGATCGCTTTGCCGTACAGCGACGGATGATGCTCCAGGCTCGGATATACGAGGGGCACCGCACTAATTTAGACCCAGTCAGTGAGGTCTATTTGGCCCTCAATGAGATGTCGATCAAGCCCGCTTCCCCCGATCGCATGATCACCTCCATGCTCGAAATGGAGATCGACGGCGAAGTTGTGGACCAGTACCAGGGCGACGGTCTGCTGATCAGCACCCCCACTGGCTCTACGGGCTATACCGTAGCGGCAGGCGGCCCGATTATTCACCCCGGTATGGATGCCATTGTGGTGACGCCGATTTGTCCCCTGAGCCTGTCGAGTCGCCCGATTGTGCTGCCGCCGGGCTCGGTAGTGAGCGTGTGGCCCCTGGCCGACCCTGACCTCACTACCAAGCTGTGGACCGATGGGATACTGGGTACCGCTATTTGGCCGGGGCAGCGGGTCGACGTGCGCAGCGCCGAGGCCATGGCCCACTTCATTATTCTGCGGCAAAACCATTCTTACTACGGCACCCTGCGCAGCAAGCTCAACTGGGCCGGTACCCGGATTAGCTACGCAAACAACCACAGAAACTGATCAGGAACTGTGGCGATCGCGCTGAATATCGTAAATTGCTTTCTCCCAGCACCACTGCTCGCTGTGGTTGGGGTTACGCAACTGCACCTGCTCAACTAAGCGATCGGCCACGGCCCGGTTGCCCCCCACCAGGCGTAGCAGCTCTCGCTGGGTATGGCCGCGCACAGGGCGAGTTGGGGCCGTAGCGGGTTCGGGAGTATTAATGCGGTAGCCGCCTGGGCGGCGGCGGCCCTGGCGGCGGTTGAGCCAAAAAATAAGCGCACCAAGCAGTGCGATCGCCAGTAGTAGAGATAAATCCATTCCAACGGAGTAAAGTCACCATCAAACACAAAGCCCCTGATCAGAAATAAACTACACCTACAGGTGAACTCATTCCTGACGCTGAACTAGGGCTACCTCAGTTCTACACAAAAATGCCGCCGCCTGGCTGGCCTCTCCGCACCAGTTGCCATTAAACCGCCAGGGTTTGCTAGTGTTATTTATATATTTGTCTGGCCTAACGCCTGGAGATTTGCGGCGGCGACACCGCCGTTACCGGGTTTAGGTAAGCGTTAAGTCCCTCATTTGCGCGCCCTCCCCATGCCAAGAACCCAACGCAACGACAACTTCATCGACAAATCCTTCACCGTCATGGCCGACATGATCCTCAAGATGATGCCTGCCAAGAAGAGCGAGAAGGAAGCCTTTGCCTACTACCGCGACGGCATGTCGGCCCAGGCCGATGGAGAGTACGCCGAAGCGATGGAAAACTACCGTGAGGCCCTGCTGCTAGAAGAAGAGCCCTACGACAAGAGCTTCATTCTCTACAACATGGGCCTCATCCACGCCAGCAACGGCGAGCACGAGATTGCCCTAGCAAAATATCAAGAGGCGCTCGATCTCAATCCTCGTCTGTGCCAGGCGCTCAACAACATTGCGGTCATTTACCACTACAAGGGTGAACAAGCAGAGGCCGCTGGTGACACCGATACCGCTGAAAACTTGTTTGACGAAGCGGCTCGCTACTGGCTAGAGGCGATTACCATTGCCCCCAATAACTACATCGAAGCTCAAAACTGGATGAAGAACACAGGGCGCATGAAGAACGATATCTTCTTTTAGGCTCTTGCAATCCGGTCGTAGGGTGGGCACCGCCCACCACCCACTTGCAGCTACGTAGGTAGGGCTTTGCTCTGGCTTATCCAACCCGATGTGTTGGGTTCCACTGCATTCCCCTCAACCTACGGCTTGCAAGCCTTAGCCCTTTCTTCTAAACTGCATTCCCATGATCGATCTCGAACAGGTTCGCAAAGTGGCTCTGCTGGCTCGTCTAGAGCTGTCTGCCGCCGAGGAAGAGCAGTTTACCGAGCAGCTCAGCGGCATTCTTGACTACGTAGAGCAGCTTAAAGAGCTCAACACCGATGATGTGGAACCCACCACTCGCGCGATCGAGCTGAGCAACGTTACCCGTACCGATCGCCTCCAGCCCTTCGCAGAACGAGCCGCTATTCTCGACTGCGCTCCCGATCGCGAGGACGGCTTCTTTAGGGTGCCCAAGATCCTAAATGAGTAGGTGCAGGCTAAGCTGCCGTTATTTGGCGTCAACTTGCTAGCCCAATCGTTGGCTGACCACACCCATGCAAGCAATGTGGTCCAGGCCCTGCCAACCCCTCTAGGTTAGGCTGGTTTGTGATGTTCATGCCAGTGACGGGCGATATCGATACGGCGGCAGATCCAGACGCGATCGCGCCCCTGCACATAATCCAAAAACCTCGCCAGCGCCGCCGTCCGTCCCGGTCGCCCCGCCAAGCGGCAGTGCAGGCCAATGCTCATCATTTTGGGGCACTCATCGCCCTCGGCGTAGAGGGTGTCAAAAGCGTCGCGCAGATAGGCAAAAAACTGATCCCCCGAATTAAACCCGCCGTAGGTGGCAAACCGCATATCGTTATTGTCGAGGGTGTAGGGAATCACCAGGTGCGGTCTACCGTACTCGGTGCTCCAGTAGGGCAGGTCGTCGGCATAGCTATCGGCATCGTAGAGAAAGCCGCCTTCTTCGACCACCAGAGCGCGGGTGTTGGGGCTGTTGCGGCCCTGGTAAAAGCCTAGGGGGCGGCTGCCCGACACCTGAGTGTGAATATCCACTGCCTGGCGAATGTGCTCGCGCTCAGCCTCAAGGCCAACGTACTGATAGTCAATCCAGCGGTAGCCGTGGCTGGCAATTTCCCAGTTGGCTTCAGTCATGGCAGCGACGGCTTCGGGGTTGCGGGCCATAGCCATAGCGACGGCATAAACTGTCAGGGGCAGCCCCCGACCAGTAAATAACCGATGCAGCCGCCAAAACCCCGCCCGGCTGCCGTATTCATACATCGACTCCATATTCATATTGCGCACCCCAGTCAGCGGCGCGGCCCCTACGCTCTCCGACAAAAACGCCTCTGAGGCCGCATCACCGTGGAGAATGCAGTTTTCGCCGCCTTCTTCGTAGTTGATCACAAACTGCACCGCAATTTTGGCGTTACCAGGCCACTGGGGATGCGGCGGGGTACGGCCATAGCCGACCAGATCGCGGGGGTAGGAGGGAGTAACTGCCATAGGAAATTGCGTTATTGAGGTGGATCGCGAAATAAGGCTGGATTGTACGGGTAAAACGCTCCCAGGTCTAGCCACAACGGTGGGCCTGACTATAGCCAGTAACTTGCCCAAACTCCGCTTTAGAACCCAGGTTAGAATGGGCACTCTGGCTCTTTAAGGCGCGATCGATCATCTTGAAAACGCCTGTATATTCCAGACACATACATAGAGTGGTAACAGTTGATTCCGCAGAATATGGCTGAAGGTACCGAAGCTAATCCACAAAACGGATCCTCCGAAGTCGGTTATCCGTAAAAAATTGGCTTAAGGTCACAAAATTGTCTGTTCCCCCTCGTTTATCATTTTATAGATGGGCTAATGTCGAGGGGTGGCTAAGGTTTAAAGGGCAGCGAGCTGAAGAGCAAGGCGATGGTGTAGCCTCAAACCTTGTATTCTGAAGACTCGACTAATTCTGCTAACGGTTGGCTGGGTTGAACGTCATAACCACCCGCTTACCACTACAGAACCACCACAGAATTGTGGCACTGGAGCTACGACTTTGTTGAACGGAAGGAGTAAACCCATGTCAGATGCCGCGCTCCTGCCAAGCATAAGGCAGGCCGCCCCCGTTCTAGACCTGAACGCCGTGAACCAGGAGTGGGGAGATGCTGACGCCAGTAGCCTGGTGCAGTGGGGCCACAAAACCTTTGGCGACGGGCTGGTTTTAAGCACCAGCTTTGGTATCCAGTCAGCGGTCATGCTGCACCTGGTCACCCAGGTCGTGCCCAACATTCCGGTGATTTGGGTCGATACGGGTTATCTGCCGGTTGAAACCTACCGCTTTGCCGACGAGTTATCGCTCCGCCTCGATCTCAATCTTAAGGTTTATCAATCGCACCTCAGCCCGGCCCGTATGGAGGCGCTCCATGGGCGACTGTGGGAGCAGCACGATGTGGAGTCATTCAACCGCTACGACCAGATTCGCAAGGTAGAGCCGATGCATCGGGCTCTAGCTGAGCTAGGCGCTACTGCCTGGTTAACAGGGCTGCGCTCTGATCAGACTGACCACCGCAAATCGCTGGGGCGAATCGGGTATCAGGGAGGGCGCTATAAGCTGCTGCCCATTCTCAAGTGGACATCTAAGGATGTGTACGATTACTTGGTGGCCCACGATCTACCGTACCATCCGCTGTTTGACAAAGGCTACGTTACTGTAGGCGATTGGCACTCTAGCCGCCCCATTACAGCCGCCGACGACAACGAGCGTGACACCCGGTTTAAGGGGCTGAAGCAGGAGTGTGGGCTACACCTGCCCCAGTCGCCCGAAGAGGCGGCTAGTCTTGACTCTAGCTCGCTGTAGTCATCTCTGTCAGCTAGGTGGCTGCGGCTAGGAAAGCTTGAACAAGGTGGCCGGTTGGCGATCGGCTCAATGGCTGAATGGGGCAAGGCGCTACCCAGCCGAATCGCGATCGCCCCACTTTTTAGCAGGTTGCGTAGGCACTTCCACCACCGCGATCGCTCTCTCTCTTAAGCCTCTTCAGCCTCCGTCCATAGTCTTTGGGTGCGCGAAGGCACTTGGCTAGCGCGAAACTGTTGCTTGTACTCTTCAAAGTCCCAAGTGGCGAGAAACTGACGGGCCGCCTCGCGACCAGATTCATACAGAGCCGCTTTCTTCTCGGCGGAAATGTCAAACTCAGTGGTGTGAACCCCTCCCGTGGGAATGGGAATGGTGCGCACAAAATGCTGCGCCTCAATGTACCGGGCGTCATGGGCTTCCATCATGGTCGAGAACAGCGCCTTGAACATGGAAATGGGACCATTGATCGGGTGGGGCTCGTTTTGGTCAGGGTCTACTAAGTTGTAGCCAAAGGTCGGCCAGGCGGGGTCTGCGGTGCCGTCATCAAATAGCCAAACAGGATAATTGCTGAGTAGACCGCCATCGACAATATAGTGGTCTTTGCCGTCGGAGTCCTTAAGCTGAACGGGTTCAAAGAAGAAGGGAATGCTCATGCTCATGCGCACGGCTTGAGCCACGTCCATATCGTCTGGATCGATGCCAAAGCGAGCAATATCGCGGGGCAGCACCATCATACGTCCCGCAGTCAAATCGCTGGCGATCACCTGTAGTTTATAGCGGTAGCGAGGATTGTCTTTGTTGTCTTCAATAATGAGATCTTTGAAGGTGTAGATATTTTTATCGGCTAGCAGTTTCCGAATTAGATTTTCAAAGAAGACACCTTCGTAGATACCCTTCTCGTGAATGAGGCTGATGAATCTACCAACGAGAGGAATCTTGTCTTCCCAGCCTTCGTCCATGATCTGGTTGAAATTTAAGTCTTCAACGATTTTTTTAACTTCGGCAGCGTTATAACCTGCAGCAATTAAAGCAGCGACGATCGCCCCAGCAGACGTGCCTGCAATATTTTGAAGGGTGTAGCCAGCCTCTTCGATCACCGAAAAAGCACCAACCAAGCCAATGCCCTTTACCCCACCGCCTTCGAACACAGCATCGATTTTTTTCACGCCTGTTACCCCTAGCAATATGGCACCGATCTTTTCATAAAACCTTTAGCAGGTCTAGAAACGATCGGATTGCTTAAGAACAGGTGAGGGGTTGCACCAGGATAGATGAGTTCGTTAGGTTAAACGGTACAGAACCCCTTGTCCACTGATTTTGAAGGCTTATGGTGCTACCCAAGCTTGACCCGCAAACCACCGATCGCGTCATTGAGATGGCGTGGGAAGACCGCACCCCCTTTGAGGCGATTGAGACCCAGTTCGGCTTAACAGAAAAGCAGGTGATTGCGGTCATGCGCCGCTTCCTGCGGCCCTCTAGCTTTCGCCTGTGGCGCAAGCGGGTGACGGGGCGCAAAACCAAGCACCAGCACAACCGCGACTTTACCCTGGGCCGATTCAAGTCAGCCAACCAAAAATAAGCAGCCCCTCGGTGACTCGGCGACTAAACCCCAAAAAGTACGGACTGTGGGCTAGCGATCACCAGATCTTTTCCGAAAGGCATGATCTATCGCTTGGGTATACGCATCTAAAGTAACCCGAAGCTGACCCGGTGGCTAAGAGGTTGGTCTCTGCATTAATCTCATGGCGGCTCACGGTGGCGAATTTTACGGAGCAGAGTGTGGCAGTTGCGGTAGCCTTGAACTCTCTGGGATACAACAACAGGGGATAGCTGAAAGACCTGGAGGGCGACTCTTTAAACCTGCTTCCGTTGAGATCGCGGCCCCCTGTCCTAACCGTACACCTGATTGAGGTGCTGCCAGACCAGAACTGGATCTAAATTGAGGGCCTGCCGCTATGGCCCTTTAAAGTACGGCTCATTGAGCCTAACCTCCGCTTCATAATTTGACTGCTAAGACAGCCTATTTCTTAAAGATATGACCGAGTTATTACTGAATTTTGGATTAGTCCGGATGCTGTCTCTTTTTTGAGGGAACTATAAATGCAACTTCCATCCTTCTTTTCACCGGCTATGAAAACCTCTACAGTTCTGGTGCCCTCAACCCTTGCTCAAGCGCCTACCGCCAGTCGGCTACCGGTTGACAACCCCTGGATGCTGTCGTCTGGCGGACTGCTGCTGGTACTGCTAGGGCTGGGGGTGTATTCTCACCTGCAAACTCGCCGCTTGGTGAAGCAGCTTAAGTTTGAAACCTATAAAAATAAAGAGCTGCAAAAAAAGGTCAAACTGGCGCTTAAAACCATCAGCAAGATGGAGCAAAACCCAGACCTAATTCACTCGCGGGAGTTTAACCTCGACTACCTGCGCATGCGTATGGATGAAGATCATTTCCACGCAACGATTGTAAACCAGCTCAAGGTGAAGGTGAAGCAAAAAATTAGCGTTGCCCTGCGCCCCCGCCAGGCTGAGGAAGGCATGATTGGCATCGCCAGTAAGCCCCGAGTCGTAGATGAAATCTTTGATGTCGAGTACGCCCCCCACGACAATCCTCTGGCTAAAAAACGAGTGCTGTTTCGCATTCAAATTCGGCTGGCTAAGCTGCCGACTCAGGCAACCTCCTCGACCATTGGTCAGCTGGTTGACTGCATCGAAAACTTCATGAGCCCCGAGGCCGAAGAAATCCACTGGCAGCCCACTATTCAGGGCCGCATTGCCAACATGCACTGGGATCAAAAAGCCAAGCCCACCCCCCTGTTGGTAATTGAACAATCGGGCGAAGGGGTGAATGTTACCCTCCGCAGCCGCAACACGCTGCCAACCAGCATTAGCTCTAGCTCTGCTACCAAATCCACTCGTCAGAAAAAACCAGCCTAGTTGATCTGGTTGATGGTCAAACGGTGGCTGTAGCCATCGCGGTGACATCTATGGATGCAGCCTGGGCCGATCGCGCTTCAGCCATATCGGAGAGAATAGCGTCGAGTAGCTGCTCACGCAAATCGGGGATGACCGCCAGAGCGCGGGTCCAGTCGGGAATTTGGGTACCGGTGGGGTCGTCTAGGTATTGATTACCAGCTTCTAAAATGACCTGCTCAAAGGTTTCGATGGTCATTTCTTCTTTGTGGCGATCGTACTCTAGGCCGTTGAAGCGGGCATCAACAAAGTACTGGCGGGCCAGGTTTTGAGCCTCGCGGCGGTACTTAATCCGTAGAGCACGAATGTGGTCTTGGCCAATCACCACCTGCTCGGTTTCAGTCAGGGTTCTAAACACCGATTGCAGAATGTCGCGGCACATTTTTTGCAGGCCCGAGTCGGTTGAGCTACCCAGAGTCTGATGTTTATGCTCAAAAATGCCCAAGTCGATTTGAGCGATGCGCTTGAGGGCCACATTGCGGTAGACCTCGGCCAATAGCCCCACTTCTAGACCCCAGTTGCCCGGAATGCGGGTATTGAGAGCCAGGTCGCTGGAGAGGGCAAACTCGCCGGAGAGAGGGTAGCGGTAGGCGTCGAGGTAGCGCAGGTAGTCGCTGTAGCCAAACAGCTCCATCAGCGACGTGATCAGCGGTGTTACAAACAGTCGGGTGACGCGCCCGTGCAGGCTGCGGGGGCTATCGCCAATGCGGGCGTAGTAGGCTTTGCTGAAGGCGATGCCAAACTCTTGCTCCAGTAAGGGGTAGAGCAGCTTGAGCGGATACGAGCGATCGTAGGTGACAATGTCGGCGTCATGGAGGGCGATCGCAGCGGCATGTAGTGAAGCTACCCCCAGGCCCAGCCACACGGCTCGGCCCTTGCCTTTAAACCGCAGCAGGTCTAGGCCCTTATCTTTGAGCGTTTGCAGAATGCCGGTAATACAGGGACCATTTTCCCAAAGCACAAAGGTCGGCTGTGGCAGCGGCTCAAAGAATTGCACCGCATGCTGGTACTGCTCGAAGGTATCGGCGTAGAGGCAGACAATAACGTTGTTGACGAAGGAGCAGTGGGTAAGATGGTCGCGAATAGTGGCCAAGGCCGGGCGGCTTAGCTCTTCGTAAAGGGACGGAATCAGCACTGCTGTGGGATGGGTTTGGCTAAGCTCGGTTAGGCGTTGCTCTAAGCGATCGGTCTGGTAGCTCAGATCGTGGATGGTGGTAATGAGCTCTTGTTTGTAGTCCATGCCCTGGTGTCCCTAACGGATAAGGTTCATCATAGGGACAAGTGGCGATCGCAAGATGTCTGAATCAATACCCGACGGTCTCAGGGGTAGAGAAAAGGCCCAAATGTTGCCGCAATTTAGCAGCTAAGTTAGTAACTGGGCGGCTCAATACGGCCCCAGCAGCGGGCATTGATCAAAATTCCCCCTGGCCCTTGTGACCGAGAGCCAGGGGGAGACGCCTCTGTGAGCCGAGCAGCAACGTTAGAAAATAATCAATGACGCCAACCCTCCGGCTATGACGCCGTAGCAGCAGGCTAGCAGCGCCTTGAAGTAGCCTCGATACTTGTAGCGCCACAGCATCGCCGATAGGGTAGACGAATAGAGCAGTTCCTCAACCGGAAAATAAGCCGTCTCTTTGGCAATATCGATGCCGATGACGAGCATTGTCCAGAAGAGGAAGACGATGAAGCTATTGATGATAGGCGCTCGGCTTTCTCTTGTAGGTACCTGCAGTCTGGCGATAAACCCCAGGTAGATCAAAACGATGAATGGAAAAAGTGCAGCGGCAACGCCCCGAGCCCCAACCCCAAAGGAATAGTTGAAGGAGAGGACGATGCTAGAGAAGAGCTGATATAGCAAAAAGCCTACCGCCAGAAAAAGGACGAAAAAGCTAAGTATGCCCTTCGACCCTTTGGTCCAGTCATCAGAATTTTGCCGTTGCCGCGATTGCATATTAAGCCTCGAAAAATAGCTTGTATACCAAGTCCAGCTCGGGATCTGGAGTTCTCCCACCGACAAAACTGCACTGTTGGACTTGGATTTGGTTTACTTAAGCTCCTGAGTGTAGCTATTCGCAAAAATGAGTTAGCCCTTTTGTAGTTTAACAGGCTCTTTTGGAGAAGCCTTGGGATCAATATCCCATAGCACTTCTATAGCACTTCCCACACCCGCTTGCTAGGCGAGTGTGGGAAGTATTGAGCTTACTTAGTACCAGCAGCTTTAATTCTAATCCTTCAACTTATTCGGGTTCTTCCACTTCCTCACCTTCAACCGGGGCTCCGGGTACAGGCTCGGTTTCTAGCTGCTCACCCTCAAGAGGTTCGTTTATGCCGGGCTCTTCAGCGGTGTCGCAGGCAACGGTTAGGGCAGAGAGGCCAAGGAGAAGGGGCAACACCATCAAGCGCGATACTTTCATGAAAGTTCCTCTAAAAGTCGATAGACGTGAGCTTATAATTCTACTTGCCGCAAGGTCTCTATCAGAAGATATATTTACTGGCGGCCGCATCAAAAAGCATAAGCGTAGGCAGAGACCATTGAAAGACTGCATTAAAATCAAATACTGCCAGTCAAAATGCCTGCCTAGGTGAATGGATGCACTACATCGAGAGAAAAAGGGATGACTCTGGCAATGCAGCTTAATTCAATTGATAATTTGGATCAACCCAACACTTGGGTAGGGCCTCTCCAGAGGGAAACTGTAGCTGCGATTTGGGGAAGGCCTGGGGAGGCTGTTCTTCTTGACCAGCCTGCTCTCGCCCCTGCACCTGATCGTGCAGTGGGTCGAACAACTCATCAACATTAACTACCTTAATTAAAGTTTGGTCTTGAGCGTTTTTAACAAACATAGTTGAGTGCTTCTTGGGTTAATGTCGGCTAATGACGAGCTGACACCTGTGCATAGCTAGACTATCTGGTTAAAAATGCTGTAGCTTCTGCCTAAATAGATAAATCGGGCTTAAGGATCTAAAAAGCCAGTGAGTAAGTAACAGCGGATTGGGCTATTTTGCCGTAATAAAAGTAAATATATTTTTCTATCCTAGGATAGATCTCGCTTTCTATAAAAAGGCAGATTATCAGTCATAGCTATGGAGCGCCCGCTGCATTTTATCAAGATTTGAAGGATGGTATGACTCCTCAAGGAGTAACCCAAGCTGTATTTATGGACCAGAGTCCAGTGGTGACGCTGATGCGATCGCGCGACTGGTCCCACACTTCCCTAGGTGAGGCGGCTAACTGGCCTGCTGCGCTAAAAACTGCGCTGGGCATTGTGCTCAGCGCAGGTACGCCTATGGGGTGCGTGTGGGGCGATGATCGCAGGGTGTTTTATAACGAGGCCTGCGCTGCGCTGCTGCCCGTTGCTGGGTTGATGGGCCAACCCCTGGCTGAGGCTGAAGGCTGGGCTGCGATCGGGACAAGCATCGAGCAGGTATTGGCTACCGGGCGATCGCAATCCTTAGCCGCCGCCCAAGATACTGCCCAAGGTACTGCTCAAACTGCTAACCCTTTGACCGCCAACCACAGCTGGGTCTGTAGCGCTATTTGGACTGAGGCTGGCCAAATCGGCGGAGTGCTCGCCATCGGTACGCCCAGTGCCAAGGATCTTGGGGCTTTCGGGGCTAAGGATGTCGGGGCCAGTAATGGGGCTGCTGCCCAGGGTAGTGTGGCGCTGCGCGAAAGTGAGGAGCGCTTTCGCCACCTGGCCGACAACATTTCGCAGCTGGCCTGGATGGCAGACGCTGACGGCTCAATTTTTTGGTACAACCAGCGCTGGTTTGACTTTACCGGCACCACCCTGGAGCAAATGCGGGGCTGGGGCTGGCAGCAGGTACACCATCCTGACCACGTCAATCGAGTGGTTGAGAAAGTCAGCCACTGCTTTGCCATGGGTGAAGTCTGGGAGGATACCTTTCCCCTGAGGGGGCAAGACGGCCAGTATCGCTGGTTTCTCTCCCGTGCTACCCCGGTGCGAGACGAGCAGGGGCAGGTGCTGCGGTGGGTGGGTACTAATACTGACATTACTGGGCTAAGACAGGCAGAAAAGGCCCTTGAGCAGGCTACAAATCGCTTGAATGTTGCCCTCAAAAGTGCCCCGATTACGCTGTTTAACCAAGACCTCGATCTGTGCTACACATGGGTGCACAATCCTACTCATAACTACTCAAAAGAGCAAATGCTAGGGCAGCGCGATGACGACCTGGTGTCTGTCGATGCTGCTGCTCACCTAAGGCAGCTTAAGCAGCAGGTGCTAAATACCGGAGTAGGCCTGCGGGCTGAGGTACAGATCGAGCCAAACACCTACGATCTCACCATTGACCCCATTCGCGATCGCTCTAATCGCATCGTTGGTATTACCTGTGCTGCCGTAGACATTACCGAGCGAGCCCAGCTGGAAGCCGAGCACAAACAGGCCGAAGCTACCCTGCGCAAAAGTGAGGAACAGCTGCGCATGGCCCAGCGCGCTGCTGGAGCAGGTCTGTGGGATTGGGACATGGAGACCAACAAAATAACCTTGTCGGAGGAGTACTATCACCTCCACGGTGCAGACTACTGCATGTCGCCATCCTACGAGAATTGGCTGGCCTTTATTTTACCGATCGATAGGCTTCGGGTTGAGCAAGAAATTCAGGCCGTAATCGAGCAGCGAAAAGATCTCAAGATTAATTTTCGCATTGAGCATCCCAACGGCGAGCAGCGCTGGATTATGATGCGAGGCCAAACGTTTTACGGCGCGGCGGGAACGCCTGTTCGCATGACGGGTATTGCCATTAACATTACCGAGCAAAAGCGCTTTGAGCAGGCGCTGATAGAAAGCGAAGCGATCGCGCGTACCCAGGCAGAAGAACTGGCCGCTCTAATGGAAACTGTCCCCGCTGCCATCTGGATTGCCCACGACGCCAACTGTCATCAAATGACGGCCAACCGAATGGCCTATGAGCTGATGCAAACTGAGCCGGGGACATTGGCGACCGCTACTCCTCCAGAAGGCATGGGGTTGCTGCCATTTAAACAGTACAAGCAGGGGCAAGAAATGCTGCCCCAAGACCTGCCCATGCAAAAGGCCATTCGTACCGGACAGGACGTAACCGACCAGATTGAGTTTGTTTACCCTGACGGCACGGTGCGCTCGATCTATGGCAAGGCGGTGCCGCTCTATGACGCTACGGGGCAGGTGCGGGGAGCAATCGGTGGTTTTACCGAAATTACGGCGCTCAAGCAGAGCGAGCAAGCGCGCGAACAACTGCTACAGCGCGAGCGCGTGGCCCGCGAAGAGGCCGAGCAGGCCAACCGACTAAAGGATCAGTTTTTGGCCGTGCTCTCCCACGAGCTGAGGTCGCCCCTCAACCCTATCTTGGGCTGGTCAAGGCTGCTGCAAACCCGCAGCTTTGACAGCGATAAAACCAAACGCGCTTTGGCTACCATTGAGCGCAACGCTCAGCTACAGGCTCAGCTGGTGGATGACCTGCTCGATTTAGCTAAAATTTTGCGTGGCAAGCTCCATTTCACCCCTATTTCGATCAATTTGGCTGGGGTGGTTGAGTCGGCTTTAGAAACGGTGAAGGCAGCGGCGGCAGAGAAGTCTATTGTCTTGCAGCTAGAGCTTGACCGCACGGTACGCGTGGCTGGAGATGCTGCCCGTCTACAGCAAATTGTGGGCAACCTGCTGTCAAACGCCGTTAAGTTTACCCCCAATAGCGGTCAGATTACGGTTACGCTGCGATCGCTGCACGGTCAGGCCGAAATTAGCGTGCAAGACACCGGTATTGGCATTAGCCCCGACTTTTTACCGTATCTGTTTGAGTCGTTTCGCCAGGAAGATATTTCGATTACCCGCAAGCATGGCGGACTGGGGTTGGGGCTGGCGATCGTGCGTCAGCTGGTTGAGGTTCATAACGGCACCATTACGGCCAGTAGCTCTGGTGAGGGGCTGGGGGCTACCTTTAGCGTGTGCCTACCCCAGCTGGCCCTCGAAGTGACAGACAACGCGGCGGTGGTTCTGCCTCAGCCCGCCCTCGATCTGGTCGGCATTCGCGTGTTTTCGGTGGACGACTCGGCCGATACCCGCGAGTTTTTGACGGTGTTGCTGAGCCAGTACGGCGCTGATGTCGTCACCGCAGGCTCGGCCAGCGAAGCGCTGACCAAGCTCAAAACCTGGCGACCCGACGTGTTAATCAGCGACATTGGCATGCCCGAAATTGATGGCTACAGCCTAATTCAGCAAATTCGCACGCTGCCTCCTGAGCAGGGGGGAGACCTACCCGCGATCGCACTCACCGCCTACGTCCGCTACGAAGACCAGCAGCAGGCGCTGGCCAGTGGCTACCAGCGACACCTAGCCAAACCCCTCGACCCAGAAAAGCTGGTGCAGGCCATCATCGAGCTGACTCGGGGGCGATCGTAACCCCTATACCCGCTGCCCCGTAGCGCTGAGCTGTTCTAGCAGGGCGTGGGCGGCGGCCTCTGAAGAGGCCGGGTTTTGCCCGGTAATCAGGTTGCGATCGCGCACCACATAGGGCTGCCAGTCGTCGGCTTTGGAGTACTGGCCGCCGTTTTGCTTCAGCATGTCTTCGACCAAAAAGGGCACCACGTCGGTGAGGCCAACAGCGGCTTCTTCGGTATTGGTAAAGCCGGTTACAGGTTTGTTTTGCACTAGGGGCGACCCATCGGGCGCTTTGGTATGGCGCAGTACCCCAGGGGCATGGCAGACGGCAACCACAGGTTTGCCCGCCCCGTAGACGGATTCAATCAGCGCGATCGAGTGGGGATTGTCGGCTAGATCCCACAGGGGGCCGTGGCCACCGGGGTAAAACACTGCATCGTAGTCATCAGCGGCAATGGTCACCAGCCGCGCGGTATTGGCCAAAGCCGCCTGGGCATCAAGGTCGCCTCTAAAGCGCTTGGTGGCTTCGGTTTGGGCATCGGGAGCGTCGCTTTTGGGGTCGAGGGGCGGCTGGCCTCCCTCGGGAGAAGCCAGGGTAATCGTGGCCCCGGCGTCTTTAAATACGTAGTAGGGGGCCGCAAATTCTTCTAGCCAAAAGCCGGTTTTTTGATCGGTATCGCCCAGCTGGTCGTGGGAGGTGAGCACCATCAGAATGTTCATAGGTTGTCCTTATTGAGTGGTTGACTTAGAGGGTGGGCCATCAGGTCGTTAGGGCAATAGACGCTGACGCGGGCCTAGCAATCGCCGCCATAGAGCAGATCGACTAGGGTGAGGCGCAGCTCCTGCAGGTCTATGGGCTTGGTCAGGTGCCGCTGAAAGCCTGCCGCTAAGGCGCGATCGCGGTTTTGGTCGCCCGCGTAGGCCGTGAGGGCGATCGCCGGAATGTTACCCCCCTCTGCCGCAGGCCGCTGCCGCAGAGCGCGAATCAGCATAAAGCCGTCCTGGTCGGGCATGCCAATGTCGCTAATCAGCAGGTCGGGATGGTGCTGGGTGACCAGGTGCAGGCCTGCCTCAGCCGAGTCCGCCGTCAGCACCTCTATGGCGTCTTCTTCCAGCAAGGCCGTCAGCAGCAGCAGCGAATCGAAGTCATCATCAATGACTAAAACCTTCCGCCCGGCTAGGCTCACGCTGCCGTCGCGTTTGGTAGGAGTTGAGGGCACTGGCACACCTTCATGCTGGGGCAGCCGCACCGTAAAGGTAGCTCCTAACCCCTCGCCAGGGCTAATGACTGCTACCTGACCGCCGTGCTGCTCGCTCAAGTAGCGCACGATCGCCAGACCCAAGCCCAGACCGCCGTAGGCACGGGTGCTGCTGCTGTCGGCTTGACGAAACTGCTCAAACACGTGGGGCAGAAAATCGGCGCTAATGCCCTGGCCCGTATCCTGCACTTCAATGACGGCGTGGTTGCCATCCTGGCAGAGCCTGACGGTGACCTCACCCCCCTCAGGGGTGAACTTAATGGCGTTAGAGAGCAAGTTCCACACGATTTGCTGGAGCCGGTTGCGGTCTCCCGACACTGGCCCCACCGCTGGGTCGAGATCCGTGTGGAGGGTAATGGTTTTGGCCTGGGCCGACAGCTGCACCGTCTCCAGAGCGGCGTTGATCACGCTGGCCAAGTTCACGGTGTGGATGTCTAGTATCAGCTTGCCCCGTAAGATTCGCGATACATCCAGCAGGTCTTCGATTAGATCGGCTTGAATTTTGGCGTTGCGCTCGATGGTCTCGAAGGCGCGGGTTTGAGTAGTGGCGTCTAAAGAGCGCGATCGCAGCAGCGATATCCAGCCCAAAATTGGGTTCAAAGGCGTGCGCAACTCGTGGGAGAGCATGGCCAAAAACTCGTCTTTGATCCGATTAGCGGCCTCGGCCTCGGTACGTGCTACGCGCTCCTGGGCTAGGGCGCGATCGCGTTCTACCAGCGTTAGCTTTTGATCGTGAATATCGGTCGAGGAGCCAAACCACCGCAGCACCTCCCCCCCTTCGCCCTGCAGCGGAAACGCCCGCACCAGGTGCCAGCGATACTGACCATCTACCGCTCGCAGCGGTCTGGCCTCCAGCGCCAGCGGTTGCCCTGTTTGCAGCGCCTCAGCCCAGGCCGCCTGGCAACGCTTTCGATCGTCGCGGTGCAGCACCGATAGCCAGCCCTGGTCAAAACTCTGGGCAGCGGTTAAACCTGTGTAGTTGTACCAGCGCTGGTTGCAGTACTCTAGCTGACCATCGGGCCGAGCCGTCCAAAACATTTGCGGCATCGAGTTGGCCAGGGTGCGAAAGTGCAGCTCGCTCTTGCGCAGGGCCGCTTCTGTCTGCTTTTGCTCGGTAACGTCATAGTTAATTTCGAGAATGGCACGGGGTTGGCCCACCGGGGTCTGCTGTAGCGTCCAGCGGCTGCTCACAATTACCGTGCGGCCACTGCGGGTAGTCTGAATCAGTTCCCCTATCCAGTGTCCCGCCTGCAAAATCGCGGCCCGAATGGTTTCCATTGGCTCTGGCAAAACGGTTTTCAGCAGATCAATGGTCGATTGCCCGATCGCTTCCTCTGCCGACCAGCCGTAGTGACGCGCGGCCCCCTGGTTCCAGTAGGTAATCACGGCACTGTCTAGTTCCCGAATCATGATGCTGTCGTTGGCTAGATCCAGCATTTGCATTTGCTGCCGCAGCTGCTGCTCATCCTTGCGGCGATCGGTCAAGTCACGCAGATAAACCGCCAGCCCGTTAGCCAACGGATTCATGTGCATCTCAAACAGGCGATCGGGGTAGACCACGCCTGGCGTTTCCATCATGACGGGCTGCCGACCCGCCATTGCCCGCCTAAACGTGTTTCCCATGGTGGTGCCCTCCAGATCGGGCAGCACATCCCAAATCGGTTGGCCGAGCAGTTCCTGTAGCGGGCGCTTAAACAATCGCTGGGCCTGGGGGTTGATGTATACAAACCGCCACTGCACATCAAGAGCATAAAACCCCTCGGTAATGCTCTCTAAAATGGCCGTTATCCACAGGTTGGTGTGACGTAACGAAGCTTCACTCTCCTGTAGTTTGAGCGAGTTGCGCTCCAGCCGTTGATGAGCCATTCTCAACGAGCCGCAGATCATGCTGATAGCGGCACACTGAATGACAAACACGCTGAGCCGAACGATCGCCGCAGCTTCTAACCTAAAGGTGTACTGCGGCAGAATGAAAAAATAGTTGCTAACCAGGGCTGCTAATATCGTGGTCAATAGCCCGCAGCCAACTCCACCCCACCAAGCCGCTGCTACCACCGCCCCAAAAAACAGCAAAAACGGGGTCATGACCATATTCGCTATGGGGTCGAGTGCCCACATTAGCAAAAGAGCCATCGCCACACTGAGAATCGCTAGGCCATACGCCCTAGGCCGTAGGTAAAACACATGTAACGTCATTGCAGTCTAAGGTCAGCAGCATCCAAAAACATAACCTTGGCCTTAGTTCGCAGCTTGCTCTTAAGAAGAATTAACGTTCGAGCTATATAACCTGCCTTCATATGGCTCTATATCTTCCGATAGAAAAATGGCTTTAGTCATATACCTCTAGACATAAATTCACAGAAGATATTGTTTTAGCCTGCTGATTGGTCTGATTTAGTACAGTCAATATTTTGGTCGGCAGATTAATTACCATCTGGCCTTGGGAAAAGGATTCATTCTAAGGGACGATAACCCGACCTATTTCCAGTCGTTACAGTAGGGCCAGATCTGACCCCAGATTTAATACGGAATGCTGGCGTGTTCTAGCTAAGATTTTTAGCTTTCTATACAGGGATTTGTCCTAAGCCAGTCGCTGAAGCCAGCTGTGGCTAGCGTCACTAAATTTTTGTACCTACTCGATCTGATTTCTGATTACAGCCCCCACAAGGAGATCACGTATGCCGATTACCCCCGACCAAATTCCGGCTCAAAACCAAGAGCGCACCCCTGCCCTAGAGTCGGAAATGGTGCCTAGACCGCAGTACGACGACCCCGACTACAAAGGCAGCGGCAAACTTCAGGACAAAGTGGCGTTGATTACCGGCGGCGACAGCGGTATTGGTCGTTCGGTGGCGGTTTACTATGCCAAAGAGGGGGCCGATGTAGCCATTGCCTACCTCGACGAGCACGACGACGCCCAGGAAACCCAGCAAGCGGTGGAGGAGTAGGGACGCCGCTGCCTGCTGATTCCGGGAGACATTCGCAACGAGCAGTTTTGCCACGAAGCCGTGCAAAAGACGGTGCAGGAGTTTGGCAAGCTCGATATTTTAGTTAACAATGCAGCGGTGCAGTACCAGGAGCCCAGCCTGGAAGAAATTGATGCGGCTCGGCTCGGCGAAGTGTTTGCCACCAATATTTTCTCAATGTTTTACTTTGCTAAAGCCGCTACCCCCCACATGAAGCCGGGCAGCGCCGTGATCAACACCACTTCGATCAATGCCTATAAGGGCAATTCCAGCTTGCTCAGCTACTCCACTACAAAAGGGGCCATTTTGGCCTTTACCCGCTCGCTGGCGGGGCCTATGTTGGAGAAGGGCATTCGCGTCAACGGCGTGGCTCCTGGCCCGATTTGGACACCGTTTATTCCCGATGCGTTCGGTGGTGAAAACGTGTCGAACTTTGGTAAGCAGGTACCCATGCAGCGACCGGGGCAGCCCAAGGAAGTTGCGCCAAGCTTTGTCTTTTTAGCCTCCGAAGATGCGTCCTACATGGCCGGACAGGTGCTGCACCCCAATGGCGGTGTTGTGGTTGGAGCCTAGACACAAAAAGTAGCCTGTCGGGGCTACCCTCAGGGCAACATCTGAAAAATTAATGTGGCTGGGCTTCCCCAGTTGCGGTTCGTACCTGCGGTTGGATTACCCGAATAGTGGCTAACCCGATCGCAGCTCCTCACCGAGATTTAAAACTATGGCTAATATTCCTGCTGAACCCGTAATCGATAGCACCTTAGGCCTGCTGTTCGACGGCTATGAGTTTATCTCTAAACGCTGCGATCGCATGCACACCGATATTTTTCAGACCCGTCTGCGGCTAGAGAAAGCGATCTGTATGCGCGGTAAAGAGGCCGCCGAGGTATTTTACGACACCGAAAAATTTTCCCGTAAAAATGCTGCGCCCCAGCGAATGCAAAAAACGCTGCTGGGTGAAGGCGGCGTGCAGGGGTTAGACGGCGAAGCCCACCGCCAGCGCAAGCAAATCTTCATGGGGCTAATGACGCCCGAACGGCTACAGCAGATGGGCGACCTGGTGGTGCACCACTGTCACGAGTACGCCTGGCAGTGGGAGCGGCAGGAGCAGGTTGTCCTGTTTGATCAAGTGAATGAAGTTCTCTGTCTGGCCGTTTGTGCATGGTCGGGGGTGCCGCTGGCTGAAGGTGACGTAGCCCAGCGCACCTTAGAAATGGCGGCTCTGATCGACAGCGCTTCGGCCCTGGGGTTTAGATACTTGCAGGGGGTGCAGGCCCGCAAACGCCTCGAAGCCTGGCTGGCTGGCCTGATTGAAGATATTCGGGCTGGACGGCTTCAAGTGCCTGAGAATACGGCAGCGGCAGCCTTTGCCCACAGCCATGATGCCAACGGCACTCCGCTGAGCCCTGCTATAGCGGCTGTAGATCTGCTTAACGTGCTGCGCCCTACCGTCGCTATTGGTCGCTACATTGTGTTTGCGGCTTTGGCCCTACACCAGCACCCCGAATGTCGCCAAAAGCTACAGGCCGACGAGGCAGACTACACCACCCTTTTCACTCAAGAAGTGCGGCGGTTTTATCCCTTCTTTCCCTTTGCGGCAGCCCGCACCCGACACGCGTTTGATTGGCAAGACTACCGCTTTCCTCAAGAAACTTTGGTGCTGCTCGATCTCTACGGCACCAACCATGACTCTGACCTGTGGAACAAGCCAGAAGAATTTTGGCCCGAGCGATTTACCCACTGGGACGGCAGTGCTTTTGACTTTATCCCTCAAGGCGGCGGCGACCACTATAAAAATCATCGCTGTGCCGGAGAATGGTTGACAATTCAGGTTATGAATCAGGTGCTGGGCTTTTTGGTCAATGAGCTTGAATACGATGTGCCGCCTCAAGACTTGCAGGTCAAATTGTCTCGAATGCCGACTTTGCCAGAGAGCGGGTTTGTGATTAGCAACGTCAGGGTCAAAACACAGGTTTAGCCTGAATTTACTAGAGCTTTGAACAATTCTGAAACCCCTCGGGCATTCAGTTTTAAGCTTCGTGTATAAAAACGCACTGCCAAAACCATGAAAACGGCAAAATCTTTTCCGAGCGGGAGTTTCGGAGATTGCGCAAAGTGGTCATAAATAAGTCGGGCTGGAGTGCCAACAAATCAGCACTTCTGATATCCACTGGTGTAGCGACTCTAGGTCGGCCCTAAAACGGTGTGCCAGGCTACAGTATTGCGCTTGGTAAACAAAGGTAAGGATACGCATCAACTGCTTTGATCGCAAAAATTAGGGTTGCACTATGTATATGGGTGGTAAGTAAATGTTCTCACTGCCATCCACTATTGGAGGGCTACAGCTATGACAACGACAGCGATAAAATCAACGCTTGGCCGACACTACACCATCGATGCTATTCGCGACGAGGCCAAGCAATTAGTAGACGGCGGCACCCTAGATAGATGCCAGCCCATCTGTGCCCTCTGCGGCTATATCGCCGCGCGGGAGTGGCCCTTCATTGAGGCTGAGCTAGAGGAAAATGACTATTGTTTGCGCGATCGCATAGGCGACTTGATCCCCCACGAAACCTGGAGCAACGATTAACTAACGGCTTCGAGGGCCGTAGCGTGTCGCCGGGCGATTCCTCGGGGGATCGCTGCATGAATCGCCAGGGCTATGTACCAGCCAGTGCTGCCCCACCTGGTTAAGGGCAGCCATAATGGGCTGCACCTCCCGCCCCTTAGCGGTGAGCGAATACTCAACTCGCGGGGGCACCTCTGGAAAAACCGTGCGCTTTACCAAGCCATAGCTTTCTAGCTCTCGCAGTCGGGCGGTAAGAGTCTTGGTGCTAATACCAGGTAGCGCCGACAAAAACTCGTTAGTGCGACGGCTTCCCTGGAACAGCTCTTGCAAAATGAGAATGGCCCATTTGCTGCCAATGTACGACAACACCAGATGAACCGGACAATCGAGCTTCGTACCGTTGGATGGGTGAGGCATTGGCATCACTCCGGTTGGGCATGTTATTTTCCATTGTGAAGGATTATTTTGGGGATGTGGTCAATGTGTCACCAGATGCTGAGAATTTAAGTTTCTTTGAACCTGGCTCCAATAGCGCTGGGGGCGATCGGCAGTGACCACAGGGGCTGTTTAGGTCGGTCTAGGGGGTTGTAGACGAAAAGATTGACAGGTGGCTGGCGTTTTAGAGGGCAAAGGGATGCGCTTCAAAATAAAGTGCCAGCTAGAGTAGCTACTCCATAATCGATTCCCGCCTGCGCAGGAATGACATTGGGACTTTATTAATTTTCGAGTCCCAAACCCCTTTCTGAGGGTGACGGTTCTAACCTGACTCCCAATCTACGGGCGATCCCACAGAAATTCCCATTGATAGTTCCCCCCAGAGCAAAGTTGGGGCCATAAAAAACAGAATGCTAGGGTTAGGGATAAGGCGTGCTAGCCTAGATTTTCTGCGCAATTTTTGGTTTCTAACCCGTATCAGGTGTGGCCATGTCGTCCCCAAAGCCTTCTCGCAACCCTAACCGTCCCTCTGGGGCAAAGCCTCGCCAGCAGTCTGAAGGCTACCGGGGGGGGAAGCCCCGCTATGGCGAGGGCAAACCCCGCTACGGTGACGATCAGCCCCGCCATAGCGACAGCAAGCCCCGCTACCAGGGCGATAAACCTCGCTACAGCGACGATAAACCCCGCTACGACGGTGCCAAACCTCACCGTAACGACGACAAGCCCCGCTACCAGGGTGACAAACCTCGTCAGGGTGACAGTAAGCCCCGCTACGCTGGTGCCAAACCCCGCTACAGCGATGATAAACCTCGTTATAAAGACGACAAACCCCGCTATGGGGACAGTAAGCCCCGCTTTGACAGCAGCAAGCCGCGTGGGGATGATAAGCCCCGCCACAAAGATGAAAAACCTCGCTACCAGGGCGATAAGCCTCGCTACCAGGGCGATAAGCCTCGCTACGATGAGGGTAAGCCCCGCTACCAGAGCAGTGATTCGTTCCGTCGCCCCACGGCTGGTTCGCCCCGCCAGATGGGTGCTAGTAGTCAAGATCTGGGCGAAAGCGATGACAGACAAGACGAAACCGATCTAATCTACGGTCGTCATGCGGTCGAGGCGGCCCTACAGGCCCAGCGCCCTCTCAATCGCGTATGGGTCAACGATCGCATTCGCTACGATCCCCGATTTTTGTCACTAATTGATGAAGCCAAGGCTAACGGTGCCGTGATCGACGAGGTCGACACCAAACGGCTCAACCAAATCACGGCCGGGGCTAATCACCAGGGGATCGCCGCCCAAGCCGCTGCCCATACTTACCACGACCTCGACGACATGATCGAGACCGCCCTGGGAGCTGCCAAGGTGCCAGTCATTATCGCGGCTGATAGCATCACCGATCCCCATAATTTGGGGGCCATTATTCGTACCGCCGAAGCCCTAGGTGCTCAGGGGATGGTGATCCCCCAGCGGCGGGCGGCGGGTGTGACCTCCACGGTTGCCAAAGTGGCCGCAGGTGCCCTAGAACACCTGCCTGTAGCGCGGGTAGTCAACCTCAAGCGCGCCCTTGACACCCTTAAAGAAAAGGGATTTTGGATTTACGGGCTGTCGTCAGAGGCCAGCCAGCCGGTACACCGCACCACCTTCGATCGGCCCACGGTTATTGTGGTGGGGGCCGAGGGCAGTGGTCTTAGCCTCACCGTGCAGCAGAGTTGCGACACACTCGTATCGATTCCGCTGCGCGGCACGGTTCCTAGCCTAAATGCATCGGTGGCTACAGGCATGGCTCTCTATGAGATCTATCGTCATCAGTGGGTGGCGCAGCTGCAAATTTCCTCTTTGCAAAATCAAAAGCAAGGCAGTATAACGAAACATGGGATAGCGTTGCCCCAGGACGGTTTGTAACCGTGATTACCCCATAAAAAGTCTTTAGAACTCGGCAGATAGGCAGGATCTATGAAGAATCTTTTAGGTCGTATTTTAGCGATTGTTTTAGGTCGGAGTAAAGCCTGGTGGGTGGAGATCAAAACCAGTCAACCCGCCTGCACCTACTACTTTGGCCCCTTCGATACCGAATCTGAGGCCTACGCAGCCAAGGGTGGCTATATCGAAGATCTTGAACAAGAAGGTGCACAGAACATTCAAACCGTAGTGCAGCTGTGCAGCCGCCCTGAGCAGCTCACCATCACTGATGAATGGGATACCCCAGTAGGCGGGTTTTCGACTCCAGCCTTTAGTGGCCGTCCCTAGCCCTAAGGTTTAATTCATTCACCCTTAGGCCTTGGACTTTAGGTCCAGTGCTTGTGCATGCTGCTCTAGCCAGTGGTCAATATCTTGCAGCATCTGCCCTGGAATTTCCCAGGGCAGCAGGTGGGCGGTATTGGGATAGCAATAGCTATCAGCTACGGGCAGGTGAGCGGCGGTTTCTAGGCTGGCTTGGGCGGTAATGTGGCAGTCTTTGGCTCCGCAGAGCACCAGGCAGGGTACCGCGATCGCCCCCAGGTCGGGCAGTCGGTTGTAGCGGCGCGTCAGGGCTTGATTGAGGGCACGGTTGGCCTGAGATGAGGTGCCCAGGTAGGCCCAAAAGCCTTCTTTGGCCAGGCGGCGGTAGGCCTCAGGGGTGTGCTGTCGCAGCAGATATCGGTACAGCGACCGCTCTCCCAGTTCCCGAATGATCCAGGGGTTTCCCGGTGTTAGCAGGTTAAGCACCGAAGCTAGCCCAGTATTGATCAGTTCTGGCCAGGTGACCGGTGGATGAGCACCTACGGGCCGAGCCGCCGTCGCAATTAAAATCAGTCCGGTGACGCGATCGGGGTGGCGCAGGGCTAGTTCGATCGCCAAAATGCCCCCTAACGACCAGCCAAGCACTAGACAGCGCTCGATCCCCTGAGTATCGAGCAGTTCCACTAGGTCGGTAAGGCTATCTTCTAGATCAAAGGGCAATCGCGTCCGGCTGTGGCCGTAGCCGCGTAGGTCAGGGGCCAAGGTTTGGTAGCGATCGCTCAAGCTTTCGGTAAACACTGACATGGTTTTGGCCGAGCCAGGATGCCCATGCAGGCACAGAATGGGGAAGCCAGAACCTCGAATTTCGCAGTGAAGTCGCATAGCGTGGCCAATTTTGAACCCTAGCGTCGTTACCTAACCATAATGCTGGCTCGGCTTTATTCTAAGGACTCAGCGGTTAGATTACCGGTACCCGTTAAGACCGGGCAGATTTAACCCTTTAGGCGCATGAACAAGAACCGCCACGAATGCCCGTTGTTGATCCCCAAATGAACGAACCCTAGCCCGCGCTGGCGACTGGGGTTCATAGCTAATGAGGATTCTATAAAGAGCGATCGCCCTTGGGGGTGAAAGTGGTTTTGGTAAACGGCTTGGGCTTAGTCTAGGGCTTCATCCCAGGTCAGCTCAGAGTCAGCCCCATCGGCAGCGGGTTCAGCGGCAGCCCTGCTCTCTTCTAGACAGGCAGCGGCAGTCTCAGCTTTGCTCAACCTTCCTTCCCGTGCCAGGGCAGCATCGGCTGCGCCGAGGCGGATGGCCGTAGACAGCTGATCGAGCTGTGGGTTAGCCCTTTGGGGATCAAACTCAAGCTGAGTCTCGGAGCTAAGGGGCAATCCGCTGGCCTGGAGGCAGTAGGCGGCGGGCAGGTCTTTGGGTTGGGGCCTAAGGCTCAAAGATTCCAGCTGAGACTGGCCCTGGTGAGCTGAAAATGCCGAACCGGGTGTTTGGGCCGCTGGAATTTGGACTTCTGGTGTTTGAATCTCTGAAACCCCGGTTTCTGAAGCTTGTACCTCAGTTGACCGCGCCTCCCACGCCTGGGGAGTCACTTGGGGGACAGCAGAGGTGGCATCAGGCGGGGTTGCGGCAGCAGCTGGGCGCAAGGGGCTGAGGCGAGGTGTGCCCTGGTTGAGGGGCAGGCTTTCGGGGGGAGCGGTGGTTGCAGACCGGCCCCAAGGGGCGATCGCGGTCTCGGGTCGAGCAGCGATCCCCTGACTATGGCGGGCAAGGGTTGGCGGGACGGAGGCCTCCACGGGCTGGGGCGTTAGCGTCAGGGCAGGGGTGGCACTTGACTGATGGGCGATCGCTGGGCCAGGATCAGCGCCTGCTGGAGCAGCACCAACCGCTACAGCAGTGGTAGCTAGAGGACTAGCTTCAGGGCCAGATTCAGGAGCAGATTCAGCCTGGGCAGGTGCTGGGGCTGCGGCCGCGGGTAGCTCTGCGGTGGCGGGCGGCGAGGGTTGAGCCGCTGCTACCGTCGCTGGGCTGCCTGATGGCGAGATCGGCGTGGCCCCGTGCAGTCTGGCCGTTAACCCTCCCGACGACTCGGGGGCGGCGGTGGTAATCGTCGGGGCAGGTCGCTGCGATCGCGTACTATAGCCCTGATGCTGCACAGGAGCCAGGCTACCAGAGGCAACCGGCCCCAGGTCGATGGCCGTGCTAGCCGTCGATGACAGCCCAAGTTCTGGGGCCGCCACATTGGGTCGTGGTGGCGTAGGCAAAGCGGTGACTCCCACAGGTCGCAGTGAGGGTTCAAGACCAGGGGTTGCGATCGCGTTATCAATCGGGCGCGTTTCTGAGGGTTGCTCTGCCACCTCCTGAGGCACTGGACGAGGGGGCGTGGAGGTCAGGGCAGCAGGCAGCGGGGCTGTGGCTATAGGCGTATTAGACGACAGCCTCGACCCGTGCTGAGCCCGCAGGCGCTGTAGCCGTTCGCGCAGCTGATCGGCTTGGGGCAGGGTTTGCCCAGCGCTACTAGCCCGGCTGGCCTGGGGACCAGACTGCTGCGATCGCGGACTGAAGCGAGCCCGATCGAGTCCTCCCTGGCGAGATGGCAACTCGGGGCGGGCCATAGGGCTAGAGGAGGTCGCCCTCAACCCTGGCTGAGCGTTGACCTCAACGGCATCATCACCATCGGGTGGGGCTGTGCCCAAATCTGGAGGGCTGGATTGTTCGGCGCTACAGGCCGCCAATGCCAGTAGCCCGCTGCAGGATGCTAGAGCCCAGACGCGCATAACTCAAAATTCCTAGGATTAGTCAAACTGTCTTGGTTCTCTCTACGGCAGTCGAGCTGTCGATCAGCACAATCCTGGGACAGAAGTGTAAAGATTCTGTTGCATTCCGCTATGGTGGCATTACTTAAGTTTTGCAGGATATCGGCAAACGCCGACCCAAGCGCCTATGCGGGGTGAATTAGCGGCACTCATGGCGGCCTGTCTGTGGGCAGTAGCCACGGTTATGTTTGGGCGATTGGGCAAAGCGCTGTCGCCCCTGGTCCTCAACCTAGCCAAGGGGGCGATCGCCCTGGTGCTGCTGGCCCTTACCCTGGTGCTGCTGGGGCAGAGCACCGCTGGCTTAGACCGACCGGCGATCGGCTGGTTAGCCCTCAGCGGCGTGATTGGCATTGGCCTGGGCGATACGGCCTACTTTGCCGCCATCAATCGGCTTGGCCCCCGGCGAGCACTGCTGCTCGAAATCTTGGCCCCGCCCATCGCGGCTTTAATGGCTCTGGTGTTTTTGCAGGAGTCGCTCAGCGTCCGGGCCTGGCTTGGGATCGCCCTCACTCTGGCCGGGGTAGTGTGGGTGATTGCCGAGCGGGTGCCCGGCGGTACCATTCCCGGTAGGGCTAACTATCAGGGCATAATCTACGGCGTGCTGGCCGCCCTGGGCCAGGCCACGGGGGCTGTGATGTCGCGGGCGGTGCTGGCCGATACAGCTGTTGCCCCCCTCTGGAGTTCGCTGCTGCGGCTAGCGGGGGGCTGTGTAATTATTCTGAGTATTTTGCGCTACCAGGGGCCAGTAGTCGGGGCGTTGCGACCGCTGCGATCGCCCCGACTACTGGCAGGCGTGGCCCTGGCCGCAGTGCTAGGCACCTACCTGGCCATTTACCTCCAGCAAATCGCCCTCAAGTATGCGGCGACCGGGGTAGCCCAGGCGCTGACCTCCACCAGCCCGCTGTTTGTGCTGCCGCTGGCGGCGGCCCTGGGCGATCGCGTCAGTCTGCGGGCGGTGGCCGGGGCGGTAGTAGCTCTGGCGGGCATTGCCATTCTGGTCAACGGCTAGTTATCCGGCCCTGTTTGGGGAGGGCCAACCAACTGGCTCAGATTTTGAGCATCGACGGCGTAGGCGGCCCCAAACCCCATCACAAATCGCCCGCCCTGGGGGCTGAGACAAAAAATTTGAAAATCTTCCAGCGATCGCAGCATGGTAATAATGTCGCCAAAGCGCTGCTCAAAGCGATCGGCTACAGCCTCCCAGTCGGCGGTGCCACCGGGCAACAGCTGGGCCTGACAGTCGTAGGAAATGCGCTGGCGAGCAAACACCTGAGCAGCCTCAGCCTCGTCCTCAATTAGTAGAACGCTGGCTAGGCCCGTGTTCTGCAGGTTTTGAGTATGGGCCGACAGGCCACTGGTGAAAATATAAAGCCAATGGTTATCGTCAAGAACATAGGGGGCATAGCTGGCGTGGGGCGAGCCCTCACTACTGACAGTGCTCAACATCAGGCTGTGCACTCGGGTGGGTAGCCCCTGGTAGGCCGCTAAAACTGCATCAAAACTGGGCATGGCAATGGCGGGCACGCTGTAAATAAACGTCATCCAAGTCCAGAAATGGAGTTCTGCCTGTGAGAAAACTGCAGATTCCGAGCTGGACTTGGTATACAACCGAGAATACTGTAGCTGCCACGGCGGGTTGCGCTACAGTAATTGAAGTTTGGTTCTCTGGTATTATGTCGCGTCTATCCCGTCAGGTTCAGTCGGCTGAGGCCTATCTGGCCAAACTAACCGATGCTGATTGGGCCACCCTGGCCAAACGCGATGTCGTGGTCAAGGGCGGGCAGGGTCAGTATGGCTTGATGATTGCCACCACGGTTTCTCATGCCGATGCGTGGGCTGTGCTGACCGACTACAGCAGCTTTGACACATTCTTGCCCACGGTGGTCAGAAGCCAGGTGGTTGAGACCGAGGGCGATCGCACCGTTGTCGAACAGATTGACAGGCGGCGCATTTTGCTCCACACAATGGAATCTAAAGTGCTGACCGAAAACCTGGAGCTAGACGGGCAGCAGATTAGCTTTCGCCTGCTAGAAGGCAATCTTGAATATATGTACGGCCACTGGCGCATTGATGCCGCCCCGCCGTCGTTGGGTCGCGGTTTGGTGTGCCTGCTGTCGCAGCAGGTGCGGGCCGAAGCCGATGTCGGCCCTTTTAAGTCACTGTTTTATAACTTGTTTGAAGCGGGCCTAGTCGACACGATGAAAGCTTTACGGGCAGAAATGGAGCGGCGAGCGGCTTCGTCTAATCTTTAGGGAATATAAATTTTTAGGCAGTTTTACGGAGTTTGCCCGAAAACCCCGTAGTTGGAATTGCGCTTTACTGGATACTAAATACATGTGCAGCGGTCAATGGCTCAGGTTATGAGTCATTCTTGGCTCTGTGGATAACTTGAGGCGTGTTCCTGATCCCCGATTATCTTGCGGCGTACTCTCGCCCTTTATCGGCCAGACATTCCCAGCGCGTATGTCAGGAAATTATGAAGGCCTCTTAGATTTCACACCTTCACCTGGGTAATCTCAAGGGAAGTGCTGATGGCACAGGTTGTTCGGTCGGTCGTTTGCTCTTGGTGTTTGGAACATGCACACTCCATTTTCCGCCAGCTTCAGCCACTATGCCCCAGTTGTTGATCATCTACTGTTCTACAAAATCATCAACGACGCCGACGGCATTCGGCTGCGCATTTGGGAAAGCGCCACCGACCTCGATCAAAGCCCATCGCCCTACCTCTACATTCTCAACCTGCGGGTAGCCTCTATCGCCGAGGCTAAAAAACGCCTCAAGGCGCACCTCGCTCTCAACGGTGGCACTTTGGCTACGGGCCAAACCCTACCCTTCAAGGGCAAAGTCAAGCTCATGCCCCACGCGACCTGGGACGGCACCCAGGGAGATGACTAGGCCTGAGACACTACTCTTGACGCAGCTTGAAGGAACGCTTGCTTAAGATCTGCTGGGCCGGATAGTAGCTGGCCACGATCGCAATCGACATCCACCACAGGGTACTAATCTGGGGCCGATACATCACCGTATCGGCAATGCCCTGGCCCAAAATGCCGGCAATCGATGCGATCGCCCCCATCAGCCAGTAGCCTTGGGCATCCTGAGCTTCTCGCAGCCGCTGAAGCTGCACCCAGGCTTGGTGAAAGAGCAGCAGCAGCAGCCACAAAAACGCCAGTAGCCCCACCAGACCGCCCTCTACCAGCACCTCTAGAAACACCGAGTAGGCGCTCAGGGCCGTGTAGCGAGGCCGCTGAAACAGCGGGTATACGCTGTTAAACGCATCATTGCCAGGGCCAATGCCCAAAATGGGGCGGGCACGAATCATATCTATCACCCCGGCCCACACATTCATGCGGAAGTTATTGCTGCTGTCGGCCCGCCCCACAAAGATACTCAGCACCCGCGCCCGCAGCGAATCGACGGAAATCACCCCGAGCACAACCACCGCGATGGCACCCCCCATCAGGATCGGCAGCGCCCAGCGCTTCCAGAAGGGCGAAAACCAAATGCTCCAATACTGCACGACCAAAATCATCAGTACAAAACCGGCAATTAAAAAGCCGATCCAACCGCCCCGGCTGAGGGTCAAAATCAGGCACAACATGTTGATCAGGGTGGCTAGCAGCGCCAGCCCCTTGGGCACCCAGCGAGGCCAGGCAAACACCGCAACTGCGCTCATCATGATTCCTGGAATGAGATAGCCCGCCAGCAGGTTAGGGTTACCCAAGAAACTGTACACCCGCGTCACATCGGCCACCGCCGAGTTGGCATCGACCCAGGTAGCCAAGGCCGTGGCCCCAAAAAAGTACTGCCGCAGCCCGTACACCGCCACCGGCAGCGTCGTCAAAATGTAGGCCAAAATCAGCAGGCCCCTGGCCCTGGGCTGCCGTGCCACCCGCGCAATCAATAAAAACAGCAGAATGTTGAGCGAGAGTTTGATCAACCCCGCTAGAGCCGCCCCCCGCACCGGCGACAGAGCCGTGGCCAGCACCATGATCCCCCAGTAAACCGCTACCGCAACATGTACAGGGGACAGACCCGGCCCCGCCTCGTCAGTCAGGGTCAGCAAGGCCCACAGCGCCGCCGCCGCCAGCAGCAGCACCCCAATCAGGGTGGTCGAAACGTAGGGAGCCAGGGCAAACAGCACGACCACAATGGCTAGGCCAATCCAGTCGTCCCAACGCAGGAGCCAGCTGCCCTGCCGCCACTGTCGCAGCGGAGCCAGTAGCTGGTGCAAAACACTAGCTTCGCGCCATTGCTCCAAGGCCAGGGTCGACAGGGTGAGCTGTTGCCAAACAGAGGTCAGCATAGGGCGATAGACAGGTGCGATTAAATCCTTCTCATCATGCCAAGCTTTGGCTGAGTTGGGGCACCCAATTGATCTCTCTCGGCAGCGAAAATTGGGTTTAGGGTCTGAGTCCTAGAGCCCATGACGCGGCCTTAATCCCTTGGCCTTAGCCCCTGAACCCTTAAGAAACCTTGAGGAAAACTAGGAGGTCAAGGGGGCGGCAATGTTTCGTAATGGCCCCGTAGCTTTAATTAAGGGTTAATGCTGCCCTTAAATCCCCTGTTTAGAATGTGAACAACTAGCAGAAGTCCCCTTGCTCCCCCAATTTCCAGGAGAAACCCATGGCCAGCCTCTTAGAGCAGCTTCGGCAAATGACCGTTGTTGTCGCCGACACCGGAGACATCCAAGCGATTGAGCAGTTTACTCCCCGCGATGCCACCACCAACCCTTCACTGATCACGGCGGCGGCGCAAATGCCTCAGTACCAAGCCATTGTCGATGACACCCTGCTCAAGGCCAAGGCCGATTCTGGGGCAGGGGCGTCCGACAAAGACATCGCCAACCTGGCCTTTAAAAATCTGGCGGTAGCCTTTGGCCACAAGATTCTCAACATTATCCCCGGTCGCGTCTCTACCGAAGTCGATGCCCGCCTCAGCTACGACACCGAGGCTACCGTCACTACTGCCCGCGACATCATTGCGCAGTACGACAAGCTGGGCATTACCCCCGATCGCGTGCTGATCAAAATTGCCTCCACCTGGGAGGGCATTAAGGCCGCCGAAATTCTTGAAAAAGAAGGCATTCACTGCAACCTGACGCTGCTGTTTGGCATTCATCAGGCGATCGCCTGTGCCGAGGCGGGCACTACCCTGATCTCGCCCTTTGTGGGCCGCATTCTCGACTGGTACAAAAAAGACACTGGCCGCGAAGAGTACCCCGCCCCCGAAGACCCCGGCGTTATGTCAGTCACGGAAATCTACAACTACTACAAAAAGTTTGGCTACAAAACCGAGGTAATGGGGGCCAGCTTCCGCAACCTAGGCGAAATCACTGAGTTAGCAGGCTGCGATCTGCTGACTATTTCCCCCAAGCTGCTGGCTCAGCTCGACAGCACAGAGGGCGACTTGCCCCGCAAGCTCGACCCTTCCAAAGCTGAGTCCCTAGACATTGAGAAGATGACGATGGATGAAGCCACCTTCCGCTCGATGCATGAGAGCGATCGCATGGCCACAGAAAAGCTCGACGAAGGCATTAAGGGCTTCAGCAAGGCCCTCGAATCGTTGGAAAACCTGCTGGCCACCCGACTCACCGAACTCACCCAGAGCGAAGGCGCGGCCTCCAAAGCCAAGGATGACCAATTTGACCTGTTCAAAGCTTACGACCTCGATGGTGACGGCTTTATTACTCGGGAGGAATGGCTGGGCACCGACGCCGCCTTCGATGCCCTTGATCTCGACCACGACGGCAAACTTTCCTCCTCAGAAATTGTTGCTGGGCTAGGTCCGGCCTTTGAAGTGGCTAGGTAGGTAGGTAAAAGGTATTGGGTGTTAGGTGTCAGGTGTTGGGCTAAGCCTGATACCTGTCACCTAATACCCGATACCCTCCCCTCATACCAACGCCAGCGATCGCCGCACCGACTGGCCGGTCATCAGCTCCACCACATCCATGCCGTTGTTGATCACCCCCGGCACGCTGGGGTACCCGGCGCTGGCCCCGACCAAAAACAGGTTGGGTAGCTCAGTGTGGTAGCCCAGACGGTTTAGCCCCACCTGCTGGGGCACCAGCTTAGCGCCGTAGATGTTGCCCTGGGGCTGGCCCAGGTAGTGTTCGCTGGTGGTCGGCGTACCGTAGACCTTCATGCGGGCGTAGCGATCGACGTCGGGAATCAGGTCGCGCACGCTGGCCATCACCATCTGATAGACCTCGCGCTTTTTCGCCTTGTAGGCTTTAGGGTCGGTTTCGCACAGCTGCTTGAAGGGCTCGTAGGGGCACACCGTGGCAATTTCGAGCACGTGGTGACCGGCAGGAGCCATACCGGGCGCGGTTGATTTGAGCGTGGGGCATGAGAGAAAGATCCACGGATGCTCCAGGTTGCCCTCTAGCTGCCGCCGATACTCCTGGTTGAGATCGCCGGTAGGGTAGTACCAGATATTCCAGTTGCCGATGCCGTAGTTAGCAGGGTCAAAGCGATCGTCTAGGCCCAAGTAGATGTTGAAGGCGCTAGCCGAATACTCATAGCCGGTCAGGCGCTGGCGTTCGGCCGGACTGAGGTTGGCCCCATGCATTAGCTCTACGGTGAGCTTGGGGTCAAGGTCGCTGATGTAATGGTGGGTTGCGGCGTAATCGGTGCCCCCGGCTGTGACCCACTGCACCTGGCCGTCGCGCACCTCAATGTGCTCCACTGGGGCCATGTAGCGCACGGTACTGCCCCCTTCGACAATTGCATCGACAACGGTGTCAACAAACCCCTTGAAGTGGTGCTTCGGGTAGTAGGCCCCCTCGGAGTAGTCCCACACCAACGCCGTATGGGTAAGCAGGGCAATTTCCTCGGGCGGTAGGGCATAGTCGCCGCTTTGACCGGCTAGTAGGGCCTGCAGCTTAAGCGGCATCCCCACATGGTCATAGAGGTCTTGCAGCGTCCAGTGGCGCTTCTGAAAGAGATTTAAGTACTTGGGCAGCTTCAGCCAGTCGTGCCACTTCTGGTCGTACCACCGCATCTCCTGACCGAGGTGGCGAATCTCGTCGTGGAGGTGCTTGATTTCGTCGCAGTAGCGGTTAATTGGGCCTGCGGCCTCCGGAAACTGGTTCAGCAAGCGGTGCCGAAACGTTTCCCAACCCAGCGGAATGGCAAAGTCTACAGCGGGGGTAACCACCCGATCAATGCAGCCGGGATCGAGTGAATTGAAGGTCACGTCGCGATCGATGTAGTGCAGAAATTGATCGACCGCCTGTCCCGGCCTGCACTGGTAGATGTAGTGCACATCGGCACAGAAGCGGTAGTCACCATAGTCGAAGGTGTGGCAGCAGCCCCCCGGCAGGTAGTGCTTTTCGAGCACCGCAACCCGATAGCCCTGGCGAGTCAGACAGGCGGCGGTCGAGAGACCTCCTAACCCTGCTCCTAAAACAACGTAGTCAAACTGTTCCATAGCGCAGTGTTTCCTGTAGATACAGCAAGCGACAAGGACGTTAGAACTCGATGTCAAAACCGATCGGTGGTTCTGGTGAATCTACTTAGATCATTGATCCTGCGTTTACGACCCGTGGAAAAACGATAAAAAACGATCGCATTAGTACAGAAAAATAAATCTTCTAGCCGCAAAAAAGAGCTTGCCCTGGCGAGGCTAGGCCTAGTGCGATCGCAGCGCCAACCCAAGTCGCCACAGCGCTGAAGAGAACGGTCTGAACCGGGGAGCAACCCAAATTCGTATCATAAGCTACAGCCTTAGGGCAGCCCTCCCCGGTAATGATCAGCCTATGGCGCTCTAGCCATCAATATCGATATCTGAAGCTTATTTTGTGGGAGACCCCTGGTGCTATTTGACGCCTACGACCCCGGCGATTTTTTTGATGAGCTGTTTTTAGGCCAAGGCAAGCCGCGCCCCGAGGCAGATTTGCTAGTGCAGCGGGTCAACGCCTTGTCGCTGTCCGACCTACAGCAGCGGCAGCAGACTGCGCAAAATGCACTATTTAAGCTGGGGGTTACCTTCAACGTCTACAGCGATAACCAGGGTACAGAGCGAATTCTGCCCTTCGATGTTATTCCCCGCATTGTGCCGGGTCACGAGTGGGAGTGGATAGAAAAAGGTCTCAAGCAGCGGATCTATGCCATCAACTGCTTCATTCACGACGTTTATAACGACCAAAAAATTCTCAACGACGGCGTGATTCCGCGCCACGTAGTGGAGTCAGCACCGGGCTTTCTCAAGCCCTGCATGGGACTCAACCCGCCCAACGACATCTGGTGCCACATTACCGGTACCGACCTGGTGCGCGACAAAGATGGCCACTGGTACGTGCTTGAAGACAACATGCGCTGTCCGTCGGGAGTCTCCTACGTACTCGAAAACCGGCGGGTGATGAAGAATACCTTTCCCCACCTGTTTGCCGCGATGGATATTGCGGCAGTGGATGACTACGCCAGTCAGCTGCTCGAAACCCTGCTCAACCTTGTGCCCGACACGCTGATTAACCCTCGGGTGGCGGTGCTGACGCCGGGCATGTATAACTCGGCCTACTTCGAGCACTCGTTTTTGGCTCAGCAGATGGGGGCTGAACTGGTGGAGGGCCGCGACCTGGTGGTCTCAGATGGCTACTTAAAGATGCGCACCACTAAGGGCCTGGAACGGGTCGATGTGATGTACCGGCGCATTGATGACGACTTCATCGATCCACAAGCTTTCCGGCCCGACTCGCTGCTGGGGGTGCCGGGGCTAATGGAGGTGTATCGAGCAGGACGAGTGGCCCTCGCCAACGCCCTGGGCACTGGTGTAGCCGACGACAAGCTGGTCTACGCCTACGTGCCCCAGATGATTCGCTACTACCTCGACGAAGATCAGCTGATTCCCAACGTGCCCACCTATCTCTGCGAAGACGAGACTCAGCAGGCCCACGTTCTCGACAACCTCGATCAGCTGGTGGTCAAGGCCACCAACGCCTCGGGCGGCTACGGTATGCTGGTTGGCCCCCACGCCACCGATGAGCAAAGGGCCGAATTTGGCGATCGCATTCGCGCCAACCCCAGAGGCTACATCGCTCAGCCCACCCTC
>NZ_JADEXE010000274.1 GCF_015207265.1 Nodosilinea sp. LEGE 07298 | reverse complement strand
GATGGGTGGATGGGTGGATGAGTAGGTGAGCGCGATAAAATTTAGCTGGGTTCACAAGCCGGGGAAGGCAGGCCAATGACAATCACTACCGATGACCGACGCTCACCGATCATCACGCCCTATGGGTGGACAGTGGATCGTTACCATCGAGCGGTTAAGGCCGGTATTTTTGAGGGCCAGCCCCTAGAATTATTGAATGGAGCCTTGATTGAAAGGTCTCCCGAGGGAATTCCCCATGCGGGGTTGAGCAGTGATGCGGCAGATTACCTGCGATCGCGTTTAGGTAGCCAGGTTAAGGTACGCGAGGCCAAGCCGATTACGCTGCCCAACGATTCGGAACCAGAGCCAGACATTGCGATCGTGAAACCCCTGGGAGATCTCTACAAAACAGAGCGGCATCCCCAGGTGGCCGACATTTTTTGGGTAATGGAATATGCCAACACCAGCCTGGAGAAAGACTTAGAGCTGAAGGATAAAATCTATGCCCAAGCCGGTATTGCCGAATACTGGGTAGTGAATCTAAAAACCAGGGAGCTGATTGTCTTTCGTAACCCGGTAGGAGGAGAGTATCAGGCAAAGGCAGTCGTGACTAGCGGCACCATCTCCCCAGAGAGTTTCCCGACGGTTGCCCTTGAGGTGCTCAAGCTAGTTCGGTGAACCGTAGGGTGGGCATTGCCCACCATTCCTATCCTGCTACTTCACCAAAACGCGACCATCGGCTTCGATGGTAATGCTGCGATCGCTCGGTTCGGCGGGTGCATCAAATACCTCCACCCGCAGCGTGTTGGGGCCGGGGCGGTTCAGTCTTGCCCGCACGGGCAGCCGCTCCTGCGACCAGAAAAATACCGACGGATGGGGCTGGGCCATCCAGCCTACCTGGGTTTCGATGGTGTTGCCGGTGTAGAGCACACGGGGGCCGAGCAGAGGCGGCTGCTCCAGGCTGAGGGGGCGGCTGCCGACGTTGACGACCTGGATAGTGATGCGATCGCCCGGCGTAAACTGAATCTGCCCCGACTTACAGTTCACGGTACAAGGAGCCGCCAGAGCAGCGGGCACGCTCAGCATCCAGGCGGCAAGGCCAAGCAAACATCCCCCAATCACAAAACTAAACGGCAACAGCTTTTTCACAGCAACGATCCTCACAAATGAACCTCACACAGGAAAACGGATCTTTTGTTGTAATCGCTACCGGGATGCCCTGGAGCCCTGTCTACACATCTCGTAGGATTTGAGACATATGAGGCAATCGTTCGTAGTCAGATTGTCCTTGATGTCTTCAGGCTTCAGCTCTAGCTATGTGAGGAAACTCATCTGGGTGCTGAATGATCTCAAGGGATAGATCAATATCCAGATCAGGCCAATAGAGGTGGCCAGGGTGAGGTTCTTCTAAATTGAAGATGTGCTTGATGGGTGCATCTTTGAACCAGGGGAACTGGTCATAGGGTAAAAAATACTCATGGTCGCTACAGATTAACCACAAACCGTTAGCCGAAATATTGCTAATCTCTGTCTGGGAAGTAATAGTTCCATGCGTTTCTGAAGTCGTCATAGTGTTCCTCAACTAGCTTCTCAATCTGCTTTAGTTGTATCTTTGACAGCCTGTGGTTTATAGCCAATTCTATGTCTGGCTCTAGCCAGAACTTCGCTTCTCCATCAGGGCAAGAGACATGGATATGAATTCGACTTTCTTCTCTAGAAAAGAAATAGAAGCGATAAGCCCCAATTTTTAACACCGTTGGCATAGGTCAGCATTCATCTATGATTGTTGTCTGCACTGTCATCTTGCCAAATCGAGCACGACGCTGTCTTATTCTAGCAATCCTCCAAATCGTCAATCGGGTACCGTGACCATGCGCGACTCAATGCCCTCCCACACTTGCGGCGATACCCGCTTCGCCGCCTCTTTGCAGCGAATCATGAGTTCTAGAACGTAGAAATAATCAGTGAGTTCCTGTATTTCTTTCTCGGAAAAATTTATGGCTTGAAAGTCAAATTTCAAATTAGTAGAAAAACATTTTAAGATTTTAAAGGCAAACTCTTTTCGTTTTGGCAGAGGCGATTTGTCATCAGGGATTACATTTTCTAAACTGCTTAAATCTATTATTAAGCTATTAGATAAACCTGCGTCAAAAATTTCCAATCTTTGATATTCTTTGGCTATGCTGAAAGGAAGATTAAGATCGAGAGAAAGGTTAAGGGCTAGCTCAATAGCACGAGCACGACCTAGAGTAAGGTCGAGGTCGAGAGCGAAGACGAGAGATCGGACGAGATTTAGGGCGCGAACTAGGGGTAAGGTAAAGGCAAGAGCAAGAAAGACTGCTGCGACTCGCTTTTCAAAAGCTTTATCGTGCCCTAATGAGTCTTTAGTAACTGTTGAAGCCCAAGTAACTATTATCTTAAATGTAGAATTGGCAGCATAAGCCTTGGCATGTTGTTCCATAACAAGTAGCAGTTCATCGGCTCCTCGTTTGCCCGGTGCTAACCCTGCTACTAGCAAAAAAACCTCTCGCCAATGCTGCTCGGTAATATGGTTGCGCACGAGTTGATCAATCTTTTGATTATCGACAAGGCACTTAGCAGTTAAATATTCCTGAAAAGTTAAATGTGAAAAGGAATACGCATCTCTAACTCGCTCAACCAAAATACCCTGCTGAATTTCGATTTCTTTCAGTACCGTTTCGGTATCCAGGTGGCTGGGGGCGTTGAGGTTATCGACCAAAAACTCTCGAATTTGGTTGATCAACCTGTCTTTAGCAAAGAAAAACTGATCGTCTACAAAGCTGGTGTAGGCAATCTCCGCCAGCATGTCTAGCTCTAGCTCGGCGCTGAGTTCTTGGTAGATGGGGTTACGCTGAATGCGTTTTTCTGATGCCCACTTTCGCAGTAGTACATCCAGAGCTTCGCCATAGAGGGCGTGGCGTTTTTTCGGAAAGTCTTGAAATTCGTCGTATACCACGCAGAGCAGGGTCAGCAGCAGTGGGGTTTGAGCGAGTTCTTTAGCAGCCCTATAATCGTTGCTGTTCAGCAGTTCCCAACAGCGTTCGGCAGTATTGACTTCTAGATCTCTGTCCTTTTGGAACCAGTTTTTGATGAACTGCTCGATCTGCTCATCTTCAAAAGCGGCCATCGCCACGTCTTTGAACCGCGTAAAGCCACCAAAGGTATAGGCTGCCACCCGGCAGGAGGCTATATAGCGGTTGTCGCTGTATCGATCAACCAGGCCCCTAATTTCCTTGAGGACATGATCCAACGTGGTCGTAGGCACTTCATCCAACCCATCCAGCAGCACCAGCAGCTTGCCATTTTTGAGGAATAGCTCGGTAAGTTCTTCCGCTGCCGGAAAACCGCAGGTACTGAGTTCTTCAGAAATTACTGCTTGAATACTGAGGTCAGGCTTGTCAAACTGACGTAGCTCCAACATCACCGGGATGCAGGGGTGCTCGTAAAAAATCTCTTGGGGTACCAGCAGATTGCCAGGGTCTTTACCCGCAAAGTCTCTGCGACCCAGGGTTCGTAGGGCTTCTAGCCCTACCTTGCGTAAAAAAGTGGATTTGCCTACCCCTGGTCCACCCAACACCATCAGGTACTGCTGCTCGTTAGCGACTTGCAGACCCGGTTTCTTGTCTGCGCTAGTAACGCTGAAACCACGCTTACCGCTTTCGCGGTATTGCTCTTGCAGAGCATCTTCATCTGCAAAGTATTGGCTGGCGGCTCGGCGATCGAGCAGTTGCACAGCAGTGTAGATTTCGTCGAGGCGCACAGGGTAATCCATGCGTACGCAGGCGACTTTGAGGGTGCCGTGGCGATCGATATAGCGGCGTACGTAGTCGACCATTGCCTTTTTCAGGGCCAGGTTTTTGCCGATATCCCAATCCAACCTTTTGAGGGTTTCGGTGCCTTTGTCTTTGACCAGGCTGGTGATCAGGCCACTCAATCCAGCGGCGGCGGCTCCGATCAGGGGTTCAAATCCGGTCATGGCGGGGGTGGGGGTGGCGGTTGCCACTACTATAGCCTGGGCTTTTTGAGGGGCAACGATTGAAATTTGCTTGATGGCTCGGCTGCAAAACGCCCTACGCAACCCGCTATCCTAGAACCATGCCGCAACCCGCTGAGGATTCGATGGATACTAAGGCTTTTAAGCGATCGCTCAACCACTCCGACAAGTACTTTCGCCAAGGGTTTGGTCATGGGGAAGACGTCGCCGGCCAGATGAAGACCGAGTACAATAGCGGGCTAATTCAAGAAATTCGCGATCGCAGCTACACCCTCACTCGCGGCAATGTCACCATCAAGCTAGCCGAGTCCTTCGGCTTTTGCTGGGGAGTTGAGCGGGCGGTGGCGATGGCCTACGAAACGCGCCAGCACTTCCCCACCGAGCGCATCTGGATCACCAACGAAATTATCCACAACCCCAGCGTCAACCAGCGCCTCAAAGACATGGCGGTGGAGTTTATTGAAGTGGTCGATGGCGACAAAGACTTTTCGGTGGTCGGCCAGGGCGACGTGGTGATTTTGCCTGCCTTTGGGGCCAGCGTGCAGGAAATGCAGCTACTCAACGACAAGGGCTGCACCATTGTCGACACCACCTGCCCCTGGGTGTCTAAAGTGTGGAACACGGTCGAAAAGCACAAGAAACGCGACCACACCTCGATCATCCATGGCAAGTACAACCACGAAGAAACCGTGGCCACCAGCTCCTTTGCGGGCAAGTACCTGGTGGTGCTGAACTTAGACCAGGCCAATTACGTGGCAGACTATATTCTTAACGGTGGTGACAAGGCCGAATTTATGGCCAAGTTCGGTAAGGCCTACTCTGCCGAGTTCGACCCCGACACCGATTTAGACTACATCGGCATCGCTAACCAGACCACCATGCTCAAGGGCGAAACCGAACAGATCGGCAAGCTCTTCGAGCACACCATGCTGAAAAAGTACGGTCCCCAGGCCCTCAACGACCACTTTCTCAGCTTCAATACCATCTGCGACGCCACCCAGGAGCGCCAGGATGCCATGTTTGAGCTGGTAGATGAAAAGCTCGATCTCATGGTGGTAATCGGCGGCTACAACTCGTCGAACACGACTCACCTGCAAGAGATTGCGATCGAGCGCAGCATTCCCTCGTACCACATCGACAGCGCCAGCCGCATTGGCCCCGGCAACCGTATCGAGCACAAGCTGCTCCACGGCGATATGACCGTCAGCGAAAACTGGCTGCCCGATGGCCCGATTACCGTGGGCGTTACCTCTGGCGCGTCTACCCCCGATCGCTCGGTCGAAGATACCATTGAGCACATCTTTGCAATTAAAGCTGCTACGGCGGTGGTTTAGGCTGGCCATGGGCTGACGTTGATATGTGCTGCGATGGGCAAAGCCCAACCCTTGGGGCAACGCGGCCTCATTATTACTACTAATAGAAGGACTCAAGCCATTGCCTAAGACCAGCGCTATGACCACCACCACTATTCTCAAAGCGCAAATTCTAGAAGCGCTAGATCATCTGCCCGCAGAAACCCTGGCTGAGATTTTGACCTATGTTCAAGCGTTGAATCCTGACTCCAATATTGCCTCCCAAGATGAGGTGTGGCGAGCCTATCTACAGTCTGAGCAAGAACGCGAAGAGGTCTATCGTCGCCTTGCCGACTCCTAAATTTTTAGATGCAGAAGCCGTGTTGAGACTCCACACCAGACAAATTGAACGGTTTGGTGGTACGGCTGGGGTTAGAGATGAAGGGTTACTAGATTCAGCTTTGGCGCAACCCAGAGCTACCTTTGGCGGTGAACTGTTGCATCCGACCCTAGCTGAACAGGCGGCAGCGTATTTATATCATTTGGCGAAGAATCATCCGTTTGTAGATGGCAATAAGCGCACCGCTTTTGCAGTAGCGGATACCTTTTTGCGCATTAATGGCACCCGTCTTAGTTTGACTGATGACGACGCTTACGACTTAGTGATGCGAGTTGCCCAAGGCCAGATAGATAAGGTCACTCTGGCAGAAATTCTGGCGGGGGCTTTAGAACCTCGATCCTGACCTGAATTAGCGGCGTGGCTGTGCTCTGGTGCTTCGGTAAGCTTCATTACAAGCGTGCTGGGGCTAATTTTTGGGGTGGTAAGATAGCTGGAGAAATGCCGAAATACCCCCAAAATCTTCGAAATTAGCACTAGGAGCACCTATGCCACCGAGAATGCTGCGGAATTTTTCGTTTGGAGCGATCGCCCTCGTTTCGGTCAGCACCCTAGCGGTTGCCCCCGCCCTGGCCCAAGAGACTCGCCCTTTAACCGAAAACCCCACCCTAATTCGGGGCTGCCGCCAGCTCAACCAGGCGGTTGAAGTGTTTGATAACTCTACCCTGGGGCCAACGGCCAACCGTATTGGCACCCTGGCTGCGGGCACACGGGTGACTCTAACCGGGGTTGTGTCTACGGGGCGGGCACAGGTATTTCTAGGCGGCAGCACGTTGTCGCCGGTTCAGCCCGTGGGCTGGCTGAATGCCAGCAACCTTGGCCCCTGCGGCGGTACCCCACCACCGACTGGCGCATGCTTTAGAGCCGATACAGCCCTGGTCGTCAGATCTGGCCCTTCAACTGGGGCGGCTATAGTAGCGGGCTATAACCAAAATGACCTGATTAGGGCCAGCACCAATCCACCGACTCAGCAGACTGCTGCCGACGGTCGCCGCTGGATGCAGGTAAGCATTCTCAACGGCAGCACCGGCTGGCTGGCTCGTACCGGCTCTGGTGGAGTAGGCAGCAACATCACGCCAACCAACTGTCCTTAGGCGTAGAGGCCAGGCTGAACCACCGCCAATCTGGGGTGAGAAACCGTTTCCCTTACCCCAGATTGGATGGCGTTCCCGGCTGCTAAGAGGGTTAATCAGGCTACCCTGGGATAGAACGCCTGTTCCGCGCCCATGGCTCTACCTCAGCCAAAATCTATCGCCTCTGGCACAGCCGCTAGTCTGGCCCTCACCGCCGCACAACAGACGGCACTGGCGGCCCTTGATGCCTTTGTGCAGGGCACCGAAAAGCTTTACCTGCTGACGGGGTATGCGGGCACGGGTAAGACTACCCTGCTGCAGGTGTTTATCAACGGGCTGCGCGATCGCGGTGACGATCGCCCCATTGTGCTGAGCGCCTTTAGCAACAAGGCCACCAAAGTGCTGGCGGCAATGGCGGCCCAGTGGCGACTCGATATTGACGCCATGACCTGCTGCAAGCTGCTGGGCCTGCGCCCCGTCATCAACGAAGACGACGGCAACCAGATGTTTGTAATCGATCGCCAGCAGGCCAGCCAAATCGATCGCTACCGCCTGGTAATTGTCGACGAATGCTCTATGGTCAACCAGGAGCTGTGGGAGCTGTTAGTCAATGCCGTGTCGAACCTGTACCGGGGCACCCAGATTTTGTTCGTGGGCGACCCGGCTCAGCTGCCCCCGGTAAACGAGCCCGAGTCGGCCTGCTTTCGACAAATTATTCACAAATCGCAGCTGACTGAGGTGGTGCGCTACGGTGGCGCGATCGCGGTGATTGCCGAAGACATTCGCCGCCATTTAGAGCGCGACTCGCTGCCCCGCTTCACCAGCGACATCAACGCCGGTAAGACCGAAGGCTGCTTTGTGCTGCCCGGCCCGGCCTGGCACGATCTGCTGATTCGCGCTTTTACCAGCCCTGCCTACCAGCAAAACCCCGACCAGGTGCGGGCGCTCGCCTACACCAATCGCCGAGTGGCCCAGCTCAACCAGCTGATTCGCACCGCTATCTATGGCTCCCAGGCCCAGCGCTTTGTGCCCGGCGAGCGGCTAATTGCCGTCACCCCCTGCCTTGAAGAAGACACCATTGTGCTGCCCACCTCCGCCGAGTGCGAAGTGCTGCACATGGTGCGAGGACGCGAGGGTGAGTGGCCCCTATGGATGCTCGAAGTGGAAACCGAAACCGGCGACTACAAGACCCTGCGGGTGCTGCACGAGTCGGGGCAGGCCGAGTTTAAGGCTAAGCTCGACTTTTTGGCCAAAGAAAAGCGCTGGATGGAGTTTTGGGATTTGCAGCAGCGCTTCCACGCCGTCGACTACGCCTACAGCCTCACCATTCACAAGAGTCAGGGGTCGACGTTTCAAGACGTGTTTGTAGATGTGCCCTCGATGATGGCCAACCGCAACGTTATCGAGCGCAACCAGCTTTGCTATGTGGCCTTTACCCGTGCGGCCAAGCGACTGTTTCTGTACCAGTAACGCCTCGTGGTTAATGCCGATATGGGGCTTGACGAATAGTTGACGAACAGTAGTGGGTTGGTGGGCAATGCCCACCCCACCTTTACTCGCCCAATTCCCGAATTACCACTTCGTCCCCCGCCGCTAGGCCCAGTTCGGCGGCTCGCCCGGCTCGTAGCTCAATTACCTGGTCGATCAGCTGACCGCCGGGGCCGTAGGTGGGGCAGGGCTCGGCGGTGCAGGGGGGGACTTCAGCGGCGATCGCCGCAATCTGCCCCTGGTACACAAACACCATATCCAGAGGCACCGGCACGTTTTTCATCCAAAAGCTGACCGGGCGGGGTCGCCCCAGCGGGAACAGCATGCCGCGATCGTCGGGTAGGGGGTCGCGGTACATTAGCCCCATCGCCTGCTGCTGGGGGGTAGTGGCCACTTCCAGAAAAATATCTTCACCGCCCAGGGTGGTCACCGCTGTGACGGCGAGCTGCTGGCCGCGAGGATCAGTCATAGGAGCCTCGGTAGGGGTGGGTGTAGAGGCGGCAGGTTCGGTGGGAGAGGGTGTTGTTGTTGTCGAGGGCGCTGGCC
>NZ_JADEXE010000273.1 GCF_015207265.1 Nodosilinea sp. LEGE 07298 | reverse complement strand
ATTCAAGGTTGGAGGTTTAAAGACACCCATCCACCCATCCACCCATCCCCCCCTCTACCCCTCTACTGCCTTCGCCACCATCTGCTGAAAGCGATAGACCGTCTGCTCTAGCTCTGGCGAAAAGCAGCCGCCATCAAAGCGGGGAGATTTGCGACCCACCTGCATGCGCTCAATCATGGTGATGTCTTCGTCGTTGGTGTCTTTCCAGAGGTCGATGGGCAGGTGGCGCAGGGCCTCGTTATCAGGCGTCATAGCCTCGTCGCCGACGAAGTAAAACGTCATGCGCTCCTGGGTTTTGCCGGGGCTGAGGGGGTTGGCGACAAACACCAGAAAATAGTCAGGATGAACGCCCACCATCAGGTTTGGAAAGATGGTGATGTATTCAGCGACGGTTTCTTTATGATTGGCCTTTAGATTGGGGAAGGTGGGCAGCGATCGCCCCTCAATTTCCCCGCTTTTGTACAGCAAGCTGCCCTGGCCGACATGGGTATTGCCCACCTCAAAGCCGAAGTGGTCTTCCATTCGGGAGCAGCTGTTGAGGGCGGGATGCACCCAGCTCAGGTGATAGCTTTCGGAGAAGTTCTCGACCGCTAGCTTCCAGTTGGCTTTGCATTGCAGACTGACCTGGCGGGGTTCGCGGCGCAGCTGGCCGAGGTCGTAGGTTGACCAGCGCTCAATTACGGGGGCCAGATACTCCTCTAGCGGGGGCGCATCGCCAGAGAGATTAACGAATACCAGGTCGAGCCACTGGTCGCAGCGGATGGCAGTCAGCCCTTTGCTCTCGCGATCGAACCCGTCGTAGGCGTCTTTGTGGTAACCGCCAAAGTGGGGTGTGCTCTTGAGGCTGCCGTCGAGCTTGTAGGCCCACGAGTGGTAGGGGCAGCGCAGGTTGCCTTGCACGTTGCAGGATTTATCGACGAGTTGCAGACCCCGGTGGCTGCAGATGTTGTGAAAGGCGCGCAGGGTACCGACGCGATCGCGCACTAACGCAATTGGCATACCCGCTACTTCCGTAGGGTATACATCGCCCGGATTGGGCAGATCAGACGCCAGACCTACACACACCCAATACTGGCTGAACACAGTGGCTCGCTCCCGATTGAGATAGCGAGTGCTGGTGTAGGCCTCTGCCGATAATCCGGGGTGCCGATAGTCACTTAGGTTGATGACCGATAACTCTCGATGTACGCTCGCCGCCTGATAGGTTTCAGGACGCTCCACAAGGGTCAAATCGGGCGGGGAGCTAGCAATATTTTCCGGGGTCATAGTCCGCCTCAGCAGCTGTATAGATGTTTCACAGACATTTTTTGCGGCGATCGCTCGGGCTGGCCACCCAATCAAACCTATGCAAATGGGCCAAAACCTGCTTTCACAACCTGTAACTACAAGCTTATAACCTAATTTCAAGACTTGTAATTACAAGTTGTATATGAACACTAACGACTTAGTAGATGTGAAATGGTTTCCTGGGTTACACTTTCAATCCTCTTGGTCATGGAGCTATAACGATTTCCAGGATATGTCTTGGGGACCAAAAGAAATTTTTGTGGTATCTCAAGAGAAACGTAGGCTTGATTAAATATTGTTTGGCCAGAACATCGGATTTTCAAAACTTGTAGTGACAACTGTATCGAGCAAAACAGTTTCACTCTTCAGGAGAACCTATTCTCAGCACCAATAGAGTTTGCTGAGTTCTGGCTTTAGGCGACCCAGTTCTTTGTAGATTGATCGGGCAGTCAGCCCCTGCAAGGCTCATGGTTGATGCGAAAGCGCTGCCAAATTAAGGGAATAGATGTCTGTAACGTCTGTAACGGAAGTGTTACAGGGCATCTCGGTTCCTTGACAAGGCTCCTGCGTTTATTGAAAGGTGATCAACAAGGCAGCCATAATTGGCGATCGCGAAATATCACCCCTTCTAATCGAGCTGAAGGTCCTATCTAGGGCAAACAACAGGTACTGACTAGCCCTTGCAAGAATGAGTCGCTTGCTAGGGATGTTACGAACGCTTGTTGATGTATTACGAGCTTGTTAATCCATATGACTTCACCAGATTCAGGACAAAATGGCCATGTGGAGCATCCCTTTGTGATGCCCGATCATGCGCCTACCCGTCATAGCCTTCGCCGTCCGGGCGATCGCAATTTCACCTCTAAAGGTTTTGACTTTCACCCAGAGGTCTTTTTGGTCTCTGGAGGCTTAGTTATCCTGTTTGTATTGTTTACGCTGCTCTTTCAAGATCCGGCTGAATCAGCTTTTGGGGCAGTCCAGTCCTTCATCTCGGGCACGCTGGGCTGGTTCATGATCCTGTCTGTTACATTCTTTTTGCTGTTCACGATCTTCATTGCTCTCACCAAATTGGGCAGTGTGCGTTTAGGCGGCCCCGACGCCAGGCCAGAGTTTCCCACCTTCGCCTGGATTTCCATGCTGATTAGCGCTGGCATGGGCACTGGCCTGATGTTCTGGAGCGTCGCGGAGCCGATTTACCACTTCCAAGACCCGCCCGTGATTTTGGGGGCGATCGAGCCCAATACCGCCGATGCCGCCCGGCAGGCCATGGGTATCACCTTCTTTCACTGGGGACTCCACGCCTGGGGAATCTACGCGTTGGTGGGCCTGTCCCTGGCCTTTTTTGCCTTCAACTGGGGGCTGCCCCTGACCATCCGCTCGGTGTTTTATCCGCTGCTGGGCGAAAAGATTTACGGCTGGCAGGGCAACGCGATTGACGTTTTGGCGGTGGCCTCCACCCTGTTTGGCCTGGCGACCTCTCTGGGCTTTGGCGTCCAGCAGACGAATGCTGGCCTGAACTTTTTGTTTGGTCTGGAAATCAGCACCCCAGTTCAGGTGGGGCTGATTGCGATTATCACCGGCTTTGCCACCGCCTCGGTGGTGTCGGGCCTGGGGAACGGGGTGCGCCGCCTGAGCGAACTCAACATGATTTTGGCCGCTGTGCTGCTGGCGTTTGTGGTGCTGGTGGGGCCAACGGTCTTTCTTCTCAACACCTTCGTTGAAACGACCGGCTACTACCTGGCCTCCCTGCCTACCATGAGCTTCTGGACTGAAACGTTCAACGATGCCGGTTGGCAGAACGGCTGGACCGTATTCTACTGGGGCTGGTGGGTATCCTGGGCACCGTTCGTGGGCATTTTTATCGCCCGCATCTCTCGGGGCCGCACCGTGCGGGAATTCATTATCGGGGTGCTGCTGCTGCCGACCGCTCTGACCTTCCTGTGGATGTCGGCCTTTGGCGGCACGGCCTTGAGTCTGGAACTGGCCGAAGGCACTGCCGGCATCATCAGCGCCGCCGTGTCCGAAAATGTGGCCACGGCCCTGTTCGTGATGCTGGAGCAGCTCCCCTTAACCGGCATTACCTCCTTTGTCGCCATCATCCTGGTGGTGGTATTCTTTGTCACTTCCTCCGACTCCGGCTCCCTGGTGGTGGACAGCATTGCCTCTGGCGGCAAGCTGGAGTCGCCGGTGCCTCAGCGAGTCTTTTGGGCCGTGCTCGAAGGGGTGGTGGCCTCGGCGCTGCTGCTGGGCGGCGGTCTGTCGGCGTTGCAAACAGCTGCAATCAGCGCGGGCTTGCCCTTTGCCGTGGTGCTGCTGGTCATGTGCTTCAGCATCTACAAAGGGCTGAGCTACGAGCACGACGTAGTTAACGAGAAGCGCAAGCTGATCGCAGCGGAAACCGCTGAGCAGGCGATCGCCCGTTAGCGGAGATCCCCCCTGCCCTCCTTAGAAAGGGGGGTGAGGCCTTTTCAAAGTCCCCCTTTCTAAGGGGGATTTAGGGGGATCTCCACCTTCGTAATGAGAGGCTCAATGAGAGGTCGGCCGTTTTAAGCCGCCGCCCATTCAACTCTCAGTTCAATCACCCCGGCTTACAGCAGGTATTTCGTAGGGGCAAACGGCGTTTGCCTCAGCCGGGAAAAGGCAATTAGTTTTTCACCATTCTCACTAGGTTTTTGCCAGGAGCTTGCAACGATGGCGCAGCAGTTTGATGTGATTGTGATCGGGGCCGGGGGCGTAGGCAGCGCGGCGGCCTACTATTTGTCAAAAGCTGGGAAAAAAGTGCTGCTGCTGGAGCAGTTTGAGCTAAATCATCAAAACGGCAGTTCCTACGGCTATTCTCGCGTCATTCGCTACACCTACGACAACCCCATTTACGTTGACCTCATGCGGGATGCCTACCCGCTCTGGTTTGCGCTTCAGGAAGAAGCTGGGGAATCGCTGTACGTCAAAACCGGCGGCCTCGATTTTGGCTTTCCCAATACCGATACCTTTCGGCAGATGAAAGCGAGTTTAGATGCGTCGGGTCTGGACTATGAGCACCTCGACAAAGCCGATATCGCCCAGCGCTACCCTCAGTTTGCCCTAGATGATGGCATGGAGGGGCTATTCCACGCCGATACTGGGCTGCTGAGGGCCTCTAACTGCGTGCTGGCCCACACCCGCCTGGCCCAGGAGCGCGGTGCGACGGTGATCGATCAGACGCCTGTACTCAAAGTGGTGCCCACCGAGAGCGGGGTAGAGGTGCAGACTGGTAAAGAGACTTTTAGCTGCGATCGCATCGTGCTCACCGTGGGCAGCTGGGCCAAAGGGCTGCTGGCCGATCAGGGCATTGACCTGCCGCTCAAAATCATGCCTTGCCAGCTGGGGTTTTATCAGCCCGGCACCCCCGCCAACTTTGAGCCGGGCAAGTTTCCGGTTTTCTTTGCCCACATGAATGGCCCCTACGGCGAAATGCCCTATGGTATTCCCCACGAAGACCCCAGCATTGGCCTCAAAATCACCACCTTCTACGGGTGGGATACCGTCGAGAAACCCAGCCAGGTTGACTACACCCCCAGCCAGGATTGGACAGAGCGAATTCGCGATTTCGCCAAGCAGTACATTCCCGACGCCGCCGGGCCGCTGCTGTCTACCCGCCGCTGCCTCTACACCCTCACCCCCGACAAGCAATTTGTGATTGACCAGCATCCCAACCACCCTCAGGTGGTGATTGGAGCGGGCTTCTCAGGGCACGGCTTTAAGTTCACTACCCTGATGGGCAAAATGCTGGCCGATTTAGCCCTAGACGATCGCACTCCCCACGATACCAGTCTGTTTAAGCTGGCTCGATTCCAGCTGGTGGCCGCATAGGCCAAGCTGGCTAAGCCGTGTTCTATCGGCGGGGGCTGATGCAGTGGCGTCGGCCCTGCCCTTATCCATCTCAATCCGCCGATATACGCGGCAAGCCCCAACCTACACTCCCAAACTTGCGCCATCAGCGACTAATCCTTCTGGCCTTTCCCCCCTCGGCCCTGATTAGATTAAGATGCCGGAGATCTGCAAATATGACAGTCTTTATGGTTCCTAATGGGCAAGAGGCCGGTAGTCAGCCGCTGCACATGGTGATTTCAGAAAAGCTGAAGGAAAAAATTGAGACGGGTCTATACGAGCCGGGCGAGCGGTTGCCCAGTGAATTTGACCTGGGCGAACTCTTTGGGGTCAGTCGCACCACCATTCGTAAGGCGATCGCCAGTTTGTCCCAGCAGGGGCTGGTAACCACCCAGCGAGGCAAGGGTATTTTTGTTACCGACCCCCACAAAATAAGTTTCTCGATGTCTAACCCCCTGCTGTACTTTGATGCGGCGTTGAAGCGGCAGGGCTACACTAGCCGGGTACAGTCGCTGCGGTTTCAGCGCATTCAGGCCCCAGCGGAGGTGAAGCGCAAGCTAGCGCTGACCGACAAAGCCGCTCAGGTCTACTGGCAAGAGAAAATCTACTACGCCGACGATACCCCCATTGCGCTAGATATCACCTACTATCCCGAAGCCACGGGGCAAGCCCTGGCCGAGCCTCTGAGGCAGGGGTTTACCTACAGCACCCTGGTGCGCAACGGTATTCACCTTCAGGCCGCCAAAGTAAGCCTGGAGAGCATTCCGGCCACCTACGAGCTGAGTGAATATTTAGCGGTGCCCCTGGGAATGCCGCTGCTGGTGTTTAACTACGTGGCCTATGGAGGCTCCGGGAAGCGCCAGCCCGCAGTCTGTGGCAAAACCCTGTCGCGATCGGACTGGACCTGCTATACCGCCGAGATCGAAGTCGATGCGCCCGACCTCAGCGTTTTAGAAAACTCACCCTAGGACGTGTCATCAATTCTTGCTACGATCCTTATCCCATAGGCATTGCCACGCCCGACCCAAAAACAGGCTAGGGGCTGTAACCGCTGATTCTTAGACTATTGGCGATTAGTTGATGACAGCCCCTAGTAGGCGTAAGTTTTTCCATTAAATAACCCCCAGTGCACGAGGCACTGGGGGCGGTTTAGATATAGGGAGTTCGCTATAAAGAGGCTGGTCTAGAGCGGCTATTGCCATCCTTAGAATGCCTCAGACCCGCCGATACCGGCATAGGCCTATGGGTATGTTCATCGGAAGTTGGCCCAATTCCGGAAATCGACAAAATTTAGGCGGATTGTGATGGCTGTCACATGCGATCGCACTCTCAGTCCTGAAGAATTTTCAGTAAGATTAGGGATGGCCTGTACTAAATGTGACATTCGCGCTTTGAAGAGTCGAACATTGAAGCAAATCTCATCGAGAAGGCTAAGAGTATGATTTTCTATGCCTTAGGTAGGCAGTCGATCAACACTACAGCGCTTAAAGGAGATTTGAGAAAATCCTATCGCAAACCTTCAGTCTGGTGCTGACTTATTAACTTGGAGCAAAGAACCAAGTGGATCCGAAAACTACTTTTGTCTCAAGCTACAAGTTTATCGATCTTCATAGAACCTTCTATGAGCTGTCGGAACATGGAAGTGAGCACGACGAGATCGAAATCAACCAAACTTTTCGTTTCGGCAAGCATCTCGGCTGGTCGAATCTTATTGAAGAATATCGTCTGATCATTTTGTCCGAGGCTGGTTCGGGCAAAACTTCCGAAATTCGAAACATCACATACGCATTGAGGCATGAGGGCAAGCCAGCATTCTTCCTTCGCTTAGAACATATTTCCAGAGATTTTGAGGATGCCTTTGAGGTCGGAACTTACGAACACTTTGAAGAATGGCTAGCGTCTGGCGAGGAGGGATGGCTTTTCCTAGACTCGGTTGACGAAGCACGTCTTCGAGATCCTCGCGACTTTGAGCTGGCAATCCGCAAGTTGAGCAGGCAGATTATTGCGGCAAAAGACCGAACACATATTGTAATAACTGGCCGAACTACAGCATGGCGACCTAAGACGGATCTTAATTACTGTACTCAACATCTGCCTTATGAAGCGACTACTACAGCTGAACATGAGCAGAATGCTGAAATGAATGGTCCTGAAGGTAGTGTGCAAACCAATACTGCGTCAGAGGACAAGGCCCAACCAACTTTCAAGATCGTCGCATTTGATGATCTAACACGTGATCAGATTGCGATATTTGCGAAAGCGCGAGGCGTCAAAGACAGCAAAGCTTTCCTTGATGCAGTGGAAAGGGCAGATGCTTGGTCATTCACATCACGTCCTCAGGATTTGGAGGAGCTTACCGAATTCTGGCTCGACAAAGGTAGGATTGGAAGCCGCCTCGAAATCATGCGAAACAGCATTGACCGAAGACTATCTGAACGTGACCAAGATCGTGCTGATATTCGTCCACTTTCAATGGAGTGCGCCCGTCAGGGTGCAAGACTCTTAGCTGCAGCCACTACATTGACTCAGAACCCGGTGATTACGGTTCCTGATGGAGCGGAAAACTCCAAAGGAATCGCGGTTCAATCCATACTTCCTGATTGGGACAACAATGATCAATTAACTTTGCTATCACGGCCTATATGTGATGAAGCGATTTATGGCACAGTACGCTTCCATCATCGCTCAGTACGAGAATACCTAACCGCCGAGTGGTTTGCCGAACTACTTAGGCGTGAAACATCGCGCCGAACCATTGAAACACTATTCTTTAGTAATCAGTACGGTTTAGATATTGTCATCCCTACGTTGCGTCCAATCTTGCCATGGCTAGCAATTTTGGATGAGAAAATCAGCGAACGTGTTCGAAAAGTCGCACCTGAAATTATCTTTGAAGGGGGCGATCCTAGTCAGCTACCTTTAGAGGTCCGTCGCTACATACTTCGCGAAGTCTGTGAGCAAATAGCTAGCGGTGCTACTGGTCGATCAATGCGCGACTATGCGGCAGTTCAGCGTTTTGCCAATCCTGACCTGACTAATGATGTACGTGCGTTAATTCAAGAATATGCAAACCATGAAGATCTGACAGAATTCTTGCTCCGCATGGTGTGGCTTGGCCAGCTTTCAGATGCATTGCCGGAGGCCTTGGAAGTTTCACTTCATGCAACTGCTGAGAAGTATGCCCGAATAGCGGCGTTTAGAGCTATAAGAGCAATTGGTTCTAGCGAAGATCAAGAGCATATTCGCCAAAGCTTTCTCGCAGAAGCAACCGAACTGAAACGAGAATGGCTTGCTGAACTCATCGAGGATATTCAGCCGACAGAACATACCGTCACCTGGCTTTTAGCGTGCCTAGAAAAGAGTGAGCCGAAAAAACGATTTACCGTTGATTACCTAATAGAGCGCGTCATAGAATTTTTTGGCATCGCTGACATTGATCTGCTGCCTCAACTGGTGACAGGCTTGAATCATTTGCTTAGCATTCCACCAGTAATTGAGCGTCGGGATTGCGAAATATCTCAAAAATTTAAATGGTTGATAAGTAGCTAGGCGCATTTAAACATAAAACGTTCTAGCTGATAATTTCCAGCTTTACTACGCGCTTCCATGCCGTCAATGACGGTCATGGCCAAGTCATATTCGTTATCAAACATCTGACCGGCAAT
>NZ_JADEXE010000272.1 GCF_015207265.1 Nodosilinea sp. LEGE 07298 | reverse complement strand
GTGGATGGGTTAGGCAAAAATAGTTGTAAGCCTCGGAGTCTAGCTCCGCTCACCAATTAATTTGCAGGACATAGGTTTAAACCGATGATCAGCCGCTCCTTTCCGTGAGGTGAAGGGCGGCGGAACGCCCTTCGAGAAGGGGGTCTGGGGCCAGCGAAATGGCCCCAGCAGCAAATGTGGCTTTTGCCCAACCACCTCCGTCAGCAACACAATCTACGTCCTATCAGGTAGCCCCCATTTCAAACATCCCGAAAGCATCTATGTCAGACGAGCTAACGCTGGAGAAACTGGCCGCCGAACTGCGGCGATCGCTCGGCATTCTCCACAAGCAAGATATCCAAACGGCAGCGGATCGCCTCGGTGCTCACGCCCGGTCGGCCAACCAAGAACCGATTCTGCTGGGAGATGACTGCGCCGCCATCCCCGACGGCGATGGCTACCTGCTGCTGGCCGCCGAAGGCATCTGGCCCACCCTAGTCGAGACAGACCCCTGGTTTGCCGGTTGGTGCGCCGTAATGGTCAACGTCAGCGATATCTACGCCATGGGGGGCCGCCCGATCGCGGTGGTAGATACTGTGTGGAGCCAGTCTCCCGAAGCGGTGAAACCCCTGTGGCAGGGCATGGTCGCCGGATCCCAGGCGTTTAGCGTGCCGATTGTCGGGGGGCACACCAGCTGCCATAGCCCCTACACGGCTCTGTCGGTGGCCATTCTGGGCCGCGCCAATCGACTGATCACCAGCTTTAGCGCCCAGCCGGGAGATGTGCTGCTGCACGTTACCGACATGCAGGGGGAAATGCATCCGCAGTACCCGTTTTGGAATGCGGCCACGGAGGCCGACTGCGATCGCCTACAAGCAAACCTGGCCCTACTGCCCGCCCTGGCTGAATCCGGCCTCTGCGACACCGGTAAAGACATTAGCATGGGCGGCATTGTCGGCACGGCGCTGATGCTGCTAGAGACCTCGGGGTGTGGGGCGGTGCTGGATTTGGGGGCGATCGCGCCTCCCCCCGCCGTAGACCTGCTGCCCTGGCTACTCAGCTTCCCCAGCTATGGCTACCTGCTCAGCGTGCGGCCCAAGGCCGTGGCCCAAATTCAACCCCAGTTTCACAATCAAGGACTGGTGTGTCAGCCCGTCGGCACCATTACCGCTGGTCAGACCCTCACCCTTAAGCTGGGCAATGCCTTCCTCTGTTTTTGGGACTTCGCCACTGAAACCCTAACCGGGTTTGGGGGCGGCAACCAGTCAAGGCAAACCAATGACGCGCAATCTGCATAAGCTAGAAAGAGAGTATCGCTGGTTCCTTCTATAGCGAGGCGTTGTCCATGACCATTGCCGCCAAACTCCTGACCCTCAATGAGTTTTTAGAACTCCCTGAGACCAAGCCCGGCTCAGAATTTATCAACGGCAAAATCATTCAAAAGCCCATGCCCCAAGGCGAGCACAGCCGATTGCAAGGTAAACTCAGCACCGCCATTAATGCGGTGACTGAGCCATCTCAAACAGCTTATGCGTTTCCAGAGTTACGCTGCTCATTTGGAGGAGCCTCGATCATTCCAGACATCGCAGTTGTCCGCTGGCAGAGGATTCCTCGCCAGCCGTCTGGGCGCATCTTAAATCGCTTTCCTATCCACCCCGATTGGTCGATTGAAATCCTCTCGCCCGAGCAAAGTCAATCTCGAGTACTCAGCAATCTGCTTCACTGTGCTCAGCATGGTACTGAGCTAGGCTGGCTTATCGATCCAGATGAAGAAACAGTGCTAATTATCTGGCCCGATCAACGGGTGCAATTTCTCGAAGGCGATGCGCTATTGCCTGTGATTGAAGGTGTTGAGCTATCGCTCACGGTAGCTCAGCTCTTCGGCTGGTTAATCCTCTGATGGCCTCTCCACTCAAGATTGCGCTGCTGACCTACTCCACCAAGCTGCGGGGCAGCGTTGTCCATACCCTAGAGCTAGCAACGGCTCTGACCGAGCTAGGCCACCAAGTTTGCGTCTACGCCCTCGATAAAGATGGCCAGGGGTTCGAGCGCAAGATTCCGGCAAACGTTCAGTTAGTCCCCGCTCAGCCACCTTGCGGCGGGCTGGATCCTGATCAGGCGATCGATGCCCTGATTCGCCAGCGCATTCAAGAATTTGTCGATTACTTTCTGGCCCATCCAAAAATCTACGACATTTACCACGCCCAGGATTGCATTGGGGCCAACGCGCTGGTGCAGCTGCGGCAAAAGGGCCGGGTATCCAACGTAGTGCGTACCGTCCATCACATTGAGGACTATGCCAGCATTTACCTGCAGCAGTGTCAGGATAAGTCGATTCGGGATCCTGATTTGTGTCTGTGTGTGAGCGATCGCTGGCACCAGGCCCTCCGCGACGACTACGGCATTGCGGCCCCTAGAGTCCTCAATGGCGTAGATCTACGACGGTTTTCCCCCGCTCCCTCAGGCCAGGAGAACGCAATCAAAGCTCGTTACGGCTTAATCGGATCGCCTATCTACCTCACCGTCGGGGGCATAGAGCCGCGCAAAAATTCTATCCGGCTGTTAGAGGCATTTGCCCAGGTGCTGACCCATTATCCCCAGGCGCAGCTGGTAATTGCAGGCGGAGCGACCCTGTTTGACTACGAACCCTACCGGCAAGAGTTTTTTGCGCTGGCTACCGCCCTAGAGCAGCAGCAGGGGCCAATCATGGGTCAATCGGTCATATTACCGGGAGTGATTCCCGACGAGGATCTGCCTGCTCTCTACCGCACTGCCGATGTGTTTTGCTTTCCATCCACCAAGGAGGGCTGGGGGCTAGTGGTACTGGAAGCGATCGCATCGGGCCTGCCCGTCATCACCGCCAATCAGCCGCCCTTTACCGAATTCCTCACCCCTGAACAGGCGCTGCTGGTAGATCCTGAGGGGGTGGATGCGATCGCGCAGGCCATGCTAGACAGCCTCAAATCCGCGATCGCCCAAACGCTAGTGCAACGAAGTCGCCCCATCTTGACTCAGTACGCCTGGCCTCGGTCTGCCGCACTGCATATCCAGCACTATCGGCATTTGCTCAGCGCTTCGGTCTAGCTAATAAGGGCGTCTACGGGGCATTAGGATTGGGTGAAATCTATAGGAATGGGCGGCAAAAACGGTCATAAAGGCTAGGATACTGCCTGTGCATGAGGGCCTACCGCTTAAACCGACATTACTTTGATCTAAAGAATCTAAGGAAACTGTCGGGATCTAATTTGCCCTAGCCCTTCTGCGCTGACCTGGTACAGGTTAGACGGCCAATCTGCTTAGGAATAGCCCATGGCTAAATCATCAGACAGCAGCGTTATTTTATCTAAAGGGAGCGAATCTCAGGGCTTAGGTACGTTTGGCGGCGTGTTTACCCCGTCTATTTTGACCATCCTGGGGGTGATCATGTACCTGCGCTTTGGCTGGGTCGTGGGCCACGTGGGGCTGTGGCAAACGCTGCTAATCGTGACAATTTCTACCTCGATTACGCTGCTGACGGGGCTATCGATTTCAGCCATTGCCACCGATCAGGTGGTGCGAGCGGGCGGAGCTTACTACATGATCAGCCGCTCTTTGGGCATTGAGACCGGCGGAGCGGTGGGCATTCCGCTATATCTGGCCCAGGCGTTTTCGGTAGCGCTATATACCATTGGTTTTGCCGAAAGCCTGGTGCAGGTTTTCCCAGGGTGGTCCCAAACTCTGGTAGCGCTCATCACCACAATTTTGGTCGCTGTCCTGGCGCTGAAATCGGCGGATATTGCGATCAAGGCCCAGTACTTCATCATGGCGGCCATTGCGCTGTCTTTGGTGTCGCTGATGCTGGGCCATAGCGTTGAGCCAACAACGCTACCGGTCACGGAAGTGCCGGGTTCGGTCGGCTTTTGGGCGGTGCTAGCGGTATTTTTCCCGGCGGTTACCGGCATTATGGCCGGGGTCAACATGTCGGGTGATTTGAAAGATCCCCAGCGATCAATTCCCTACGGTACCCTGGCCGCCATCGGCGTTGGCTACGTCATCTATATGGTGATTCCCATTTTCTTAAACCAGTGGGCCGACCCTTCAACGCTGCTGGCCGAGCCACTGGTGATGCGCCGCATTGCCCGGTGGGGAGACATCATTTTGCTGGGCGTCTGGGGAGCCACGCTATCGAGCGCGATCGGCAGTATTTTGGGCGCTCCTCGGGTGCTGCAAGCTCTGGCCCGCGACGGCATTTTACCCAGCTGGCTAAAGTGGTTAGGCCGGGGCCATGGTCCGATGGATGAACCCCGGATGGGAACCTTATTTACCCTGGGCATTGCCCTGGCTGCCGTCAGCATTGGCGATCTCAACCTGATTGCGCCAGTGCTAACGATGTTTTTCTTGACGACCTACCTGGTGCTCAATGTGTCGGCGGGGCTGGAGACGTTTTTGCAGAGCCCATCTTTTCGGCCCACGTTTAAGGTGCACTGGAGCCTCTCGCTGCTAGGGGCTGTGGGCTGTCTGGTGGTGATGTTTTTGATCAATGCGGTAGCAACGGTGATGGCTGCCTTGATTGTGCTGGGCATTTTTGTCTGGCTGCAGCGCCGCGAAATGCAGGGAGCCTGGGGCGATGTGCGCAATGGGCTCTGGATGACCCTGGTGCGGACCAGCCTGTTTCAAATGCAAACCACCCCCGATGCCAAGAACTGGCGACCCCATCTGCTGGTGTTTTCGGGGGCACCGACTAAGCGGCCGCATCTGACTAACCTGGCCGTCGATTTGACCCACAACCGGGGGTTAATCACGCTGTCAAGTGTGCTGCCCTCTGGGGCTCGCAGCGCTAGCCAGCAAGACGCCTTAGAGTCGACTATCGAAGACTATCTCGATAAGCAGGGCATCGAGGCCTTTGTGCGGCTGGTTACAGCCCCAGACCCCTTTAGCGGCATGGAAAAACTGGTGGATGCCTACGGTATTGGTCCTCTGGTTCCCAATACCGTGCTGCTGGGCGATACCGAAGCCGAACATACGCGCGATCGCTTCTGTCAGATGATCGCCACCTGTCACCAGGCGCGACGCAACGTGCTAATTTTTCGCAGCCAGCCGGAAGACTATCCAGATTTCAACCCTTTGCCCACTAACCATCGCATTGATGTCTGGTGGGGCGGGCTTCAAACCAACGGCGGCTTGATGCTAATTCTGGCTTACCTACTGCGGACTAGCGGGCGCTGGCGCAATGCCGATATCTACTTGAACTTAGTTGTAGCCAACGACCAGGCTAAGGCTGCCGCCGAGCAAAACCTGGAGAGCCTGGTTAAAAGCCTGCGCATTGGTGCTATTCCTCGGGTAATTGTGGCCCGCGATCGCCCCTTCGACGACATTCTCACAACTACGTCCAAAACCGCTGACCTGGTGTTTTTAGGCCTGGCCAATCCAGAGGATAACTTTACCGAGTACTACCTGGATCTGCAAAAACGAACGACACCCTTACCGGCAACAATCTTCGTGCTGGCCTCTGAAGAGCTAGAGTTCGCCGAGGTGCTACAGCGCGACGGGTAGACTCGCCATAAACCAGTTCGATTAAAACCGTCTTAAAGCCTCTGATTCGCTGGGGTCGCTGGTGCCCATCCGCTAAAATCCTCACTAGTATTGGGGTAGGGGTTATTTCACTGCCATCAGCACCATGGTTAATGCCGTTTCTGTCTCTGCTCCGGTCGATCAGCCATTCTCTGGGGTAGACGAGGCCCCATCCCTCAACGAGATCCAGCTCAGCCTACCTGTAGAAGAGCCATCTCCTGCTCCGCCGCCAATTCCACCAGCGACGCTTGCTCTAGCCGCCCAGGATGTGCGTATGGTGCTGCGTGAGCAGAGCGAGCAAAGCCAGCTTTTAACGACCAAGCTCAACATTTTGTTTGTGGCCAATGGCGCTTTGCTGACCAGCCTTAGTATTTCGCGGCTGCTGGTCAGCGGCAGTGTATTTAGCCTGGCGGAAATTTTTGGGTTTTTGGTCAGCTTTTCACTGCTGATGGGAGCCTTTTTGCCTCGCCAGGTGGCCGTTACTCCCAACCTGGAAGACCGTAAGTTTTTAGAAACTTACCTGGCTCTGCCGGAGCAAGACTATCAGCTGCAAATGCTGGTCAACCTGTCTGAAACCTACAATGCCAATAAGCAGCGCCTCGAAGATACATCCCAAAGCCTTAAATATGCGGCTTACACCATCTGGGGCACAACTGCTATCATGCTGGTACATATTCTGGTAATTTACGTGGCGACTGGGGCGTCCTCAGGGATATTCTAGCAACCTTCAAAAGCCCTATTCACAAAGGGTTTAACGCATTCAGCGGGAACCAGTATGAGCGATGGACAGCAAGAAACGACTCTAGAGCAGCGAGTAGCCCTGCCCGAACCCGATGTGAGCAACATTACTGTACTCACCGAAAGCCTGCCCAACGAGCCCGTGCTGCCCTGGCATCATTTTGACTCTCCCTGGCTAGAGCGCGACGATCAAGCGGGTTCTGATGAAAGTGAGTCCGAAGCCCCCGAAGCCAGTGCCAATGCTGAACCTGCCGAGCAGCTAACCCTGGCGCTGGAGGTTCTAGTGGCTCCTTCAAACGATCTACCAGCAGATGCACCCGCAGAATCTGCTGCCTAAATCATGTCTTCTCTCTGCGCCCGTTCCCTACGCTATTGCGACTGATCTTTACAATCGAATATCGGGGCCAATCAGGTCAGAGAGCTTTTCCACATCGTAGAGCAGCATGGCAATGCGCTCTAGCCCCAGCCCCCAGGCAACGGTAGATTTGTCGCCGCAGCCCAGGGGTTCCAGCATTTCCTGGCGAAACAGGCCGGAATTGCCGACTTCGATGTAGCGATCGCTGGGCGGATGGTAGGCAAACACCTCTAGCGACGGCTCGGTGTAGGGGTTGTAGGTGGGCTTAAACTTGAGATTTTTAAAGCCCAGGCGCTCGTAAAAGTAGGTGAGGTAGCCCATCAAGGTGCGCACGCTGAGCAGTTCGCCAACGACCACGCCTTCAATTTGGTGAAACTCGGCCAGGTGGGTGCGATCGACGGTTTCATTGCGAAACACGCGATCGATGGAGAAATACTTGCCGTCTTGGCCCTGGAGCTGGTGCAGGCGGCGGGCGGTGGAGGTGGTGGTGTGGGCGCGCAGAATGGCGCGGCTGGCTTCAGTCTCGGTCCACTGGCCACCGTAGTTGGCCTCGTGCACCTGCTTGACGCGATCGACGAGGCTCTGATCCTCAGGTAGGGGCAGGGTCTGGGGATTGGCCAGATAAAAAGTGTCCTGCACCTCGCGGGCGGGGTGGTCTTGAGGCGTGAATAGGGCGTCGAAATTCCAAAAGGCCGATTCCACCAGGTAGCCCGACATTTCGTCAAAACCCATGTTTAGAAAAATATCGCGAATGCGCTGAATGCACTGGGTCAGAATGGTCGGCCGTCCGTAGGCCACATCGGGCACTTCGGCGTGAATATCGTAGGGTTTGAGATCAACCTGTCGCCACTGACCCGAGAGAATCAGCTCGCTGCTGAGTGCCGTGACGCGATCGCCCAGCTCCAGGGTTTGCAGGGCGGGCAGCACCGTCAGGCTGTAGTCAGACTCGACTCGGCTGGTAATGTAGCCCTGCTGCTGTAGCCATTCCAGGGAAGAAGCTGCCCTATCCGCCAATTCCTGATCAGTCGCGATGCTCCGCTCTCGAACCGCAGCAAAGACCACCTGCCGCTGCTGGTAGGCCCCCAGCACCGACGATTTCAACACTTTGACTACCCCTTCGCCATCGCCGTCGACCAGATCGACCGCCTGCTCGCGCCGCAGCGCTCCGTAGTTGAGGCTAAAGGCGGTGCCCAATTCGGCTTGCAGGGTGGCGCGATCGCTGTTTCCCTGTAGCAATCGTTCGGCCAAATCAAACCCCGGCAAAACGCCGTCTAGCTCTTCTCCCTTAGCGGTCAACACCCACCGCTGCTGATTGTGCTCGTGCCACTGCACGTAGCCGTTGAGCGCCCCACTCAGCAGAAATCCATTGATAAAGTTGATATCAAAACCGGCCTGGGCACAGAGCGATCGCAGACTATCTACGGTTGACTGCCGCTGCAAGAGTTCCACAAACTGCCGCTGTTTGCCACTGAGCTGAAGCAAATCGCGCATACTCAAGCCCCAAAAAGCCCCAAAAAACATTAGAAAATCTCTATCAGCCTACCAATCTTCAACCGTTCCCAACGGCCAGGATTGATGAAAAGATAGACACCAGTGTCCAGATTCGAGAGTCCCCGCTATGTCCGATGAACCCACGCTGCCCTCTGGCCCTGGTTTTGGCCTCACATTTTTGTACTACTTTTCTGGCACGGCCCTGGTGACTGCTCTGCTGGCCACCAAAACCCTCGGCATTGGCCTAGATACCGGCCTGCCCAATCTGTACGGCACTGCGTTTGGGGCCGTGGGTGGCCTAATGGGGGCATTGATTAACCGCAGCACCACGCTGGAGCTACCCATCAGCAGCCGCAAAACCTTCAGGCGTGAACTCGATGCTGCCCTAGCTGAAATGGGCTATACCGAAGATGGCAACGCCGAGTCAGACGACATTTTGGTCTACCGTCGTCCCTTTCTGCGGCAGCTACTCTCAGGCCGTGTCTACGTGCTAATCGGCGAAAAACAGGCCCAAATTAGCAGTCGCGCTATCCACATGGGCGGTATTAGGAAGCGGCTGGAGGATAGTGGGATTCGTTGAGGGTAGATGGGTGGATGGGTGGTAGAAGCGATCGCGGCTTCTTGAAGGGTAGGGTGAATAGGTAGATTAACCAATTGCTCACTCAGCAAGATTTTGAACCTCATCCAAATTTCCCACGCACCCCATATCCTACCCA
>NZ_JADEXE010000271.1 GCF_015207265.1 Nodosilinea sp. LEGE 07298 | reverse complement strand
TCGATTTGACTCTTGCTTAATTGCTCTCTTTCTAGGGTTGATAGCAACATAACTCGCTCTACCGGTTCATCTGCCTATACTGTGCTCAAGGCCAAATTGTACGGTACTTTTATTCTCGGAAATCGCCATAGATCTATGCCAGCTAGAGATCTTTACCACGATGCCGTGCGTGTAGCATTGGAAAAAGACGGGTGGACGATTACAGACGATCCGCTCATCTTGACGATTGGACTGCGCTCTGTTTTTGTAGATTTAGGAGCTGAAAAACTAATCGCGGCTGAGCGTGGCACCGAAAAAATTGCGGTAGAAGTTAAAAGCTTTCTTAGCCCTCTCCCATTAGTGACCTTGAAGTTGCATGGGGACAATACTTTCTTTACGCTAGGACGCTACAAAAGCAAGAGCCCGATCGCATCCTCTATCTAGCTGTGAACCAAACGGTATTTCAAACGTTGTTTGCTGAGGAGGCCGGGCAACTCCTCTTAGCAGAACCAGGCTTTCGCTTGATCGTTTTTAATTCGGCAACCGAGGAAATAGTTGAATGGAAACCCTAGAACAGTGGCGCAGGATTTTAGAAAAAACGCTCCAATACTATGCCAACTTGCCCTATCGCTATGGCGATGTCAGAACTGATGTTGTTGTCAGCCGTGACTACAACCATTTTTTTTTAATTCATGAAGGCTGGGATGGTAGCAAGCGCATTCACGGCATGGTTGTCCATGCAGAAATACGTGACAGCAAAATTTGGATTCACTACGACGGTATCGAAGGAAGCATCACTACGGACTTAGTGGCGGCAGGCGTGCCTAAAGACCGTATTGTGCTCGCCTTTCACGCTCCCGAAGTGCGAGAACATACCGGCTATGCCGTAGCCTAGGCCAACGATTTACCAAACCAAGGCCATTTTTAGCATAAAGCCAGGTAAAACTGGGTCTCCAGCGAGGCGGGCGGGGTTGTCTAAAACCTCGATCGCCTGCTCTGGGCGATAAACCTCAACCTGGTGACTGCGGGGGTTGATTAGCCAGCCCAGGCGGACGCCGCTGGCCATGTATTCCTGCATTTTGGCTTGAATAACTGAGAGCTGGTCGCTGGGTGACATCAGCTCCAGCACAAAGTCGGGAGCAAGGGGCGGAAATTTTTGCCGCTGCTCAGGGGTGAGGGCATCCCAGCGAGACTGTTCAACCCAGGCAACGTCGGGCGATCGCTCACCACCTCTCGGCAGTTTAAACCCAGTGGATGAATCGAACACCACCCCAAGCCGGCGCTGCCGATTCCACAGCACAAACTCCGTGGCTAACTCTACGTTGCGGTTGCCGGTTTCTCCACCCGTTGGCGACATAATCAGCAGATCTCCCTCGGCGTTGCGCTCAAACTTGAGATCGGGATTGGTGATGCACAGCTGGTAGAACTGGTCATCGGTCATGGCTAGGGCAGGCTGGAGCTTAATGGTGTAAGCCGTCATAGAGACCCCCGTGGAAGTGGTGGTGTTCTCATCATAGGCTGCTAAAGCCTTACTCCTGAGCCGGAAAAGTATCATGACGCGGTGACCCTACCCAGCTCTTTTTCGCTCAAGATAGGAGTTAGGGAATAAGGAGACAATACCGTGGTAGCCCCAGCAATTCAGCCCCAGACCGATTCGCATCAGTACGAAGCTAAGACCCTCGCGATCGCCACGGCCCTGCTCGGGGCCACCCGCGAGAAGAAGAATCTCTTCGCCCAAATGCGCGACCAGATGCGCTGGGACGACAAAATTATGGACTTCGCCATGGCCAACCCTGGCCTCAAGGTGCAGCTATTTCGCTTCATTGATGCCCTACCGGCCCTGCGCAGCAAACCCGAAATTGCTCGCCACCTGCAGGAATACCTGTCGGCAGAAGAAGTGGAACTGCCTGGCGTGCTCAAAGGGTTGCTTAACTTCACCGACCCTGCCTCTGCCCCCGGCAAGCTGGCCGCCACCACCGTTGCCCCCGCCGTTGAAACCCTGGCCTACCGCTACATCTCGGGCGAAAAGATGGATCAGGCGATTAAGGCGATCGAGCGCATGCGCAAGGACAAGCTCACCTTCACCATGGACTTGCTGGGAGAGGCGGTGATCACCGAGGCGGAGGCCCAGGCCTACCTGCAGCGCTACCTGGACCTGATGGAGCAGCTGAGCGCCGCCGCCAAAAATTGGAAGACCATCGATGCGATCGATGTCGCCGAGGGCAAAGAACTCTCTAAGGTGCAGGTGTCGGTTAAGCTCACCGCCTTCTACTCTCAGTTTGATCCGCTGGATGAGGCGGGTAGTAGATCTGGAGTGAGCGATCGCATTCGCACCCTGCTGCGCCGCGCCGCCGAGCTGGGGGTGATGGTGCACTTTGATATGGAGCAGTACAAGTACAAAGACCTCACCCTAGCTATTCTCAAAGACATCTTAATGGAGGAGGAGTTTCGCCAGCGCGATGACCTTGGCGTGACGCTGCAGGCCTATCTGCAAGATAGCTACGACGATCTCAAGGATCTGGTGGTTTGGGCCAAAGAGCGGGGTACCCCCGTCAGCGTGCGCCTGGTGAAAGGGGCCTACTGGGACCAGGAAACTATCACCGCGCGGCAGAACGACTGGCCCAGCCCGGTCTATAGCCAGAAGGTGTCTACCGACGCTAACTTCGAGCGCATGACTCGGCTGCTGCTGGAGAATCATCAGTATTTGTACGCCGCCATCGGTAGCCACAACGTCAGGTCGCAGGCCTATGCTATGGCGATCGCCGAAGAACTCAATATCCCCAAGCGCAATATTGAATTGCAGGTGCTCTACGGGATGGCCGACAAGCTGGCCAAAACGCTGGCCGACCAGGGCTACCGGGTGCGGGTCTACACCCCCTTTGGCGAGCTTATCCCCGGCATGTCGTACCTGATTCGCCGCCTGCTGGAGAACACCGCCAACAGCTCATTCCTGCGGCAAAATTTGGAAGATACCCCGGTAGAGACCCTGCTGGCAGCTCCGGAGTTTGCGGAGGAAGACAGGGAGCCGGGGGGCAGGGGCGATTGGGAGCCGCCCTTTGAAAATGCGGCGGATACGGACTATGCGATCGCCGATCAGCGCACCGCAGCCTTCGCCGCCCTCAAGACCGTGCGCCAGCAGATTGGCCAGCGCTACAGCCCGATCATCAATGGCGAAGCGGTTAACACCGACACCAGCTTTGACTCGGTGAATCCGTCTAACCCCAAAGAGCTGATCGGCAAAGTGGGTATGGCTAGTCAAGAGCAGGCCGAACAGGCGATCGCCGTCGCCAAAGCCGCCTTCCCCGCCTGGGCTGCTACCCCGGCCAGCGAGCGAGCCAACATTCTGCGCCGTGCCGCCGACATCATGGAGTCCCGCCGCCACGAACTCAACGCCTGGATTGTGCTGGAGGTCGGCAAGCCCTTGGGCCAGGCCGACCCGGAAACCTCGGAGGCAATTGACTTCTGCCGCTTTTACGCCGATGAAATGGAGCGCCTGGACGGGGGCTACACCTACGACTACCCCGGCGAAAACAACCGCTACCGCTACTTCCCCCACGGCATTGGCCTGGTGATTTCTCCCTGGAACTTTCCTATGGCGATTACCACAGGCATGACCGTGGCGTCGCTGGTGGCGGGCAACTGCACCCTGATGAAACCCGCCGAAAACTCCTCGGTGATTGGGGCCAAAATTGCCGAAATTCTCTACGAGGCAGGCATTCCCAAAGGCGTGCTCCAGTTTCTACCTGCTAAGGGTTCCACCGTAGGAGCCTACATGGTTGAGCACCCCGATATTCATATGATTACCTTCACTGGCTCCCGCGCCGTGGGCTGTCGCATCTACGCCGAAGCCGCCCAGCTGCGCCCCGGCCAGAAACATCTGAAGCGAGTGGTAGCCGAAATGGGCGGCAAAAACGGCATCATTATCGACGAAAGCGCCGATCTAGATCAGGCTGTGCAGGGGGTGGTCTATTCTGCCTTTGGCTACAGCGGCCAGAAATGTTCGGCCTGCTCCCGCGTCATCGTGGTGGAGTCGGTATACGACACCTTTATACACCGCTTGGTAGAAGCGACCCGCTCCCTCCAGGTGGGCATTGCCGAAGCCCCCGGCACCACCGTTGGCCCCGTAGTCGATGCCGCTGCCCAAGCCAAAATTAAGGAATACATCGAAACGGGCAAGCAGGAGTCTACCCTGGCTCTAGAAATGCCTGCCCCCGATACGGGCTACTTCGTTGGCCCTACGGTGTTTACCGACGTTGCCCCCGATGCCGTCATCGCCCAGGAGGAAATCTTTGGCCCGGTGCTGGCGGTGATCAAGGTGAAGGACTTTGAGACAGCCCTGACGGTGGCCAATAATACCGACTACGGACTCACTGGTGGCCTCTACTCCCGTACCCCCTCCCACATTGAGAGAGTACAGAACGAGTTTGCCGTCGGCAACCTGTACATCAACCGCAGCATTACCGGGGCGATCGTCTCGCGGCACCCGTTCGGTGGCTTCAAGATGTCGGGCGTGGGGTCTAAAGCGGGCGGCCCTGACTACCTGCTGCAATTTCTAGAGCCTCGCCACGTCAGCGAAAACGTGCAGCGCCAGGGCTTTGCCCCAATCGAAGGGGTAGATTAAGTCGATGGCTTAGGGGATCTTCGTAGCGGTGCATTCGCGAAGCAATGCACCGCAGAATGGCTGGGAACTGAAATATGCCCACCATTCCGACTCGCTTGGCTCCCTAGCTCCCCTGCTCCCTCGCGATCGACAATAGTCGTCACACTTATGCCGCTGTCTACTAGCTACTTGTTGATAGCTAGGTCGGCCAAGTTAGGCACCGAGGTCCAATCTTTAAAGCACTGGTTTAACGCTTGTGTATAGGGTTTGGCTAGGTGCATGAAATGGCTAGGGATATGCTGTTCAACTACGTTTACTAGCTGTTCCACTCCGCTCTGCACCACCGCTGGCTGTACACCAATTGACGGAAAGACCATCCGGCACAGGGGCAATAGTTCTTGTGTAATGGCAGTAGTTTGCTTTTCAAGTATGGCCAGCCACAGGTAAGCCTGCATCATTGTCAGGTCTCGCAGCGTAGACCGTTCCACTGCGGCATTGAGTAGCGTGCCGCGACGGCTAACCGTATAGGGAAATCGACTCGCCAAATGACTCTGTACCTCTAGGGCGATCGCTGGGCAAACGGTCATCAGCGCTTCGACTAGGGCAATTTCAGGGGCATCAGCAGCATAGTTGGCCGCAACGGCACAGACCCGAGGCCAGGGAATGGCAACCTGCTCTTCAGCAAATTGTAGATAGGGGCTAATTAATATTTGCTCGCAAGGCGTTAGCGCCGTCACAATGGACTGGTTGATCATGTGAAACTGAGTCGTTAGAAAGCCAATGGTGCGAACATTACTGGTATTGCCATGGTAGGTTTGCAGGGTCAGGTGCACGGGTTCAAGCTCGGCGGCTAGGCGATCGATGAGGGGTAGCATCAGCGCATCTTTACCTAATTCAGCCAAAATGCCTTCAGTATCGGAGAAGTACCTGAGAAACGGCTTCAGCGACGGCTGCTGGCTATAGATGGCGAGGACTTGGTGGTAGACCAACTCAACAGCTAGAGCCAGTTGATAGGCTTCTGACAAATTAATAATGTTTGGAATGTAGGCATAGAGGCTGTTGGTCTTTAGCCCGGCTAGCTGACAGTAGCCAGTCAGCGACTGTATCACCCGATGCACTGTACCTGCCCGCCCATCAGGGGTTGTCAACGCCAGTAGCTTGGCAATGGAGCAGGAATTTTCGCCTAGGCTGATGGTATTTAGAGCTGGCTCGTACCGTTTGGCCCACAGGCCCAACAATCGCCTCGATGAGTTGTCTACCGGCACCTGACAAGACTTCAGCATGGTTACTTTAGCTCTTTGAGTAGCAGAAACAGTGACCTGAAAAAACGCAGACAGAGGTTGCTATTTACCGGCGCTATTTACCGGCGTAAGGCGGGTGACGATGGCAATTACGCGGGAGTCGAGGCGCTAGGGAGCCTGGCTTTGACTTGAGTTCAGTTCTATAGAGTTGGAATAGTGGGCTAATTTCAGCCATACGGTACTAGTAGACGGCTGAGCCAAAGATGATGGATTAGTGGGGTTTACGGTATACGGTTCAAGACCTGCCTTGAGCCGTATACCTTACACCTCGAACCCTGGGGCTACGGCTTCCTGTCACAATCAGCTTGGTCGAGTACTAGGTTCAGCCTGTTTGAGCGCCAAACACGAGCAAAAACGTAGGTTTTCTACAACATGAAGGTTAAATAGAGCTTATTTTTAACAATTTGATAGGTGCATCGATAGCCAATCAAACTCTATTCTGTTAATTTAATCAACTTATTCAATTGGCTGTAATCACCTGAAGGTTATAGATAATTGGTGACGATCATCGATTTAGTCAATAAGCATTCTATAGCAACCATGGCAATATAGGTAATGATTTTGAGGGAAATTATGAGCTGTGCTGCAAGCTATGCTTATTCTTTTTTTACTAGCGCTTTTTTATGAAGATTTTGCAAATTTACCTTGGCTAGGTAGCTATATGTCCAAGCTGATAGTCGCGTTCCAGCTATTTTCAGATCGATAAAATAAAGTTCTAGGCCAAGACAATATTTCTCCGGATTTTTGTCATGTGGTCTGAATACTAATTTAGTTACGAGCAAAGCTCTACGTTCTTGAAAATCTTCCGTTAGTGGTGGCAGGTTATTAGTTCCCTGACAGCACTCTGACTCCAAATTAATATAGCCTTTTCTTGCTCGCTGAGGTGTAGATAAAGAGATTTCAGCTCTTTTCTCCTTTGGCTAGCAATGGTTTGTCTCGCCAGAGTGAGAAGCGCTATGTATGTTGTCTCTGTAACTAGATTTGCCTAGATTAATAATATTTAGTAAAACTTGATTGCTAAATTCATTGAATAGATTGATTTTTTAACGAGTCAATAGTCTCAAGTCTGTCAAGGGAGCTATTTTTCTGGGCAGCGCTCTGGAGTCTATTAATTGGCTTGGCGATAGTTAGGTATTCATGAATACTGTATTGGCAATTTGGTGACTAATATTTGACGCGAATCGGCTGACGTTATGAGTAGTAGGAAAATAGTATGACTATGGCAGTTCAGGCTGAGCGTCACGAGCTTGGCTATTTTATGAGTGTTGTTTGCTTCAAGGCCGCCGTTGTGGGAATGGAAGAAGCTTTGGGTGAAAAGGCCGCTGCGATCGCCATGATTGCAGCCGGTCGGCAGCGGGGCAAACAACTGGCTGAAGATTTGCACCTGACCAACCAAGTCAGCCAGATTTCCCTAGCCGAGATTACTGACAAGTTACGCTATGCCATCGGTAAAGAGGGCACCCGCCTGTGCATCGTCGACACGATTGAGCAGCGGGATGACGTGTTTCGGGTCTACACCCGCGAGACCGTCTGCTGCCATGGCGAACCTGAAGGCTCCCCCCGCAAATGCACCTATACCCTCGGTGCTATTCAAGGCTTTTTGGAGGCTTACGTAGGGCGTCGCCTGCGCGGACAGCATGTTGAGTCAGTGCTGCGGGGCAGTGGCCACGATGTGCTGGAGTATACGTCACTTTCGTAGTGCCCTACTTGGCTAGCGCGATCGCCGATATTTCCCAGTACCACCAGCTATTTTGCGGGCCGTACCGCTCATGTTTACGGCAATCTAACTGTTTTATGGAGACTTCCCATGGCGATTAATATTGAAAAAATTGGCTATATTCTGCAAGATTTCGTGTCTGGTACGCCCGATATTCAGGGAGCTTCCCTAGTCACCCCCGATGGCCTCCCCCTGGCGGCCACCATCCCTAGCGGTTTGGATGAGGAGCGGGTAGCGGCTATGTCGGCCGCCATGTTGTCTCTAGGTGAGCGCATTGGGGATGAGCTTACGCGCGGTGTCATCGACCGCATTTTTGTGGAAGGAACGGACGGTTTTGCCATTTTAACCAGCTGTGGAGCCGATGCCGTGTTTCTAGTATTGGCTAACAAGGCTGCCAAACAGGGGGTGCTGATGCTAGAAATCAAGCGGGCCACTAGTGAAATCAAGCTGGTGCTGTAGGCCTACGCCAATAGTTTGAGGACAGCAGCCCGGTGCTATTACCGACTTTCTGGGTAACACCGGGCCACAGCTACCCCGTATTCAAAAGGTAACCAGCCAATGACGCCGCCACGATTAGTTGTAGCGGGCACAGTGGGGGCCGGCAAGTCCACCTTTGTGCATACAGCCAGTGCGGGCAGCGCTATTCACACCGAGCGGTTGGCCACCGACAGCACTGCCCAGATCAAGACCACCACCACCGTTGCTATCGACTTTGCCCAGATCAGCTTAGGCAATCGGCAAGTTTGCCAGGTTTATGGTTTGCCTGGGCAAGATCGGTTTGATTTTATGCGCGACATGGTGATGCCAACGGCCAGTGCCTGCCTGGTGTTGATAGCCGCCCATCGACCTGACACCTTCCCATCAACCCAGGCGCTGCTGAACTCATTGCAGCAACGCGAACGCCAAGCTCACCAGAGACAGGGTGCTCTGCGGCTAATCTTGGGGCTAACCCACACCGATTGCCCGGCAGCGCTAACCGCAGAGCACATTAGGGCAAAGCTGAACTTGACTACCGATACCGCCAGTTTACCGATACTGACCGTAGATCCGCGCTGTTCTATCTCGGTTAGGCAGGTGCTAACCGCTATTGTTGAGCTGGTGATATAGCCTGAGTCGCACCAAGACGTTTTATCTACCCAGTTAAGAGGACTTGACAATGGGGTTGGAAACACCAGCGTGGTTACTACCGCTGCTGCCCGTTGAGGCGCTGGGCCATAGCCCAGTTGTCGCCGACCCGTTGCCCCACCCCACCCATGGAGCAGCAC
>NZ_JADEXE010000270.1 GCF_015207265.1 Nodosilinea sp. LEGE 07298 | reverse complement strand
GCACCTTCTGCGTCCAAATGCCGTCGGCAAAATCTTTGGCGGTAAAGTAGTGCTTCTCGGGGCTAGGGTTGTCAAGCACCAGCTTATAGCGCTGACCGGCCACAAACTGCATCTGGTCGGGCTCAAAGCGGAGGCTGCCGTCAGCGGTGCCCAGGTGAGCGGTGAGGGGGGCGGTTGGGGCTGAGGCGGCGATCGCCCCAGCCGGGTATACCACGAGACCCAGCGTTATCACCAGCCCTAACACTAGCGCTTGCAGAAGGTGTTGAAATCTCACCGCCAATTGATTCATGATACGATTCATGACGCTTCTGTCCCTACCGTTTTACCAGTGCCTATAGGTACCCCAGCGGCAAGTCGTCGGGGTACGCCGTCTTGAGGGATTCTATCGCGTGCTGGGTGGTTGGCCCCATAATGCCGTCGATCGCCCCGCTATAAACCCCCACTCGTTTCAGGTAGGCCTGAAGTGCCTTCGTCCGGTGCTGCAAATCGTGCCAGAGCGTATCGACCCAGGTTTGGCCAATAATGCGCCGCAGCTTACTCTGCTGCTGCTTGAGCGTTTCTTCGGGCAGCAGATCGAGCTGTTCGCCCACCCAGCCATCGGCCTCATCCAGCCAAAAACTCAGCAGGGGGTTGTCCACCGCCTGAGCCAAAATGTCGTTCAAGCGAGTCTCGTCAGCGGCTGAGAGAGTGGGCTGAAGGGCCAGGGTGCAGTAGTCGATCAAGATAGAACGGTGCTGCCGCAACGCCTGCCCCAGGCCATCGAGGGGGATTTCCCCCTGCGCTTCTAGCAAATCGGCCAGCATAGAATCGGGTGCACCAGAGCCCGCAACCATAAGCGGAGCGTCTAGAGGTGCCGTTACGCGTTCTGTGTTCATTTACTCCTCACGTGCCTTTGTAGGGAAGCAGGTAGACCAGGTGTGCCAGGTGGCCTTGCTGAGGGCTGGTTTAGAGCAGACGGCGATCGCCTAACCGAGCCCGATCCTCAACCGTTACGTCCATGACCATTGCGAATGCCAGGACGCAGCGCTCAATCAAACCCTAATCAGCAAGACTTCCATCACCAAAACTAGCGTCACTCAAACCCGTATCACTCGAACCAAACCAGTCCAAAGCACAAACCAACCGAGCACCCAGCCGGGGTAACCCTGCTGAAATGCCCAGAGCGCCAACCTGCCAAACCGTCTTAGCAAACGGGCCTGACAATCGTCACGCTAGTGTATTAGTGACCTGGGGTTTGGGGTTGTGACAGGGGAGCGTTACTTTTCTTTAGATCTTTTTTGACGGTAGTTTCCGCAATTTTGATTGTCACATTGGAGCTGCTTATATCACTTGTTAAGTGAGTGATGCCTCACCTAACGCCAAAGGGAATATGAGCCAATCCGACGACAGTAGTGGTTTTAATGAGTTCCGCTTACCCGCCGATGCTCCAGCCCAAGACGTGTTCGATCAGGCGCTGAGTGACATTCTCGGCAAAGACAACCCCCATGCCTACCCGATTCTGAGTGCGATTCAGAGAACCCTCAGGCAGTACCACCTCAACACCCAGTACGAAGCCCACGAGATTCTGCATGAAGCCTACCTGCGAGGCAAGAAAAAGCTGCAGGCAGGGGAGGTGATTCGCAATCCTTACGCCTGGCTCAAGGCCACCGCCTTCCACGTTATCTACGAACGCAAGCGCAAGCACCGAGCTAGCGCCACTGACCCTCAGGTGATGGAGGCAGCCCTGCCCGACCCGCGCCTTAACCTGATGCAGCAGCAGGTGATTACCGAAGAGCTTGACCTGCTCTATCAGGCGCTACAGTTGCTCCATCAGGAAGACCCCGAAGCCACTTGCCTGCTCTATCTACGCACTGTACGCGACTGGTCATGGGCCAAAATTAGCCAGTGGCTGATTGCCGAAGGGCACCCCGCCGCCACCGAAGCCGCTCTGCGCCAGCGGGCTTCGCGGGCCAGACGCCGCCTGCGAGATATTTTTTGGCAACGCGTTTACCAGCAGACGCCACGCCTAGATACACCCTCCCCGCTGAGCGAGCGGCGGCGCTAGCGCGGTTCACCCGTAGCAAGGTGCCCCCCAGGGCGGCATGATGGGGGTAGCACTAGCACAGGGACATGAGCCATGGATAATCTTTTGACGCGGATGCGTAACTCTAAGCTGCTGGTGTGGGGCATTGTGGGTGCCCTGGTGGTTGGTATGCTGATTCCGCTGCTGCTGCTGGTGCCTCGGCGCAACCAGGCCAGCCCCCCCGACAGCCCTGAAGCCCACCAGGCCGTTGTTACTGACGTCATTACGTCTACAGATCGGGCCAGCCTGATTGGGTCTTCGGCTACAAAGGGCAACCCCAACGCCCCCATTGTGCTGTTTAAGTTCTCAGATTTTGAGTGCCCCTACTGCGCCGTAGCAGCAGGCCACATGAAGGAGTTTGTGGGCAACCACGAAAACGACATTCTCTACGTTTACAAGCATTTTCCGCTCACCCAAATTCACCCAGAGGCGATGCCGTCGGCAAAGGCCGCCTGGGCGGCGGGGCAGCAGGAGCAGTTTTGGCTTTACCACGATGGCCTGTTTGTCAACCAAAATCGCCTGGGCGAAGATCTCTACGTTGAGTTAGCCGAGGCCATGGGGCTAGATTTGGAGCAGTTTAACCGCGATCGCGCCAGCGCCGAGGCCGAAGCCGCCATTCAGCAAGACCTGGCTTTAGCCGAACAGCTCCGGCTCCAGGGCACCCCCTCCTTCATCATGAATGACCTGCTGATTCCGGGTGGCGCACCGCCCCAGCTGTTTGAGGAAATCTTTACCCAGATCAATGCGGCCATCAATAACCAGAGCAGGTCTGAGTAGCCTACTGAGCAAAGGTGACAGGTTTGGTGGCGTTTAGGGTTTATGGCTTAAGGTCTGCCGTGACCCTAAAACCTTGAACCCTAAACCCCTCAATCTCTAGGCTTTGACCACCTGAACCACGTTTAGCTCAGCCAGGAGGGTTTCTGCCACCGCTTGAGTGACCGGGGCATTAAACAGGTATCCCTGGCCCAGCTGGCAGCCTAACGCTTGCAGCTGCTGTAGTTGTTCTGGCGTTTCGATGCCTTCAGCAATGGTAGTCAGCCCCAGGTGCTGAGACAGGTTGACAATGGTTTTGGCGACATTGAGATTGCGCTGGCTCTCAAACAAGTTGCTGACAAAGGAGCGATCGATCTTGAGGTTATTGACCGACAGGCGATGCAAATAGCTGAGCGACGAAAAGCCGGTACCAAAGTCGTCAATGCTGATCTGCACATCCAGGTCATTGAGCTGCTGCAGGCGACCGTTGATGGCTTCGATATCGGCCACAAACATGCTCTCGGTAATTTCGAGCGCTAGGCAGTGCCCCGCCAGCCCCGTATCGGCGAGAATTTGCTGAACCTGGGCCACCAGGTTGGCCTCTTGGAGCTGTTGAACGGATAGGTTGACGCTCATTTTGAGGATCGCAGCGCCGGGAAACTGGCGCTGCCAATCGGCTATCTGCTGACAGGCGGTTTTGAGTACCCATGCCCCCAGAGGCACCACCAACCCCGTGTCTTCAGCGATGGGGATAAAATCGACTGGAGAGATCATGCCTTTCTCGGGGTGTTGCCAGCGCACCAGGGCCTCAAACCCCACCAGGCAACCGGTAGCTAGATTGACAATGGGCTGGTAGCGCAGGGTCAACTCCTGCCGCTCAAGGGCTAGGCGCAAGTCATTTTCGAGCGCTAGACGCTGAAAGGCTTGTTCATGCATGGCCTGGTTAAAAATGACGTAGCCCAACTGGTGGTTTTGCTTGGCCGAATACATAGCGATCTCGGCGTCGCGTAGGATATCCATGCCGTCGCTGTAGCTGCGATCGCCCAGCACAATGCCGATACTGGCCCCTACCACCACCGCCTGAGAGCCCAGAGGAATGGCCGTTTGAAAGTTCGCTAGGATGCGCTCGGCCACCCGCACCGCTGCCGCTAGCCCCTCAATATCCTCCAGCAGCAGCACAAATTCGTCGCCGCCCAGCCGGGCTGCCAGGTCAATGCCGCAAATCGCCGTCCCCAGCCGCTGGGTAATCAGCTGTAGCAGGCGATCGCCCGCCTCGTGCCCCAGGCTATCGTTGATCACCTTAAAGCGATCGAGGTCGATTAGCAGCACCGCAAAATTGACTTCATCATCGCACTGCACTCGTTTGAGAGCTAGGTTTAAGCGCTCTATGAGCAGGCTGCGGTTAGGTAACCCGGTCAGGCCATCGTGGGTGGCATCATGCTCGAGCTGCTGCTGTACCCGCACCTGGTCAGTGATATCTCTGGAGCTGACCTGTAGATAGGTGGCTACCCCCGCCTCGTAAACCACCTTGACCAAACTTTCGAGCCAGACATAGCCACCCCCTTTTCGCCGTGCCCGGTAGGTAATTGGGCCTGAGGAAGGATGCTCAACCGCCTGCTGAAACTGGGGCCGAATCAGGGGGCGATCCTCCGGGTGGCACTGGCGGTAGGGGTTACTGCCAATCAGCTCTTCCGGTTCGAAGCCCAGCAGCGACTTGCAGGACGGACTGAGGTAGAGAAACCTGCCGGTCAGGTCGTGCAGACAAACCAGGTCTTTAACATTCTCAGCTAGCAGCCGAAAGCGAGACTCACTCTTCTGTAGCGCCAGTTCCGCTCGCTGGCGTTCTAGCTCGGCAGCCGCTCGGTTGGCAAAAATTTGCAGAATGGGGATGTAGTCGATGCGATCGCGCAGAGGTCGCGTACTCATCACACAGAGCAGCCCTAGCACATCGCCTTGGGCATTGGTCATCGTTACCCCTATATATCCCTCAACCGTTAACTGCTGCAGAAAAGCGTTGGCAGGAAACGCCTGGGCGGTCTGGGTAGAGCAACGGTAAAAGCCGCTCTCCAGCACTTTGGCACAGGGCATCTGAGTATCGGCAAAGGTCACATTGGGCTGTAGCTGTCCTTCAGACCAGAGCGCCAGAGTGTGCATCTCTCCCACTCTGTGTTCCGCCACATAGACACAGCAAGCTTCGAGGGTTGAGGCCAGATGCTGAACCAGCTGCTGAAAAAAGGCCTCGCCGACCACAGCTGCCGTGCCCGCCATCAGCTGCTGTAGGACAGCCGTAGCCTGCTTGAGTTCAGTAATGTCTCGCTCAATGACAACGTAGCGATAAATGTCACCCAACTCATCGCGAATGGGAAACGAGCGGTTCCAGATCCAGCGAATGTGCCCATCGGCCCCTACAAATCGGTATTCATCATTGAAAAAGGCTTTGCCCTGAAGCTCTGCCTCAAATTTTTCGGCTACCCAACCGCGATCGTCGGGATGAACATACTGTAGCCAGGCTCCTGGCTGTTGGTTGTTGGCTACTACATCTTGGTAAAGCTCTGCAAAGCGATGGTTAGAGTAAATCAGCTCACCACTGCTAATTTCTCGCAGCAGCAGCGAATCTTCAATTCCATCGACAATCTGTCGCAGCTGTTCTTCACTGCGCCACAGCGACTGCCCCATGCGCCGTCTATCCTCTAGCTGACGCTCAAGCTGGGCATTGTTCTGACGCAGCTGGGTCTCCTGGGCAAACAGGTTAGCCATCAGCTGAGAAAACGCCTCTGTCAGCCTGGTCACCTCATTGTGACCCCTGAGCGGGGGCAGCACTACATTGCGATTGCCCTCCCGAATTTGGTCGGCAGCCGCTGAAATTTGCAGCAGTGGCTTGGTAATTCGTTGGGCTGCAATCCAGCCAATGGCGACGAACCCACTCCCCAGGCTGAGACCACCCAGCAAAATTCTCCAGAATAGGGCACGGGCAGGGCTAAAGGCGATCGCAACGGGTTCGCTCACCAAAATGGTCCAGCCCAGGCCGGGATAGCTGCTATATCCTTGGCTGCTGACAAAACCAACTAGGTAGCGCTGACCATCGGGCCAGCGCTCAATGGTGTAGCCCTCCGACTGGGTTTGGGCCTGGCGCAGGCTATCGAGGCCTAAGTGCTTCCCCTGCCAAGCCTGCGGCCCCAGCAGGACATGCCCAGCGGCGTCAACAATAAAGACCTCCTGGTTGCTGGCGGTGGAATGGTCGAGCAGCGAAGCCGCTACAGCTTCCACCCAGTCCCAGGTGATGTGAGCACCTAAGACGCCCAAGCGCTCTCCCTGGTCATCATAGACAGGGGACGCTATATCTAGCAGTCGCAGCGGGGGCTGATCGGCCTGGCGAGGCAGCAGGTGACTCAGCAACAGCGCCTCGTGCACATCGCCCACAAAGGGCCGATCTTGGGCTTGCAAAAACCAGTCTCGCTGAGCTACGCTCACCCCTTCGAGCAAACCCTGAGTACTGACTTGAACCACGCCTTGCTCGTCGGCAAAGCCAATCCAGGTGTAGGCCGAGTAAGTATCTTGGAGCCGATCAAGCAAAGGTCGCCGGTCAGCGCGGGATTGGGCAAGCCCGCGCACCATCTCGAATTCGGCAATAATTTGAATCTCGCGGTAGCGCTCAAACAGGCTTCGATCTAACTCGTTAGTCAGTTGTTCAGCCATCAGCGCCATGTGTTGGCCTTTGTCATGCTCTATTTGCTGTTGGGCGATGCCGCCAGCTACCACACCTAAAACTAGCGAAAAGAAAAGCGTAATACTGCTGAAAGCAATTCCCAAACGTATCCCCAAGCTGATATTGACCCAGAATGGAAAAAATCGCCGCATAACATTCAGCTTTCAGATGAGGAGCGAGAAAACTAAGGACTATAGCCCAGGCTCTATTAACAGCCCAGGCTCTATTAATAAGAGTGAGGCGGGCAAGCCGTTAAATACATGTAATTTTGGGTTAAAGGGTTTTTAGAGGGTTTTAGTTAAGCGCTAGCGGTAAACAGGTTTGCCTTTTTGGGATTGTAATAGGGCTCTTGCTGGGGAGCAATAACCGTGAACTTACTTAAGCTTGTGATCGCCGTTTGCGGCTTACCAAGTGCACAGCAAATTACTACTTTTCAAAGTTTTGACAACATAGCGCTGTGTGAAGTGATTGTTCCCACTTTACGAATCCTTTATGCAGCGATGGATGCGTGCGAACTGGAAGTAAACCTGAAGTTTTGCTGCCGCTATCTTGGGTGAAAGCAACACCTCAAACCCCCTAAACTGTGTAGACCAGTGTTTCAACCTGGGCTAGGGGAGACGTGGTCATTGCCGCTCAGTTTAAATTAGATGCTGCCTACCGCCAACGGTCTAGAAAGCCGAGCAGCAGCCTGAACCTGGGTATATGCCAGTTGAATGTGCCAGTTGGGGTACCTGCCTGCTCAAAACCGCCCCATTGTCGATTCGCGGGGTGGTGGCGATCGCGGTAATCATCCCCGCCCTAAGCCCTCAAATCCTTACCTGGCAAGGATTTGAGAAATTTATAGCGTTTTCTAAACTGTTTAGGCAGTATCACCCACTACACAAAGTGTCATGGCCTCGCTCAAGGGTGCCTAGGCTCCAGCGCTACAACAGTGTCATGGCGAAAGCGAAGACAACTGCTTCACCGCCATCCCCATCCCGACCTAATGGCCCCGACCTGATGGTATTGACTCTTGAATCGCGTTGGCCGTTTGGGTGGGCCTTTCAACAACACAGTCAACAACACACAGTTTGCATTTGGAGAATGACCATGAAAATCCGTTCTATCGCTGCGATCGCCTTGGGTATCACCGCTGCTTCTATGGCTGCCCTACCGATGGCCGCTAACGCCCAAAATGCCAGCACCGACTACAACTACGTCGGCGCAGGCGTCGGCATCGGTGACGACATCGGCCTCTCTATCAACAGCAAGGTAACTGTCGCCGACAACATCTCGGTGCGCCCCGGCGTCATCAGCGACCTCGACTTCAGCGACAATGGTGAAACCGTCTTCCTGCTGCCCGTGACCTACGACTTTAACCCTGTTACCAACAACGGTCGTCTGCTGCCCTATGTGGGCGGTGGTCTGTCGGTTTCTACCGAAGGCTCTACCTCCGTCGGCCCTATGCTGACTGGTGGAGTTGACTACCGTATCACCGATCGCGTCGTTGCCAATGGTGCTGTCAACGTGTCGTTCTATAACAACACCGAGGTCAATGGCTCTGTCGGTCTAGGCTACACCTTCTAAGCCCTAGACCACCTGTAAACCAACCGTTCTAAACCAGCGGCTTTAAACCAGCAATTAAAGGGATCGGCGGCCTGTCCACCGATCCCTTTTCTTTGTGTATGAGCTTTAATATGGAGCTAAGCGGGTTCGAACCGCTGACCCCTTGCATGCCATGCAAGTGCTCTACCAGCTGAGCTATAGCCCCGAGTGCGTCAACGTATTCATTGAGCGCATCAACAATAGTGACGCAAGGGGGGTACCATCGTCAACCCCCAGTTTCGCGCCCGGTTTCGCCCCAATTTTTGTCTCACGGTAGCGGTGAAGGGCGGCCATCCGCGATAGAGTCAGGGAGAATGTAGTGTTGACGTGGCGATCGCAATGGTTTTCCCTGGTTCTTCTTCTCCCCCCGATACCGCTGCCGTGCAGGACGTTCTGCTGAAGCTGCGGCGCAAGGAAGGCACCTGGGTCGATTGGGCCCAGGGCTGTCAGGCGCTGCAAAAGGCGGGCTTCAATCCTCAGCAAATTTTTGAAGAAACAGGGTTCGAGCCCATTCAGCAAAACCAGATTGTGGTAGCCGAGCAGGTCTACCAGTCGGCGCTCAAAGCTGGGGTAAAAGCCACTACCCAGGCCCACTTCACGCAGCAGGGCAGCGACTCGCTCTACGAACTGCGGCTGCTCTCCCAGGGCGATCGCGCCGCTATGACCGATTTCATTTTGCAGCACGGGCTCGACTCTGACGAGGTGCGCGATCTGGTCAAGCCGGTTAAAGAATATTCCTACCGTAAGGAGAAACCACCGGGCTTTGGGGAGGGGCCGGGGGATGCGATCGCTTACCACTTCTGGAAGCTAGCCCGCCAAAAAGACGACCTGCAAGATCGCTCTCGCC
>NZ_JADEXE010000269.1 GCF_015207265.1 Nodosilinea sp. LEGE 07298 | reverse complement strand
CGCCAGCCCCATCGGCCCCGCGCAGCCTTCCCCCCAGTAGCGGTTATAGCGGCGGTTATGGCGGCGGCTATGGCGGCTATGGCGGCGGCTATGGCTACCGCTCTGGCCCGGTGATTGTGCCCTACCCCACCTATGCCCCGGCTCCGGTTTATGTCGATACGGGCGACGATGGCGGTGGCGGCGAGCTGTTCTTTGTAATTGTGGTGCTGGGGTTTATCCTGCTGCCGATTGTCTTCAACTATATGCAGGGCGGCACCCGCCGGTTCGATCGCCCCGCATCGGCAGGTAGCCAGAGCGAATTGCTCAATGACATTGTCACGGTGACACGCCTCCAGGTAGCGCTGCTGGCCGGGGCGCGAGAACTACAGCGCGACCTCGATCGCATTGCCGTCAATGCCGATCTCACCACCTCGGCAGGGCTAGCTGCCCAGCTACGCGCCACCGTGCTGGCCCTGCTGCGCCACCCCGACTACTGGACCCATGTGCGGGCCGAGTCGCAAACCGTCGCCGGGCGAGAGAAAGCATCAGAATTGTTTGAGCGCTTATCGATTCAAGAACGCAGCAAGTTTGCGGTTGAAACGTTGGTCAATGTGGGCGGCGAGGTGCAGCGGCGAGCCATGCCTAATGGCCCCAGCAATGAGGTAGCCTCGCACATTGTGGTGACGCTGCTGCTGGGCACAGCGGACGAACGCCCCCTATTCAAATCCGTCAGCTCCGTGGCCGATCTCAGGGCTGTTTTGCAACGCCTAGGCTCAAGTTCGCCCGCCTATCTGCTCGTCTATGAGCTGCTATGGACACCCCAGGACCCCAGCGACAGCCTCAGCGCCGATGAGCTGATCGCTAACTACCCCGACTTGGTAACGCTGTAGGAATGATTCGGGCTCCGTGAGTCTAGGCTTCTTGAGACAGGGCTAGGACACGTTGATACAACTGCGGGCTGACGCGAAAGCCAGCTTGGTTAACCAATGCATCCATGATGGGTTGAACCTTGGGGATGAGGGTTCTTTGCTTAGCGATCAGCAAAACGCCCAGTAGACCAACTACAGGAAGACCATAGCGCTTTGCTTCTCGGCGGCCTAACCGCTCATCAATTAGCAGTTCATCAGCTTTGATTTGGATGGCCAAGACAATAGCATGAGCTTCGCCAGGATCTAGTCTCCTGGCTTGTTGTAGGGTCTCAGCGACGGTTATATTGCTAAGTGGTTGGACTTGAATCCATTCAAGGGTGAGGAGTTGCTGAATGCGAGTCTCTTGGGCTGCGGCCAGTTCATCGGCCACAATCTCTGGGATGATGACGGTCGAATAAATCTTTTGTAGCAACCCTACGTGATCGACCAGAGCTAGGCTGCCGAGCGGTGACGTGTCGCTGACGACAATCACAGCCAACCCCGATCGCGCAAACCCTGAACATCTTCTTCAAATTCTTCAATGTCGTAGTGGATGCAGATGCCACGATTGCCAATGAGTTGCTGAAATTCCATTTGGTGCATTCCAGCGATCTGGCTAGCCGTACCTAGGGTGACAAGTTCTTGCTGGAAAAGGGCGATCGCAACTTCTCGGCGCAGGTCTGGTTCTGAGAGGGCTAGGTTGTCAGGTAGGTCAATAGTAATTTGCATGGTTTTGAGTCCGCTTAGTTCAACGACGGTTATTTCACATCTTCGCTGACGCCTTCGAGGAAGGCGATCGCGCCTTTGCCCCAGGGGTTAGATTCAACAAAGTGTTCGCCGACTTTGATGGCTGCTTTTTTACCGCCATTCCACAAACGTTTGAGGTTGAGGAAGTTTTGCCAACGGGTATCGATGCGTCGGGCTTCGATGTCGATGGTCTGGATGATGGCGGTTTCGTCAGCGATGTGGGGATTTTGTTGCTGGAGTTCGTCGATGAAGTGTTTGTAGCCGGTTAGAAGGCTCTCAAAGTTTTGCTCTGGAGCGTGGATGTGCTGAGTAAAGTCTTGCTGACTGCCTTCAGCCGCATAGTTAACGCCAATCGTTGCATGTTGCTGGTTGAAAATGGGTGCTTTGTCGCTCATAATTGTGAGTTTTTCTACAGTTTGAATTGTTATTGAGTTTGCGATTGTTTTGTCGCTTTGGCTAGGGGTGCCATCGTCCTGCTGGCCTGTTAGACAGGCTTGCCAGATTTCGTAGTTATAGAACTTGCAGCGGTCTTGGATAGCGGAAATCGCATTCTCTAGGTAGTACTCAGGTTGTCGCAGATGCAACTGCCACAAATCGGTTATTGTGGCGTCACTTCCCACTTTCCGTAAAGCGTCAGCCGCACTCCTGCGAACATCCGAGTCCTGGTGTTGGAGGGCCTGGAGCAAGGCCGGAATCGCCGCCTCACTCCCCACGTTCCCTAAAGCGTCAGCCGCTCTCCTACGAACATACGAGTCCTGGTGTTGGAGGGCCTGGAGCAAGCCCGGAATCGCCGCCTCACTCCCCAAGCTCCCTAAAGCGTCAGCCGCGCTCTCACGAACAGACCAGTTCTGGTGTTGGAGGGCCTGGAGCAAGCCTGGAATCGCCGCCTCACTCCCCAAGCTCCCTAAAGCGTCAGCCGCGCTCCTACGAACATCCCAGTCCTGGTGTTGGAGGGCCTGGAGCAAGCCCGGAATCGCCGCCTCACTCCCCACGTTTCCTAAAGCGTCAGCCGCGCTCCCACGAACATACCAGTCCTGGTGTTGGAGGGCCTGGAGCAAGGCAGGAATCGCCGCCTCACTCCCCAAGTTCCCTAAAGCGTCAGCCGCGCTCATACGAACATCCGAGTCCTGGTGTTGGAGGGCCTGGAGCAAGGCCGGAATCGCCGCCTCACTCCCCAAGTTCCCTAAAGCGTCAGCCGCACTCCTACGAACGGCCGAGTCCTGGTGTTGAAGCACCTGGAGCAAGCCCGCAATCGCCGCCACACTATGGCTGGTGGCCCAACAGTTCACTTTTAGATATCTTGGGATTTCCCGAACATCAATCCAGCCGACGGTTTTAGGTTGTAAAGATGCCTTTACCTCCCCTGCAAGTCTGGCCCCTATCATCAAGTCCACGTCGTCCATAGCCAGCTTCACCACTCGTAAAGCCTGGGCTTCTTCATTTGCCAGCGCCAACATCAGGGCAATGGGTTCTGTCCACTTCAGCAGGTTGAGGTAGCCTTGTTTGAGTTGCTCATCACTGAGTTGTGGCAGTAGGGGCAGCAAATATTCCGCCGAGTAATATTCCTGAATGAGTTGGTGGCGAAATTCGAGTTGGTCGGTGGTGCGGTTTTGCAGCAGGTGGTATTTGAGCAGGTCGTCTAGGATGTCGCGGGCAGGGAATTTCTCCTTGGCAAAGATTTTGCCGAGTTCTCGTTCGGCTTCGGTACGGTGAATCGCTACGCGAAAATCGACTGGAGTTTCACCCTGCATCATTAGGGCCGCCAGAGCTTTGAGGGCGTCTTTCCATAAGCGGCGATCGCTTAAGGGCCGCACATCCCCCTTCAGCAGCGCCACCTCATGCTTGCGCACGCTGCTGTCTTCATACATCGCCGTAAATGCCCGAAACACTTCCGCTAGATTGGTGGGCATTTGCCGATTGGGCGACTGCTGAAACACTTCGCACAGCATCCACAGCAGCAGCGGCGTTTGGCCAAACTCTCTCAGGCGGTTATTTAACTGCCGCCGCATCGCCTCTGCATGGTCGGGCACATAGGCGCGAATGAAATTCTTTATCTGCGGCTCGGTGAGCGGCTGCATCTCCAGCTTTTTCTCAATCCCCAGGTCGCCCCCCAGGCCCAGATCTCGTGTGGTGAAGATCATCGGCACTTTGGGGTGGTCGCGGCGAAAAGTGGTGAGTTGAGTGCGGGCCTCGTCGGAGGGCAGCTCGTTGAGGCCATCGATCAGCAGCAAAAACCGTCCCTGGCGCAGCAGGGCATTCAGAGCGGCATCATCCAAATTTAGGTGGGGGTCGTGCTGGTAGAGAAACGCCCGAATGCGCTCCAGCACGGATGTCTGCCAATAGCGCAGCTCCACCAAAACCGGAATCTGCTCTGCCGCCCTTCTCCCAGAAGCCATTACTTGATGTCCGTCACTTTTGACAGATTGAGATGCTCGCGACGATCCCCCTAAATCCCCCTTAAAAAGGGGGACTTTGACAGCTTCTCCCCCCTTTTTAAGGGGGGCAGGGGGGATCTGATCGGAAGAATCTTCTCCTGCTATCTCGTTACAGATACCCAATGGCTCAGAAGTTGGGAGACAAGCATTTGCCTCCTCCAACAGCAAACGAATCAACGCCGTGGATTTGCCCGAGCCGGGGCGGCCCACCAGCAGCACATGGTCATCGGCATATTTGCGAATGCCCTCTAATACGGGCAGCCGTTCGTTTTTTTCTTTGTCTTGCTGAAGTGGATTATTCTCTAGGTCGGTCGGCTCTCGTTCTTTGGCGACGGTCTGCACTATGAGGCCAAAGTCAAAAATTGAGGGTTGCTCTGGCTGTGCTTGCTTGACTTTGCCAACGGCATCCGTCAGCGTGTAGTGCTCCCACCATTTCTCGTAGGTGACGACAAGCGATCGCAGGTAAGTATCAAACTCAAAGCAATTGAGTTCGGCCAGGTGGCGGGCGATCGCCTCTACCCCTGGCCCGATCGCGCTATCGGCCCAGTCCAGCAGGGCGCTGACCTGTTCGCCGATTTTGGCTGATGCCCCCGCTCGATTCATTCTGGGAATGTTGACGCTGACAAGCAATCGCTCAAAGTCATGAGGCGACAGATTGCTCAGGGCATCGAACAGCTGAATGCGATCCATACTGGGCGGGCTAAGGGAAAAATCCTTATCGCTATGGTACTCGCAGAGAATTTAAGCCGTCAGATTGCGCTGCGATCGCATGTCAACGCCCTGCAATGCTATGGCATCAAGCGGCCATGCTATATCACCGTCCTGCAATGGCATATCACCGGGCTGCGATCGCATGTCATCGCGCTGCAATAGCATGTCAACGCCCTGCAATGGCATGTCAACGCCCTGCAATGGCATATCCAGGGGCAGCAATGGCGATCGCAGCCCTGGCATTACCAATCGCAGGCATGACAATCGCGATCGCCCCCAGCCCCTACCTACCCTTACGGTTCACCCTACAAAACGGTACGGGAGGTAAGTTCGCCACCGCAGTAGGGTTCCTACCACTAGGGAAACCCACTAGGTTGGCGCACCATAGTAACTGTAGAGAGTGAAAGCGCAAATGCTTGACCTGACTCACTTCAACAGTTTGAAAAGGCAAGTACCAGGAGGTTTAGAAACCATGATTGTTCGTCGCTATTTAGACCCGATTACCGAAATCAACGCCATTCGCCGTCAGATTAACGATGCGTTTGGTGACTTTGCCACCGAGGCCCTAGCCAAGGCTGATTGGACCCCTGCGGTACGCTTGGTAGACCAGGGCAATGAGTTTATGCTCACCATCTACCTGGCTGGCGTTAGCGCCGCCGACCTCGATGTACAGGTGAGTGCTGATGTCGTGTCGATCTCGGGCACCCGCAACCGGCCCGAAGCTACCGACAGCGCCAAAGTGCTCTACGACGACACCCGCTACGGCAGCTTCCACCGGCTGGTGAACCTGCCCGATGGCGTACAAAACGACCAGGTGGTGGCCAACTTTGCCCACGGCGTGCTGACCCTGACCTTACCCAAGGTGGTCGAAGCCCGCAATAAGGTGGTCAAAATCGACCTGAGCAGCACCGAAACCCCCGCCATTGAAGCGGGCTAAGCCCCGGCGTGAGGAAGAGGTGTCCTGACGCTAAAGGTTGACGACTGAGAGTAAATCATGATGTCTGGGGGAGGCGTTGCCTCCCCTTTTTTTATATTGTTCTGGCGAGGCTTGTTCTAGAACCATAGTCACGTTGGTTAGGACATCCAGAAACCCTATGAACATTCAAACGTTTGAACGTGCATAGGAGACCTGTCTTGACCAGACTGGCCACAGCTATAAAACAGTAGAACTTAGCCAAAATTGCTAATCCAAAATTCTAAATTGCTTTAGGGCTGGGGCTTTTCGATGTCGGCATCGCCGACGGTAAAAGTCACCGACAGAGGGCTATCAACCCGCCGCGAGGCATTGCGCAGCTCTAGCCCAACAATGAGCCCATCTTCGTCGTAGTCGAGAATCAGGTTGGGGGACGCGCGGGCGGTCTCGTCCACTTCGCGCTGATTAAAGGCAATTTGCAGGATGTCGCGATCGGGGTCGTAGGTAATCTGCATAGGGCGAGGGGCGACAGCGATTTAACAGGTGAATAACGGGCAGTGGGGACATAATAGCCGCCATCATAGAGTGTTTCGGCCCCGATGGCTTATTCTCCCCGCTGCTCTACCCCTTAACCACCGGCACGGCTCTGGTGCTACGGCTGCTAAAGCGTCGGGGCCACACCAGTACCCGCAGCAGCAGCCAAATCGATCGCAGTTCGCCGGGGCTGTTCCAGCGCTTCCACTGGCCGGGGCGGCAAAATAGAGCGGTAACCAGAGCCCGGTAGCTGGCCGGGGTGAGGGGGCCAAACTGCACCCGCAGGTGAGGAAACTCGTCTTTGTCGTTGTTTTTATAGTCAATGGCGGTAATGATGCCCTCCAGGGCGATCGCCTCTTCGGCCACTTCTAAATCTACTGTCATGCCCACGCTGAGGGGATGGGCGAGCGAGATCTGCTGAGTCAGGGAGACTTCTACCCCAACCTCAGACATGACGGTGGTGATGCCCCACCAGGTTTTAGGCATCGCGCTCGCCGAAGAGATAGCCTCGGGGCCACAGGCCGAACTTGGCGCTAGGGGGCGATCGCCCGGTTCAGGCCGCCGGGTACGCGGCGACAGCTTAACCACCCGGCGCAGGTCAAACCATACGTGGGAGTCGGGGCGGGGTACATCCAGCAAAATCAGCAGGGCGACGGCGATCATGGCCAGGTTGTAGGCGCTCCATATCCAGCCCAGGGCCAGCCCCCGCGCCTGAAGCTCGTAGCCAGCGCTGCCCCAGCCTGCCATTAGGCACAGGCCCAGGTTGCGCCACAGGCTGATGGCGGTGAGGCCAAACAGCAGCACCAGCGGCCAGCCCAGCTTCCAGTTGAACTGAAACCGCTGGCTGGAGGTGCCCTTGGGCGTGACCTGAAACCCCCGCGAGAAGGGGTTGACCATGGCCTGTACCACCGTGGCCGCCAGCGGAAACACCAGCACCAGCGAGTAGATGTCTGACAGCAGGGCAGAGCGCGATCGCTCATTCAGCCAGGCAAACACCGTCAGCTGTACCAGGTAGTAGGGCACAAAGTAGTAGAGCAGCTCCCGCGCCGTCGCCTGAATGGGAATGACGTTGAGAAACGAGTAGGCCAGCGGCATCAGCAGAAAGACAATCCGGGGAATGCTGCTAAACCAGTGCAGCAGCCCCTCCAGGTGGCCCAGTCGCTGCATGGGGGTGAGCCCAGGAATGGTCAGCGGATTGGAGTCGATAAAGAAGGCTTGCAGGGTGCCCCTGGCCCAGCGCAGCCGCTGGGAGGCGTGGGCGGCAATATCTTCGGCGGCGAGGCCAGCGCTGAGCTTTTCGTCGAGGTAAATAACGTCGTTGCCTTGGGCCGCTAGACGTACCGAAGTAAAGTAGTCTTCGCTCAGCGACTCGGTGACAAAGCCGCCGCTATTTTCAAGGGCGCTGCGCCGTGCCACAAAGGAAGTGCCCGAGCACACCACGCTGCCCACGCCATCCCGCATGGGCTGAATCTGGCGGTAAAAGACTTCCTCTTCTGGCGTAAGCACCCCTTCTAAGCCCAGATTGCGGGCGATCGGGTCGGCGTTGTAAAAGCTTTGGGGGGTTTGCACCAGGCCCACCTTCGCCTGCTGAAAAAAGCCCACCGTGCGGCACAAAAAGTTGCGAGTGGGCACAAAGTCGGCGTCAAAGGAGGCGATTAGCTCGCCACGGGCGATCTGAATGGCGTGGTTGAGGTTGCCAGCCTTAGCGTGGTCGTTGGTGGGGCGAGCGATGTACTCACAGCCCATATCAGCCGCCAGGGCCTTGATCTCGGGGCGGCGGGTGTCGTCGAGCAGGTAGATGGTTTTGCGCGGGTAGGTCATGGCCTGGCAGCCAATAATGGTGCGGCGCAAAATAAAAGCCGGTTCGTCGTAGGTGGGAATAAACACGTCTACCCAAGGCTGGTAGAGCCCGCTGGTAACGGCTTGCTCTAGCTGGTCGGCCTGGGGCCTGCGATCGCGCACCCGCAGCAGCAGCAGCAGTTGAATAATGCTGGTGGTGAGGCCAAACAGCTCCATAGCCAGTAGCCCCAGGCTGAGGGTGCCCTCCAGGGGCGAGGCCAGGTTTAAAGTTGAGAGGCAGCGCCACACCAGGTAGCGCATGACCAGGGTGAGCAAAATGCCCACCACAATGCACCGCGACCAGGGTCGAGGCCGGGGCGAAACGCGAGTAATCGCGTAGGCCAGCAGCAGCAGTACTACGGTTGGGGCCACTAAGTACTGAGCCGCTACCATCGGTACCTCCAGCCACATGGGGGGCTGGCTCTGCAACACCTGAAGCTGAGCAAAAATCTTGGTGATGCGTGCCTCGCCAGCAAACCAGGCCATTACAATGGCCGCCGATAGCCCTACAGTCGCCGCCATGATAAAGGTTGCCCAGCGTACCGGCGGACGTGATTTAGCTTGATCAGTCGGTTTAGAAGCAGACTTAGATAAAAACGCCATCGTGCTGCTAAACGGTAGAGAGCAGGAAAATTGAGCCTGAGCATCCCCTTTGGCGATGTCGCCAGGGTACGCCCACAGAAATTCTGGCGTATTCCTCTGAGAACCGCCTGAGCGACCATCAGTATGGAGGACTCCGGTAGGTTTAAAGGGTACCGAGGGTTACTACACCCCAGTTCCACCTAATTTCCCACTTTATTCTCTACGCACCAGCCGCCGCGATAGATGACAATTGCCCTAGCCTAGCGATCGCGCTCAATAGCGCTTAGCCGGAACCACCGCCTGGCGCAGCATCTCGTGGCCAAATCCGTAGCC
>NZ_JADEXE010000268.1 GCF_015207265.1 Nodosilinea sp. LEGE 07298 | reverse complement strand
GCCCCGAAGGCCCACCCCTAGAGATTGAGCCGACCTACAACGCCATGTCGGTCTTGACCTATCGGTTCTTGCGGGTGGCCGTCGGCGAAAAACCCTGGCAAAAGTACCTTCCCACCCAGGCTGCCAAAGACTACTGGGCCGCCCGCCGCCATTTTGAAACCTGCTTGCAGTCGCGTCTAGACCTGGCCCTGCAGCTGCGCGACGGCGACCCCGATGCCCTGGCCAAAACTAGTCCTCTGTTTCAGCAGTCGATGCTGGTCAAAATTGCGGTTAAAGAACCTCGCTACACCCGCGCCAGCCTGCTGCCCGAAATTATTGAAATGCTGATCGCAGGTACCGATACCACCGCCCACACCCTCTCCTTTGCGGTGGGAGAACTGGCGCTCAACCCCGAGGTGTTTGAGACGGCCCAGGCCACGGTCGATCGCGTCTTTAAACACCATGAAACCATTACCCTGGCCAGCCTAAAGGAGCTGAGCTACCTGTCAGGGGTGATCAAAGAAACCCTGCGGCTCTATTCGGTGGCGTCGGGCACTACGTCGCTGCAGGCGACCCGAGATATGGTGGTCGATGGCCTAGAGATACCCGCTGGAACGCGTCTGTTTTGGTCGATGCTGGGGGCCGGTCGTGACCCCGATGCTTACCCACAGCCCGAAAAATTTTGGCCCGATCGCTGGCTGAGCACTGATCGCCAGTCTCCGCCCCCACCGATGATCGACTTTGGCTCTGGCCCTCACCGCTGCCTGGGCGAACACCTGGCCATGCTGGAATCGACCCTGATGCTGGCCTACCTGCTGCGCCACTTTAGCTGGGAGCTGGTGAACGGGCGATCGTCGCTGGAGAATTTGAAGCAGAATTTGCTGATCTACCCGGTAGATGGGATGCCGGTTTATCTTCGGCCGCGATCGCTTGTGGTTGCCCAGTCAGCATAGAGGGCCGCTAGACGAGCAGCGGACGACGCCCGTGGTTAGTCACTCTAGCTGGGCTGGCTCGGGTCTCTGGTGCTCGATTGGCAAGATTACGGTAAACGTTGAGCCTTGCTCTACGAAGGATGACAGAACAATTTCGCCCTGCATCAGCTCCACCAGTTGCGAGACAATTGCCAAACCCAGTCCTGTTCCCTGATCGGTTGCAGTTGTGGGACCGTGGTGGATGCGGTAGTAGGGCTCAAAAATATATTTCTGCTCAGCCTGGGCAATGCCAATGCCGCTATCGCTGACCGCAATTGACCAGCGGTTGTCATTCAGGGTTTCAGTAGAAATAGAAATATAGCCACTTTCGGTGTAGCGAATAGCATTGCTCAACAGGTTAGTGATAATTTGCTGCAGGCGTAGGGGGTCGGTTTGCACGGTTTTAGGGGCGCGATCGCAGTCTACCCGCAGGTCTAACCCTTTATCGCGAATTAGGGGCTCAACGATTTCTATCACCGACTGAATTAAATCGATCGGGGTAATGGTAACTATCTTCAGCTTAATTTGTCCGTCGCTTTGCTGAAGCTGCAGGGTATCGTTGATCAGCCGCAGCAGCAGTCGCCCACTGCGCAAGACTCGCTCAATACTTTCTAAGTGGGCGTAGGATTCTTTTAGGCTGGGCTGCTGCTGCTGACGCAGAAACAGATCGGCATAGCCAATAATTGAAGTCAGGGGCGTTTTAAGTTCGTGGGTGAGTTTTGACATGTTGTCGTGGCTAGCCCGTACCAGGCGGGTTAGCTCTTGGTTGGTGAGCTGCATCTGAGTTCTGAGCTTGTCCAACTCCTCCATGCGGCTTTGGGTGTAGCTGTCAAAGCAGCGAGCGATCGCCTCATCTACCACCGTATTGATTAACCGCGTTGCCCACAGCACATCTCTGGGTGAAGCCTGCACCAAATCGGTTTCCAATTCCTCAAAAATCACCGATCGCAGCAGGCGATATTCTCGCGCAATTTCTGCCGGTTCAAATCCCTGCTCTGCCCGAATCAAGCCATGTTCTAAACTAGCTTCATCAATAGTTTCAAAGTTTTCTAGCTCGCTATCGGCCAGCATATCGGCCAGAGATTGCAGCACCCTGGGCAGACTATCGCGCACTGCGTTGAACGTTAATTCATTGGTCGCCTCAATCTGCTGATCTTCAAAAACTGCACCAATCCACAAATCAATAATTGTGTCGCGCTTTTGATTCAGAATGGTGCTGAAATCCATCTTCATAAAGTCAGAGATTAGGCAAGCGTTTTTACGCTACTCCATAGAGATAGGCAAGGGCATCTAGTAAAAGGTATAGAGCCGTCTTGGCGGATGGCTTTATACCGCCCTCAGTAGCCCTGTAGCTCGTGATGCCTCTGGGAATGCTCAGAAGGCTACATCTCTAGAGTATGGTTAGAAAATAACCATTAGATGAAAATTTGCGGCCCTATGGCGACCCATAGTCCAGGTTGGTCTCTAGATCGTCGAAATACTCACTTTATTCAAGCTTTTCAGCCGCTATGGGGCTGGCTTTACGAAAATTACTTTCAGGTTCAAACTGAGGGGTGGGAGCAAATGCCTGAGGGCCAGGTAATGCTGGTCGGCTCTCACAACGGCGGCTTGGCGGCCCCAGACATGTTCATGATGATCTACGACTGGGTCAGGCGCTTTGGCCCCGATCGCCCCGTCTATGGCCTCATGCACCCCAAGGTATGGCAGGCGGTTCCGCCTTTGGCTAGCCTGGCGGAACGCGCCGGGGCGATCGCCGCGCACCCGAAAATGGCCCTGGCGGCCCTCGATCGCGGTGCCAGCATCTTGGTCTATCCCGGTGGTGCGCGGGATGTCTTTCGCCCATTTAGCCAGCGCGATCGCATTCATCTGGGCGATCGCAAAGGCTTTGTCAAAATTGCCCTACAGCGCCACCTGCCGATCGTACCGGTGGTTTCTTGGGGTGCCCACGACACGCTGCTGGTCTTAGCCGATATCTACCCCCTCATGCAGCAGCTGCACGACTGGGGTATGCCCTGGTTTATGGGCATCGATCCAGAGGTTTTTCCGGTGTATTTGGGGCTGCCCTGGGGCATTGCCTTTGGCCCCGTGCCCAATATTCCCTGGCCCCGACCGATCGCGACCCACATCGGCACACCAATCTATTTTGAGCGCTACGGTGCCGAGACCGCCCGCGATCGCCCCTACGTCGATGCCTGCTACAGGCAGGTCCGCGACCAGATGCAGCACAACCTCAACGAGCTGATCGCTAAACACGACAGGCGATCTGCACCTTAAACCCGGCCAGCTGTACGGTGGGCACTGCCCACCACTGGGGAAATTGTTTTTCAAAAGTTACCTCAAATCTGGGAGGCAGTGAGCGACTAGCGACTGTAGAGCTGAGTCATGGCCAGCAAGCGATCGCTCAGCGCCTGGGTCAGCAGGGTAGAACTGCGGTAGCGCCAGCGCCAGTTGCCGTCGTTGCGGCTGGGGTCGTTCATGCGGGCATGACCATCCAGGTCTAAGAGGTCTTGCAGGGCGATAATGGCCAGATCGGCCACCGAGGCCAGCGCCGTGCGAATAAACAGCCAGTTGATCGCCTCAATCGCGTCGGGCGAGGCGTAGCCAGCGTAGCGGGCCAGAAACTGTCTTTCGCTGTCGCTGGCCTGCTGCCACCAGCCGATGATGGTGTCGTTGTCGTGGGTGCCGGGGTAGACCACTGTGTTACGCGTGTAGTTGTGCGGCAGATAAGGATTATTGGGATCTTCGCCAAAGGCAAACATTAAAATGCGCATACCTGGGAAGTCAAAGCGATCGCGCAGAGCTTCCACTTCAGGGGTGATAATACCGAGATCTTCGGCCATGATCGGCAGCGTACCCAAAGCTTTCTCTAGGGCGGTAAAGAACCGCTCACCGGGCGCTTCAATCCATTCGCCGTTCATAGCGGTTTCTTCGCCAGCGGGCACTTGCCAGTAGGCCTCAAAGCCGCGAAAGTGGTCAACACGCACAATATCGACGTACTGCAACGTCACCTGAAAGCGCTTGATCCACCAGGCAAAATTGGTTTTTTCGATCTGATCCCAGTTGTAGACCGGGTTGCCCCAGAGCTGCCCGGTGGCGCTGAAATAGTCGGGCGGTACGCCAGCAATAAAGGCGGGTTCAAAGGTGTCGGGGTTGAGTTTAAAAATCTCCGGGTCGGCCCACACGTCAGAGCTGTTGTGGCACACGTAAATTGAAATATCGCCCACGATTTTGATGTTTTTGTCGTTGGCGTACTGGCGCAGGTTTTGCCACTGCTCAAAGAACTTAAACTGCAAAAACTGGTGGTATTGAATGGCGTCTTTTAGGGCTTCGCGCTGGGCTTGCAGGGCGTCGGGTTCACGACGGACGATCGCCGGTTCCCAGTAGTTCCAGCTTTTGCCCTCGTTAGCCTCCAGCAGCGCCATAAACAGCACAAAATCGTCTAGCCACGAGGCCTGCTCTTGGCAAAACTGTTCCAGTTTGGCCTGCTGGTCGGACGCCTGATTGCTTAAAAAGCGATCGTGGGCCAGCTTGAGAAAGTGAGTTTTGTGAGGAATAACTTTGTCAAAATCGATCTTTTCAGGGTCTACGTCGGTTAAAGGCGTTAGCTCGGTGGCCTCCAGCAATCCCTCGGCGGCCAGCTGCTCTAGATCAATCAGCAGCGGGTTGCCCGCAAAGGTGCTGAAGTTCATGATGTAGGGCGAATGCTCGTAGCCAGTCGGCCCCAGCGGCAAAACCTGCCACAGCGTTTGCCCACTTCTGGCCAAAAAATCGACAAAGGCGTAGGCGGCCTGCCCTAGATCGCCAATGCCAAAGCGGCCTGGTAACGAGGTGGGATGCAGTAAAACGCCACTGGCACGTTGAAAACTCATACGAATTTGCTACTGGATTGGGGATAACTACCGAATCTCGGCTGCATAAATCTGGTTTAATCGTCTGCCCTTAACCTGATCAAAACAGTTGGCAGAAAACGTCGCTCCGCAGAGTTGGCCATAGAAACAGCAACAGAATCGGCAATGTTATTCATAGAAGAAAGTGTCGGCTACAGGCATCCCCCCTAAGACTTGGATGGGGAGATGGGGTGCTGCATAGCCCATCCTAAAACGCGATCGCTCTTACCACCGGACGATGACGCCTTCTATCATTTCCGCTAGCGTAGGGGCTGGTATTGCGCGTGAAGGAAGCCATTGATTTTGAAGAATGATCCCCTGTGGTTTAAGAACGCCATTATTTACGAAGTGCCGGTGCGCGCTTTCGCCGACAGCAACGGCGATGGCATTGGCGACTTTCGGGGCCTGACCGGGAAGCTGGATTATCTTCAAGACCTGGGCGTGACGGCGATCTGGCTGCTGCCGTTTTTTCCGTCGCCGCTGCGCGATGACGGCTACGACATTGCCGACTACATGAATGTCAACCCCATCTACGGCACCCTGGACGACTTCAAAGATCTGATGCAGGCGGCCCACCAGCGGGGCATTCGCGTCATTATCGAGCTGATCGTCAACCACACTTCCGACCAGCACCCCTGGTTTCAGCGGGCGCGGCGGGCACCCAAGGGCAGCCCCGAGCGCGATTTTTACGTCTGGAGCGATACCTACGAAAAGTATCAGGAAGCGCGGATTATCTTCCAGGACTTTGAAACCTCCAACTGGACCTGGGATTCGGTAGCCAACGCCTACTTCTGGCACCGCTTTTACTCTCACCAGCCCGATCTGAACTACGACAATCCGGCGGTGGCTCAGGCCGTGTTCGACGTAATGGACTTTTGGCTGGAGATGGGGGTAGACGGCCTGCGCATGGATGCGGTGCCCTACCTCTACGAGCGCGAGGGCACCAACTGCGAAAACCTGCCCGAAACCCACGCCTTTTTGAAGCGGCTGCGCCAGCACATCGACGAAAAGTTCCCTAACCGCATGCTGCTGGCCGAGGCCAACCAGTGGCCCGAAGATGCCGCCGCCTACTTCGGCGATGGCGACGAGTGCCACATGAATTTTCACTTTCCGCTGATGCCGCGCCTGTTTATGGCCCTGCGGATGGAGGACAGCTTTCCGATCGCCGATATCCTGCAGCAAACGCCCGCCATTCCCGACAACTGCCAGTGGGGCCTGTTTCTGCGCAACCACGACGAGCTAACGCTGGAAATGGTCACCGATGAAGACCGCGATTTTATGTATCGCGTCTACGCCCAAGATCCTGAGATGCGGGTGAATTTGGGCATTCGGCGGCGGTTAGCGCCGCTGCTGGGCAACGATCGCCGCCAGATCGAGCTGCTCAACAGCCTGCTGCTGTCGCTGCCCGGCACGCCTGTGCTCTACTACGGCGACGAAATTGGCATGGGCGACAACGTCTACGTGGGCGATCGCAACGGCGTACGCACCCCCATGCAGTGGAACTACGACCGCAATGCGGGCTTTAGCAGTGCCAGCCCCCAGCGATTGTTTTTGCCGCTAATTGTCGAAGCTGAGTACCACTACGCCACGGTCAATGTGGAGGCCCAGCGGGCCAACTCCACCTCGCTGCTCAACGCGACGAAGCGGCTGATTGCCATGCGCAAGCACTTTCGCGCCCTGGGCAGCGGCGATTTTCAGCTGTTGCATCCCGAAAACCGCAAGGTGTTGGCTTTTACCCGCACCTACGAAGACGAGAAAATTCTGGTCGTTGTCAACCTGTCGCGCTTTGTGCAGACCGTCGAGCTTGATCTGGTCGCACTAAAGGGGTGGGTGCCGGTCGAGATCTTTGGCCGCACTGAGTTTCCGCCCATTGACGATCTGCCCTACTTCCTCAGCATTGGGGCCTATGCGGTCTACTGGTTTACCCTCAAACCCGCAGCGGTGCCACTACCGGCTACCGATCCTCAGACCGAGCTACCTACGCTGGTGCTCGATGGGGCGTGGCACGGGGCCTTCGCTCGGCTGCAGTCAGCCGAAACCCGTCGATTTGCCGGTAGTTTAGAGAATCTGCTGCCCCACTACTTGGCCAACCACCGCTGGTTTGGCGGCAGAATCCGCACGGTGCAGGCGGCTCGCATTATGGGGGCGATCGCCATTCCCTACGGCCACAGCCATGCCCAAATGGTGGAGCTGCACGTCGATTATATTCAGGGCAATCCGCAAACCTACGTGCTGTTTTTGGCTGTGGCCGAGGGCGACCAGGCGCTGCACCTGCTATCTGAAAACCCCAGTGCGGTCGTAACCCGACTCAAGCTGGCCCAAAGCGATGATGTCGCTGTGCTGTTTGATGCGATCGCCGACAAGCCATTTTTAACCACCCTGCTCGACGGCATTGCCCGGCACCAAATCTACGAGAATGCCACCGGTAGACTGGTCTCTACCACCACGGCGCTGTTTGATCAGCTTAGCGGGCAGCTCAGTGGGGGCGAACCCATTGATGCGTCTGAAGATGAGCCCAGCCAGCCCTTTGAGCCCACGCTGATCAAAGGTGCCCACAACAACACTTCGATCGCCTACGCCAGGGCCAGCGGGGTTACGGCCCAAAACCGCCTAATTCTAAAGCTGTTTCAAAAAGTGGATGAAGGCCAGCACCCCGATCTGGAAGTGCGCCGCTTTTTAGATGACCATCACCGCTTTACCAACATCACCTCGATCGCGGGTACCCTGACCTACCATCGGTCCGCCACCGAGCCGATCACGATTGGTATTCTGCAAGAGTATATTCCTGATACCCGCAGCGGCTGGGACTACACTCTTGATCATCTGCGCGACTTCTTTGACCTCGTTGTCATGGATCAATCCAATGTGTCCGAAGCGCCCATGCCTACGGGTTCGCCACTGGCCCTAGAGCCTAAATCCACCGGTAGCGCAGGTGCTACTGAGGTCTTTTTCCCGGTGCCCTACTGCCCGCTGCCCTCCCTTGAGTCTCAAATTCCGGCCTGCAAGGCGATCAACAGCTATTTGGCCAATATACAACTGCTGGGGCAGCGCACCGCCGAACTCCACGTCGCCCTCACCATTGATGCCGACAGTGACCCGGCCTTTGCGCCCGAACCGTTCACCTCGCTCTACCAGCGATCGATCTACCAGTACAGCCGCAACCTGACCGGGCAGGTCTTTTTGCTGCTCAAAAACCGGCTGAATACACTGCCCTCGGAGACGCGATCGCTGGCTACAGCCGTTTTGAACCAGCAGGATGTCTGTCTCCAGCGGTTTCAATCGGTTTTAGATCAAAAAATTACGGCCCTGCGGATTCGCTGCCACAACGACTACCACCTTGAACAGGTGCTCTACACGGGGAAAGACTTTTTCATCATCGACTTTGAAGGCGACCCGGCTCGCAGTCTAAGCGAGCGCCGCATGAAGCGATCGCCCCTGCGCGATGTCGCAGGCATGCTGCAATCGTTTTACTACGCTGTCAACGTCGCGCTTGATGACGAAATCGAAAGCGGCCTCAGCCAGCCTGAACAGCGACAACAATTGCAGCGATGGGCAGAGTTTTGGTACCGCTGGGTCAGTACGACGTTTATCAAAGCCTATTTAGACACGGCTTCCCTCGATGGCTTTTTGCCTCAGACTCAGCAAGAGATGGAGGTGCTGCTTGATAACTACGTGATCGAGCAGGCCATCTACAACCTAGGCCGAGAGCTGGTCGATCAAACAAACCACGTCAATATTCCCCTGCGGCGCATTCTGCATCTGTTAGAGATCGACCCAGATGAGGTTTCCCCCAGCTTTGAAGCTGAAAAGAATGTCTAGTACTCGACGGCTGAAATATGCCCACCATTCCGGCTCGCTTGGCTCCCTAGCTCCCCTGCTCCCTCGCGGTTGGCAATAGTCGTCACACTTATGCCGCTATCTACTAGGTTGAGATAGGCCCATCAACCAGCTAAATTTCTGAATTTGAGGAGGTTAGAAAATCTGGGCTGGCTGACTGCAGAAATGAATCAAACATTCAACGTCTCTGGCAAGGGCGCGCGGCCCACGAAGGCTTTTGGAGATCCCTAATGTCCTAACTCAAAGACCAGCTGAGTCCTCGGCATTCCCCAAGGCAAACACCTACCTTCGCTGCGCTTTGGGGTAAAGCCAAAACGCCAGCCCCTTGCTCAACCATGGCATAATGGGGTAAGTCAACAAAGCCGAGACAAAAATCACCGAAATAAACAGCGCCAGCAGCGGCGGCAGCCCGATCAGCAGCGGCCCCAGCAGTCCATTGGCCAATAAAATCAGCGGGTAGACCGCCAGCACCCCCAGCACCACCTGCTTGTAGTAGGGCGGGCTGGGC
>NZ_JADEXE010000267.1 GCF_015207265.1 Nodosilinea sp. LEGE 07298 | reverse complement strand
GATGGGGGGGCTGTTGGGCAGTTTCACGATCCTGAGGCAGCTGTCGTTTTTTAGTGATGCCCTGGGTCACTCGGCACTGCTGGGCATCAGTCTGGGCCTGCTGTTGGGGATGAGTCCATCATCGGTGCTGCTGCCCTTTGCGGTGCTGTTTGCCCTGGGGGTTACCTACCTGCTAGAGCACACCCGGCTGTGGACCGATGCGCTGCTGAATATTGTCTACTCGTCGTCGCTGGCGATCGGGGTGATTTTGCTCACCTTTGTGGGCCAGTACAAGGGCGGCATTAACAGCATTTTGTTTGGCGATATTTTGGCGGTGCGACAGAGCGATCTGTGGGTAAGTACGGGGTTGCTAGTGGCCTGTGTGCTGTTTGTGGGGCTGACACTGCGATCGCAGATCCTGCTCACCCTGCACGAACCCTTGGCGATCGCTCGGGGCATCTCGGCCTCGGCCCACCGCACGGCGTTCATTGTGCTGCTGGCCTTGGTGGTAGGCACCTCGATCAAAGCGATCGGCGTGCTGCTGATTAGCGCCTTTGTAGTGATTCCGGCCTGCGCTGCCCGTCTGCTCAGCCGCACCTTCACCGGCTACGTCATTTTGTCGGCCATGCTGGGGGCGCTCGGGGCCGTGCTGGGCATGGTGTTTTCAGCAGGGTTCAATCTGCCGTCGGGGCCTGCGATCGTGACAGCGCAGCTAGCGATTTTTCTGGTAGCGATTGTGTTGCCGAGAACGAAATTGACGGTGGTTTAAGGGGTTTACGGTGCAAGGTTAACGGTGCAGGGTATAAGGCCGAGTCGTAAACCGCAAACCGCAAACCGCTTTCCCCGCAAACCGCTTTCCCATTAACGTCTTTAGGAGTCTCATTCAATGACCGCCCAACTTCCTTCCCAAAGCATCTCCGCTGACCAGGCGATCGCTGCCCTGTCCACCCAATCTCAACCTCGCGTTTCCGATGCCGAGATGCAGCAGGCGGTGCGCACCCTGCTGATTGGTCTGGGCGAAGACCCCGATCGCGAAGGGTTGCTCGACACCCCTAAGCGCGTGGTCAAAGCCCTCAAGTTTCTCACCTCCGGCTATAACCAATCCCTCGACGAGCTGCTGAACGGAGCCATCTTCCATGAGAACACCAACGAAATGGTGCTGGTGCGCGATATTGACCTGTTCAGCTCCTGCGAGCACCACATTCTGCCGATTTTGGGCCGCGCCCACGTGGCCTACATCCCCAACGGCAAAGTGATTGGCCTCTCCAAGGTCGCCCGCATCTGCGAAATGTACGCCCGCCGCCTGCAAGTGCAAGAACGCCTCACCGCTCAAATCGCTGACGCCCTCCAGGGCTTACTGCAACCCCAAGGGGTAGCGGTCGTGGTCGAAGCCACCCACATGTGCATGGTCATGCGCGGCGTGCAGAAACCCGGCTCTTGGACGGTGACCAGCGCCATGAAAGGTGTCTTCGCCGACGACGCCCGCACCCGTCAGGAGTTTATGAGCCTGATTCGGCACAGTCCGGCGTTTCACTAGGGAGTGAAGGGGTGAAGAGTGAAGGGTGAAAACGTAATTTTTGGTTGCTTTTTCACTGCCCCACCTCTTCACTCCCCACTTCCCCACCACTTCACTCTTCACTCTTCACCTCCCCCCATGCCCCACCTCATCGCCATCTCCGGCCCCTCGGGCAGCGGCAAAACTACCTGGATCAGCCAGTTTCTCAAGGATCAGTCCACACCTCAGTTCTACGTGTGTCCGGGGCTGGGGGAGATCTCGGTGGATTTGGCGCGGATTGGCTATCGGTTTCCCTGGGTGCAGGTGGTGACCGAGGCGCAGCTCAAGGCGGTATTGGCTGACCTGCCAGAGCAGGCGACGGTGTACTTTGAGTGGGGCTTTCATCTCGATTTGGGGTCGCCGTTTTTGGCGGGGCTGGGCTGTGAGCGAGTGGCGGTGCTGCCCCCTGACCTGACCGAGTCGGACTGGCACACCTGGGCTGACCAGGTGGTGGTGGGCAATGCCGTGGCGGCTCCGGCCAATGGGCGGCTGCCCGAGATTTGGTGTACGCCCCTGACTGGGCAGGTGTTTGACCCGCCCAGCCTCGACGCGCTGTTAATTGAGCTGACGGGTGGGGCCTACGGCCAGGTGTGCCGCATGAAGGGCATTTTTGAAATGCCCAATGGCCATGCCTTCTACGTCGATTTTGTCGAGGGATTGCCGGGGATGGAATATACCGAGCTGAATATTCCGCCTTGGCTGGAGGGGCGACCCCGTCGGTTTAGCGGCATTGAGGTGGTGGGCTGGGAGCTAGAGCGGGAGGCGATCGCCCAAACCCTTCTCGACAGCTGCCTTTCTGACGCCGCTCTGACCCAGTATCACCAGCATTATCAAGCGTTAGACCCCACCGTAGATTCTTTAGAGGAGGCACTTCTCGTATGAAACTTGCCGTTATCTCCTGCATTCACGGCAACTATGAGGCGCTGAACGCGGTGCTCTCTGATATTGATGCCCACAAGGCCGACCAGATCTACTGTCTGGGCGATTTGGTCGGCTATGGCCCCCAGCCCAATGCGGTGGTGGAGCTGGTGCGATCGCTCGATATCCCCACCTGCCAGGGCTGCTGGGATGAAGACATCGTCGAAGGGCTCAACGCCTGTGATTGCAGCTACCCCTCCCAACTGGCCGAAAAGCGAGGCCACCTGGCCCACGAGTGGACGAACCAGGCGATTCATCCCGAAGTGCGCGAGTACCTGGCCAGCCTGCCCATGACCCTGCGCCAGGATAATCTCTGCTTCGTCCACGGCAGCCCCAACAGCCAGCACGAGTACCTATTGCCCACTATGGACGGCTTTGCCGCCCTGGAACGAGTTCTCGCCGCCGAGGCCGACGTGCTCTTTTGCGGCCACACCCACATTCCCTATCTGCGAGAGCTGGAGAACGGCACCCTGTCGGTCAAGGTACAGCAGCCAGGGCAGAGCGAAACCCAGCACCAGTTTACCGCCCCCCTGAAGCGCATTATCAACGCCGGTTCCGTCGGCGAACCCCGCCACGGCAGACCCAACGCCACCTACGTCCTCTACGACACCGACAGCACCCAAGTCACCCTGCGCGAAGTGCCCTACGACTACCAAAAAACCTGCGCCGCCATCATCGAGCAGGGCCTACCGCCGATCTTTGCCTGGCGGCTGGCGCGGGGTATGGAGTTTGCCGAGCGGGCAGAGGATGCGGGACATGTGTGTGAGAGGTAATGCCAATGCAATGGGCCATTCTCAGCGGAATCGAAGGCAATCTAGCGGCCTATGAGGCGGTGCTGACAGATATTAAGCGCCAGCGGCAGCCGGTGACAGATCTCTATATATTGGGCGACTTGGTCGGGCTGCAAGGGGATAGCGAGGCGGTGGTGCGGCGGGTGCGATCGCCCCAGCCCGGAGAGCCCATGCCCCAGGTGTGCACGGGTTGGTGGGAGGAGCAGTGCTTTAGCCTGCACGGTATTCGTGGTCTGCCCGATGCGCCGGAGCTGGTAGAACGCTATGGCTTGGAGGCGGTGAAAGACCTGTGGGAGGCGGTGTCGCGGCAGACGGTGCAGTGGTTGGCGGATTTAGATTTTGGCTTTCATGAGCTGGATTGTTTGCTAATTCACGGCAGTACGGTGAGCTATGGCGATGAACTGACGCCGGAGACGCCGCCGATACAGCTGTGCGATCGCCTCATTCGGGCTGATGCCAATACGCTGTTTTGCGGGCGATCGGGCCTGGCCTTTGAGTGCTGGGTAGAACCCGGTGCTCTGCGGTCTACGGTGACCACCCTTGACCAAACCGCTGTACCCCAGGAACAGGGCCAAGAGCCGAAAAAATCGCCCCGCCGGATCGTGGGGGTGGGTAACGTGGGGCGGCAGGGATACCAACCGTCCTACGTGCTCTATAACCCTGGTACAGACCAAGTGAGCTTTAAATGTGTTCAGTACGGTCCGGCTAGAGGGTTTGGTGCCGCTAGGTCAAAAAAATGAAAAATGCTGAATTTGGCAATTGGTGACTGCGGGCTGTCCTCAATGGGTACAGGTCTCTAGAACGTTGAGAATAAACAATTACAACTTTAATCTCCATCATGAAAAGCCCAGAACCGGCCATTGTTTTCGACCAAGAACGCGCTTCATCCTACGATCAACAGTTTGATGCCCTAGCGCCAATCCGCGATGCCCTGCATCTACAGATTCGCATCATACTGTCAGAACTTCCCGTCGATGCCAACATTCTCTGTGTGGGAGTAGGCACCGGGGCAGAACTGATTTATCTTGCTCAAGCATTCCCCCAATGGCGGTTTACTGCGGTAGAGCCTGCCGCACCGATGCTCGATATTTGTCGTCGCAAAACTGAAGAGATTGGTATTGCGTCGCGCTGCACGTTTCATTTGGGCTATCTAGACTCGCTTCCTGCCTCGGATACTTTCCAGGCGGCAACCTGTCTTTTGGTGTCTCATTTCTTTATGCAATCCGTTGAGCGTAGCCACTTTTTTCAGCAAATTGCGGCCCGGCTTCAGCCTGGCGGGTATTTAGTGAGTGCTGATTTGACGGCTGATATGGCGACTGCCGAGTATCAAAGCCTGCTTGAAGTTTGGCTGCGAATGCTGCGATATGCTGACATGCCAGAAGCAGAAGTTGAAAAATTCCGCGCCTCCTACGGTCGCGATGTCGCCTTATTATCACCAGAAAAAGTTGCATCAATCATGACGGAGGGCGGCTTTGAGCTGCCAGTCCTGTTTTACCAAAGCCTTATGGCTCGGGCTTGGTATGCCCATAAGCGACCTGAGTGAAGGCTGCCAATTTGCACTATTATGATAACGATTATCATTCTATGAGTGATACGGCGATGCCCTCCCTCCCCCAGTCCTCATCGGTGGCAGACCCAGTAATTCCTAAGCGGGGTCTGCCCGTGACACTGATCACGGGCTTTTTGGGCAGCGGCAAAACCACCCTGCTCAACCACATTCTCACCAACCGCCAAAATCTCAAGGTGGCGGTCTTGGTCAACGAGTTTGGCGACATCAACATTGATAGCCAGCTGCTGGTCTCCATCGACGAGACTATGGTTGAGCTGAGCAACGGCTGTATCTGCTGCACCATCAACGATGACCTAGTTGACGCCGTGTATCGAGTGCTAGAGCTACCCGATCGCGTCGATTACCTGGTGGTCGAAACTACCGGCCTAGCCGACCCCCTGCCAATCATGCTCACCTTTGTGGGCACCGAGCTAAAGCGGCTCACCCACTTGGATTCTGTCATCACCGTCGTCGATGCCGAAACCTTTACCGATGACCACTTCGACAGCGAAGCGGCGACCAGCCAGCTCACCTACGGCGACATCATTCTGCTCAACAAGGCCGACCTCACCCCCGAGGTCAAGCTGACTTGGCTAGAGGCCCACATTCAAAGCATCAAAGACCAGGCGCGGGTGCTGCGCTGCTCGCTCACTGAGCAGGCCGACCAACTGCCTCTTTCTGCCCTACTAGATGTGGGGCTAGCTCCGGCCCTGCCCCCCGTAATCGTCAGCGCGGCCCAAGAGTCTCAACCCGACGGCCACCTGGGCACCGATGGCTTTATGTCGATTCCCTTCAAAAGCGATCGCCCCTTCAACGTAGACCGGTTTGAGCATTTTTTAATGTCCCAATTGCCCGCCGAGATTTTTCGGGCCAAGGGCATCCTCTGGTTTGAGGGCGAAGACCTGCGCCACATCTTTCAGCTCAGCGGCAAACGCTTTGACCTCAGCCCCGAACCCTGGACTGGCCAACCCAAAAATCAGTTGGTCTTTATCGGCCGCCAGCTCAACCCCCTCCAGCTTCACCAGCAACTCGCCAACTGCCTAGCCGGGACTCGATCCCTCTGCTTGTAAGCAGGGTGTTGGGTTGACGGTCTGCGGTTTGCGCTGTTGCCTTGCACCGCATACCCTACCCATCTACCCAATGGGCTCTGGCGACAGAGGGCGTCACGGTGGTCGATCAACCGGATGGCGAAGTTCGTTGGCACCGACAATAGTTGGAACTAGATATGTTGCTTGAGGAGTTTTTACTGGCATTTGAGTTTCAAGGTGAGTCTCATTACCGCGAGGAAAAGGAAAAAGAAAAGGATCAGCTAAAGCTTTCAATGTGTGCAAGAAACAAGCTCATACTAATACCAGCTAATATCTTTCAACTTGGCTCTGCAGTCCTTATGAAGCTAATTTGTAATTCAATCAAAGATGCAATAGGGCTAGATGTCGAGAGCAAGGGCTTTATACCTGATCAGGAGGAAAGCCACTTAAAACTACACAACAAGCATCTGAGAGCTTACATGAAATCTTGTCAGAGAATCTATTTGGCTGCAACACTGTTTCAAGGGACTTTAGAGTGGGCTGATGGTTACGCTAAAAGGTTTAGAGATACTCAGCAAAGTAGAAATCCCATTTCTAGCTCTACAGAAGCACCTAGATTGAGCTTAAAAGTTAATGATTTTTCTATTGAAGAACTCTATTATAATTTGAAATTCATAAAAGCTTCTAAGAAGTTAAGTCAAGGGACGCAGCAAAGCTGCGCCCCTGCTTGAAGCGTTAGCCTGTTGTTAAAAATACTTGTCTTGTCCGATCGCTCACCCAGGCGTTTGAATCACCTGCTCAAATTGACGTAGTTTTGCCCTGGGGTCAATCCCCAAAAGTCGCACATAGTCGCCGGAGTGCTGGGCCAAAAACTGCTCGATCTGGGCTAAAACCTCAGCCTCTTGGGTCGCTGCCAGGGTGGGGCCACTCTGCCAAGACCCCGCTTTAAATCGGCGCGGGTCAGCATACTCCAAGCCCACCCGGTGCCCGAGTCGGAGGTGCTGCCGTACCTGGGCTACGGCCTCTGTACTCAACCGGCCAGCGGTAGACCTGCGGCCATTGCTAGAGCTACCGTTGCCCTCTGGGGTGGCGGGGGTTTGCCACAGGGGTATGCAGCTACATCGTTGGCACAGCGATCGCCCGCCAGCAGCGCCTGGTTGACGGCGACCACAGGGTGAGAGAAGGCGCGATCGCTAATGTTCTGCTGCTCTAGCCAGACCAAAACTCTTGTGTTAATCTTTGTAAAGAAGACTTGAAAAAGTGAAGCCCTTACAAATTTGGAGATTAGCGGTCATGGAAAACAACGAAAGCAAGTTTGGGTTTGTTAACTTTGCAGAAACCTGGAACGGTCGCCTGGCCATGCTAGGTTTTGTGATCGGGGTTGCTACCGAGCTTTTGACCGGCCAGGGCATTTTGTCGCAAATTGGCCTAATGTAAGCCACCGAGCCAAGTTTCAGATTTCTTTAACCGGGGTGTGGAAACACACCCCGGTTTTTTATCTCAGGTGTCAGGTGTCAGGTGTCAGGCCGCGACCCGAAACCTGACACCCGAAACCCCAATCACCCATGCAAAATGACGCAATTTTTTTGGAGTAGCCAATTGCCCCGTTTCGCTCTAGCTCTTGCCTTAGGCGGGTGACGGTGACGCGGGTGGTGCCAATGGCATCACCCATATCTTGATAGGTCAGCCGCAGTTGAATTAAGCGACCCTGCTCTCGGCAGGTTGGCGCGAATGATCTGCTGCATTTCGGCGGCGATGTGGGTGAGGTCGCCGGGGGTAAAGGCGATCGCGCGATCCAAGTCGTAGTAAAGACCGGTATCGGTGGCAGGGCCGATGATCACCCGCGTCTTAGGGAACAGCCGTTGCACGCCTATAGCCAACGCCAGGGAGCCAGCATCAAGGGTGCGATCGCTGAGCTGTCTATTGCATTACTCAGGTACGTCCACCACCACCGTCGATTCAATCGCCTGACCGTTGTAGGTTAGGGCCTCGTGGCCATTGGCATTGAGGCTGACGGTGATCTCATTGCGGCCTGGGGGCAACTGGGGCAGGTGCAGCCAGGGGCCGTAGACCCGAGCATCTCTTTCGCCATTGATAGACAGGTGGCCGTGGCCTGCGTTGGGCTGGTTAGCCTGGTTGACCTGCTCTGGCGCAAAACGAAAGTTTGTGGTTTGAATTTCTAGATTCCAGCCTCGCACTGGGTCAGGGTGGGCCACCAGGGTAATCGTTGGAACCGGCTGCCCGGCAGGAATTTCAAGCGTGCCGTGCCCTTGATGGTGGTCCCCCGCATCTGAATGGCCAGAATCAGCGTGATCGCTGGCGTCATGGTTGTGGGGTTGGCTATCGGCAATGTTGGGGCTGGCGTTAGGGGTGGCGTTAAGGGCTGGGCTGCTACATCCGAGCGTCAGTCCTACGGTGAGCAGAGCCAGGGCAAGATTGGAGTTAGCGGTTAAAAATCGGCAAAAGGACATGGTTTTCTACAGTAAATCGGGTCAAATTGGTTGAGGTGAGCGTGTTGGTGATGGCCAGAGCGTCCTCTTGAGGGTTCAACGTCAGTCTGGAAAGGCGATCGCTCGCATCACCCCATCGTCGTCACAGCACTTTGCCACTCGTTGTTCTGGCCGGTGGACAACGAGCTGAATTGCTCGACTACAGTCGGCAATGGCCTCGTCGTAACGCTCTAGCAGAATTAGGCTAAGGCAGCGATCGCCCCACGTTGTCGCCCGGTAGGCAGGGCTGCTCAGAACCGATTGCCTGCCTACCGGGACGCAGCAAGGGCAATAGCATCTGCTGCTGCCAGCCCCGGCCAGCCGAACCACAGCACCAGCGCCAGGCAGAGACCAACAATTTTGGATGAGCCCACGGCGATGCCTCCTAGATCAACCAGAAACAAAAAGCCCCAACCCTTTGCAGAACTGGAGCGATTGAACTGGAAACACATCCGCACCTACCAGCCCTGCTCCGCCTGACTGAGCACGTAGGCCGCCACATCGGCAATATCGTCATCGCTGAGCCGCCCCTTAAAGGCAGGCATGGCGTTTTTGCCGTTGGTGACTTGGTTGGTAATAGCCTCTACCGACGCCATTTCGTACTTTTCTAGGTCGGCCAGCTTCAGAGTTTTAGCTCCATTCACCACATTGCCGCCGCCAATATGACAGGCCGCGCAGTTGTTGCCAAAGATTTGGCCACCGTGACCCAGATCTGCCGCCTGGGCCACCGGAGCCATCCACAGGGTGAGGGCAGTTACGATCGCTGCCATTGCCAACGTAAGTTTTCGCATAGGTTCTACAAACAAAACTCCTCTCGCAAAGCATTGTCTGGGCAAGGCTCTGGGAAATCAAAAGACAGCCTGTCAACTATTACAGGTTAGAAATCTAAGCC